>NZ_JARTVO010000006.1:0-342873 GCF_029625675.1 Mesorhizobium sp. WSM4884
CTCAGCCCGCCAATGCCATGCGATGTCTGTGACACGTCTTCTTCCTCCGAATGACCGCGCCCGTCCTCCCGCCCGGTAGGGCGGGAGAAGGAAGGGAGCGGCGCGCTTGTTCCGATTGGACGCGCCGCCCCGTATCGAGGCGCGCGTCTCAGTTCTTCTTCAAGAACTTGTCGATGTTCGCCGGCGTCACGAGCTGGAACGGGATGTAGACCTTCTTGTCCACCTTCTCGCCCTTGGAAAGCTTCAGCGCCGCGTCGAGCGCGCCGGCGCCCTGGCCGGCCGCATCCTGGAAGACGGTGACGTCGAGATCGCCCGCCTGCATGGCTGCCAGCGCGTCCTGGGTGGCGTCGACGCCGCCGACCACGACCGACTTCATGTCGATGTTGGCGGCCTTCATCGCCTGGATGGCGCCGATGGCGCTTTCGTCGTTGTTGGCGATGACGCCGTCGAAGGCCTTGCCGGACGACAGCCAGTTGGTCATCAGGTTCTGCGCCTCGTCGCGCTGCCAGTTCGAGGTCTGCTTGTCGATGATCTTGATGAAGCTGCAGTCAGGCGTGGCGATGACTTCCTCGATGTCCCTGGTGCGCTGCACCGCGGCCTGGTTCGAGAGCTCGCCCATGATCACGTAGACATTGACTTCCTTCTTGCCGGCTTCCTTGAGCAGGCGGCAGGCTTCCTTGGTCTCGAGCGTGCCGGACTCGGCCTCGTTCGAGGCGACGAAGGCCTGGTTGTCGGGCAGCGTGTCGACATTGATCGGCTGGCGGTTGACATAGACCAGCGGGATCTTGGCCGCGGCGGCCGCGTCCGACATCGCCTGGGTGGCCGAGGTGTCGACGGGATTGACGATGATGGCGTCGACGCCCGAGGCGGCGAAGTTCTTGATCTGATCGAGCTGCTTGGCGACATCATTCTGCGCGTCCTCGACCTGCAGCTCGACGCCGCTCATGCCCTTGGCCTGCGCGATCATGCCGTTGCGCAGCACGGTCAGGAAGTTGTCGTCGAACCGCGCCATCGAAACGCCGATCTTGGCGGCGAAGGCGGATGAACACATCAGCGCCGATAGCGCGACGCCCAAAAGCAGTTTCTTCATTTTATTTCTCCTCCACTTGGTGTCCGGCTGCACCCATTGAACCGGAATCCCCGATTTGCCCGGGGAATCTCTCCGCCTCTCGTTCCGGTTCCTGAAGCCACCATCCCGAGATTGGATGGCAATGAAAAGGATTGGCCGCACTGAACCAGCGATCCTCCTTAAATCGATCCGCAACGATAATTGCAGAGCATCGATATTCTGCAACAGCCGATGAGTCAATTCGCTTTCAATTTTTTTGATGAACAGACCCGAATTGCAAAATTCATTGCGGGGCAGACCGAACGTTTGCCTGCCTGCAATCGGACTATGCTGCCGCCGCCCGTATCTCTGCCATGGCGAGAGGCAAGAAGAGGACTGAAAGCCAACCTGCGAAGCAGGAGAGCTATTGCCCTGTCACTATCGGGATGCGCGGGTCAATGCCGTTGTTCTGCAAGCGCGCTGCCAGCGCTACGGTTAGCGCCTGCGCAAGGCACATCGGGGCCGCAAGCGATCTTGAAAATGTGTATTCGTGCTCGGGCACCGCAAAAAGCACGCGTGCGCTCTTGGCCAGCGGCGACAAGGTGCTGTCCGAAATCGCCACGATGGGGACGCCCCTGCTGGCAGCCTCTTCCACGACATTCACGACCTCATTTGCATAGAAGCGAAACGACACCGCGAAAAGCACATCCTGTGGGCGGATCACGCGAGCCATATGCGTGGCGAGCCCGCCGCCAGGGTCCAGCAATGTGCATCGCTTGCCCAACATCGTCAGTATGTACCGCAGGAGTTCGACCACTGGCGCCGAGCGCAATTGCCCGATCAGATAGATGACGTCGGCCTTTTCCAGCAGGTTGACGGCTTCGGCCAAATCTTCCGGCGGGATAGCCGTGAGCATCTCCTGCAGCGAGGCTATGTCACGAACGACCAGATCGCGCATCAGACCGAACTCGCTGCGGTCGGTTCGCGCCCCGAGTTCCGTCTCCAGCGCCTTCACGCGCGCTTCAAAGCCGGGCGCCGCGGTGGACAATCGCTTCTGGAAAAGGGTTTGAAGATCTTTGAACCCCTCATACCCCAATGCCTGGCCAAAACGCACGAAGCTCGATGCATGAACGCCGCTGCTTTCCGCGATCGCGTTCACGGATCGCACCGCGACATCATTCGGGTTCTGCGTGAGATACAAGGCTATCTTCTGGTATGACTTGCTCATTTGCTCATACCGATCGTGGATCACGCGGATGAGTTCCTCGTAGTCCTTTGGGGCTTTGACTTTCTCTTCCACGACCGACATCCTTGCAATTTTCGTTGCATGATGGCTTGTTTGCGCTTGGTTTACCAGCGGAGAATTCCACCTCGAAAGCCGACGATCCGAGGTCTGCGCTACTTCTTCTGCAATGACACTTGCAAAAAAGTAAATTCTGCAATAGGAATTGAATTCGTCATTCGGCATGAGTTGCCGCGATGCCCGGAGGAGTCAAATGTCAGTGGTCCGTCTGACCATGGCGCAAGCCCTGGTCCGCTATCTTTGCAATCAGTTCACGATCGTCGACGGGGAGCGAGTTCCGCTCTTTCCGGGCGTCTTCGCTATCTTCGGACACGGCAATGTGACCTGCCTATCGGAAGCGCTGGAAGCGGTCCAGGATCGGTTGCCTACATGGCGCGGACAGAACGAGCAGTCGATGGCTCTCGCGGCAATCGGTTTCGCCAAAGCCAAGCGTCGCCGGCAGATCATGGTGGCTGCGACCTCGATCGGCCCCGGCGCCCTCAACATGGTCACCGCCGCGGGTGTCGCCCATTCGAACCGTCTGCCGGTCTTGCTGCTTTCCGGCGATACTTTCATCAATCGCCGCCCTGACCCAGTCATGCAGCAGGTCGAACACTTCGGCAATCCGACCATCAACGTCAACGACGCCTTCAAGGCGGTGACCCGTTATTGGGACCGCATCGTCCATCCCGAAGGCATAATCTCCTCCCTCCCCCAGGCAGTCGCCACCATGCTGGATCCGGCCGATTGCGGTCCGGCATTCATCGCACTGCCGCAGGATGTCCAGGAGATGGCTTGGGAATACCCAGAGGAATTCTTCGCCGAGACGGTGCACGCGATTCCGCGGCCGCGACCCGACGCCGAGCGGCTCGCAGAAGCGGTGGAGTTGCTGAAAGAAGCCAAGCGCCCGCTTATAATTTCCGGCGGCGGAACGCGCTACTCAGGCGCCGAGCAGGTATTGGCCGACCTTGCCCTCATCCACGGTATTCCGTTGTGTGAGACGATCGCCGGCAAAAGTACGGTCAGCCACAATCATCCGGCCTATGTCGGGCCTATTGGCATTGTCGGCTCGACCTCTGCCAACGCACTGGCCGCCTCGGCGGACGTGATCGTTGCCGTGGGCACGCGCCTGATGGATTTCACCACGGGTTCCTGGAGCGCGTTCGCGAAAGATGCCAAGTTCATTTCCATTAATGCGGCCCGCTGGGACGCCACCAAGCATCGAGCCCTGGCAGTGGTTGGCGATGCCTTGGCCTCGCTCAAAGAGTTGGCAGCGGCGCTGGAGGAGTGGCAGGCGCCAAAGGAATGGACCGAGAAAGGCCGTGCCGAGTTCGCCAAGTGGAACAAAGCGCTGGACGGGTACCAGCAGCCGACCAATCAGCCCGTCCCCAGCTACGCCCAGGTCATCGGCATTGTGAATGCACGCGCTGGCGAGCGGGACCTGGTCATCACGGCCGCGGGCGGTCTGCCGGGCGAGGTCATGAAGAACTGGCGCGTCAAGTCGCCTAATACGTTCGACTGTGAATTCGGCTTCTCGTGTATGGGTTACGAGATCGCCGCGGGTTGGGGTGCCGCCATGGCCGACCCGACGAGAACGCCGATCGTGATGGTCGGCGATGGCACCTACATGATGATGAACTCGGACATCTATTCGACCGTCCTGTCCGGCCACAAGATGATCGTCATCGTCTGCGACAATGGCGGATATGCGGTGATCAATCGCCTGCAGAATGCCAAAGGCGCGGCGTCCTTTAACAACCTGATCAAGGACTGCCGCGTCAAGGAGCCGTTCAGCGTCGATTTTGCAAAGCATGCCGAGTCAATGGGCGCCCTCACCCGGCGCGTCGATAGCCTCGCGGACCTCGCGCAGGCCGTCGATTGGGCCTTGGGAACAGACCGGACAACGGTTATCACGCTGGTGTCCGATGGGTTCAGCTGGACACCCGGCGATGCCTGGTGGGATGTGGGTGTGCCCGAGGTTAGCGCCCGGCCGCAGGTGCGGGAAGCGCACGCGGAACAAGCTCAAGCTCGCAAGAAGCAGCGCGTAGGAGTGTGACTTCATCGCAATCCAAGGGTCAAATTCATGTCGGCGTTTGTCGAGTTGCGCGATGTCGCAAAGACGTATGGGCTGAATCCCTTTCTCGAGGATCTCAGCTTGTCCGTCGATCGTGGAGAAATTCTTGCCCTCGTGGGCGAGAACGGCGCTGGGAAATCGACCTCAACCGCATGCTGGCCTGTCCACGCCCGAAGTCCGTTCGTTGCACACAAAGCAGAGCATAGCCAGCGACATCAAAGATCCTATTGCGCCGCAAGTCGCATCCCTGCACCACGCCCCGAAAATCCTGATCTAATAATGATTGTGTTGAATGCGTTTCGCTGATTAGCTGTCTTGCATAAGTCCGGGACAAGGTTGGCAAATGTCGTCCGGGAGGACCGCGATGCCGGTGCTTGAAGTTCGCCACGTTTCCAAGAACTTTGGAGCCATCCAGGCCCTGACCGACGTCAGCTTCCAGGTAGAGCGGGGCGAAGTCGTGGGTCTCATGGGGGACAATGGCGCCGGCAAGTCGACGATAGTCAAGACGGTGGCCGGGAACTTCCCGCCGAACGACGGCGAAATCGTCGTGGACGGCGAGGTTTGTCATTTCCACAAACCCGTCCAAGCGCGTGCCAAGGGAATCGAAGTCGTCTATCAGGACCTGGCGCTCGCCGATAATCTGACGGCCGCGCAGAACGTCTTTCTTGGCCGCGAGATCAAGAAGGGCTTCTGGCCGATCAGGGTGCTCAACAAGCAGGCGATGATCGACCGCTCGGCAGCGCTGTTCGAGGAACTCAAATCGGAAACCCGGCCGCGCGACCTGGTCAGGAAGATGTCGGGTGGGCAGCGCCAGGCGGTAGCCATCGCGCGAACCCGGCTTTCGAACGCCAAGCTGGTGTTGATGGACGAACCGACCGCCGCCATCTCCGTACGCCAGGTGGCGGAAGTGCTCGAATTGATCCGACGCCTCAAGGCGCAAGGGGTCGGCGTCATGTTGATCAGTCACCGCATGCCTGACGTTTTCGCCGTCGCAGATCGTATCATCGTGCTGAGGCGAGGTTCAAAGGTTGCCGACAAGCAGGTCGACAACACCTCGCCCGAGGAAATCACCGGACTGATAACGGGGGCCATCCGTGGCGAATAGTGCTCGGCAGTCGGTTAGTGTCAAGGAGTCGCTCGGGGAAACCGGCCGGCCGGCCATGTCGGACTTCGTCCCGACCAAGGAAAAGACGGCGCTGCAGCATGTGGTTTCAAGTCAGCCATTCTGGGTGACGATCGCGCTCATTGCTCTCGTCATGTTGATGACGGCCATGGAGCCGAGCTTCGGCACCTCCGAAAACGTCGCCAACGTCACACGCAACTTCGCACCTTTCGGCCTCATGGCGCTCGGCATGACGGTGGTGATCATCACCGGTGGCATCGATCTGTCGGTCGGTTCGATCATGGGTCTGGTGGCCATCGTCGCCGGCCTGTTCCTGACCTGGCACTATCCCTGGTACGTCGCCTTCGCCATCGGCCTTTTCTCCGGCCTGGCCTGCGGCGCAGTCAACGGGTTCTTTGTTGCTTATGTCGGAATGCCGTCCTTTGTGGTCACCCTCGGCATGCTGTCCGTGGCGCGTTCGCTGGCGGTCGTGTTCTCGGCCAACCAGATGCTCTACCAGTTCGGGCCCGATGCTCCGATCGTCAAGGCGATCGGTCAGGCGAGATGGCCGCTGCATGGGCCGCAGGACTGGGCACCCCACTGGATACCGGGACTGTCATCGCAGTTTTGGACCATGGTGATTCTGGCCCTGATCGTCGGCTTCGTGTTCAATTTCACTGCCTGGGCCCGGCATCTCTTCGCCATCGGCGGCAATGAGGAGGCTGCCCGGCTTACCGGCGTGCCGGTCGACTGGATCAAATTCCAGGCCTATCTCTTCTCGGCTTTCACCGCCTCACTCGCCTCGCTGCTGCTGCTTGGCTACAACGGCTCGGCCATCAACGCCATGGGCCAAGGCTATGAGCTGCGCGTGATCGCCGCGACAGTCATTGGCGGAGCCAGCCTCATGGGCGGCGCCGGCACGGCGTTCGGCGCGATTATCGGTTCGGCCTTCCTCGAGGTGATCAGGAATGCACTGCTGATGGCCGGTATCGATTCAAATTGGCAGGGTGCCTTCGTGGGCGCCTTCATCGTTCTTGCGGTTCTTTTGGGCATGCAAACCGGCGGCAGATCGATGCTCGCAGCGTCGCTGGCAGCCTTGATGCCCAAAGGAAGCCGCTAGAAACCCGCCGGCGGGAGGCCTGCGGGATCACACCAGGAGGAGAACGTCCCATGAAAAAACATCTGCTGACGGCGGCCGTAGCGCTTGGCGCAATGGTGCTCGCCGTTTCCGGTGCCCAGGCGAAATACACCTTCGCCCTGGTCCCTAAGAACATGAATAATCCTTTCTTCGACCAGGCACGCGATGGCTGCAAGAAAGCCGAAGCCGAATCGAATGGGGCCTTGGAGTGCATGTATATTGGCCCCGGCGAGCATGGCGGCGGCGAGGAGCAGGTACAGATCGTGCAGGACCTCGTTGCCAAGAAGGTGGACGGCATCGCCGTGTCGCCATCGAACGCCGCGGCGATGGCAGTCGCGCTGCAGGCTGCCAAGGAAGCCGGCATCCCGGTCCTCACCTGGGATTCCGACCTCCTGCCCGAGAACAAGGATCTTCGCGCCGCCTATATCGGCACCCACAATTATGAGATCGGCGTGAACCTTGCCAAGCTTGCCATGCAGATCAAGCCCAAAGGCGGCACGATCTGCATCCAGTCGGGCGGCGCGGCGGCGGCCAACCACAATGAGCGCATGCAGGGCATTCGCGATACGCTTTCGGGCACCAAATCGGCAGCCTCGCCCGGGGACCGGCTGACGGGCCAGAATGGCTGGACTGAAATCGAAGGCTGTCCGCTCTACACCAACGATGATTTCCCGCTTTCGGTGCAGCAGTTCGAGGACATCATGGGGAAAAACCCGAACCTCGACGCATTCATCCCAACCGGTGGCTTCCCGCAGTTCATCCCAGACGCCAACCGCGCTGCGGTAGCCCCGTACAAGGACAAGATCGCCTCGAAGGCCCTGGCCCTTGTCGTTGCCGACACGCTTCCCGTGCAGATCGATCAGATGAAGGAAGGGCTCTCCCTTGGCCAAGTCGGCCAGCGGCCGTTCGAAATGGGCTACAAGACGATGATGGCATTGAAGGAGATGAAGGACGGCAAGGCTCCGCCGGCTGACCCGACCTACACCGGCCTCGACGTCTGCACTCCGGAGACGGCGGATACCTGCGTCGCCAAATAGCGCTTTTGGGCGGGAGGAAACTTCCGCCCTTTCGTTGGAGCGAGATGCGGTTAGATTGAAGCATTCTCATCTCGCTCCAGGGGCTTCAATGTCGGAATTGTTCTCGCTCAAGGGCCGTGTCGCATTGGTCACAGGTGCTTCGCGCGGCCTCGGCTTCGCCATGGCTAAGGCACTTGCGGAAAACGGTGCGACGGTAATCGTCAACGCCCGCGGCGTGGACGCCCTCTCCGCGGTGGCGGAAAGGATCGGGGCCGAAGCCCTGCCGTTCGACGTTGCCGACGCGGCGACCTCGACGGCGGCGCTCCAAGGAATCGTCGAACGCCGCGGTCGTCTCGATATTCTGATCAACAACGCCGGCATCCAGCATCGCAGGCCTTTGGTCGAATGGGAGGACGAGGATTTCGACCGTGTGATTGCCGTCAATCTTTCGGCCTGCTTTCGCATGATGCGTGATGCAGTGCGCCTGATGCTGCCAAACAAATTCGGGCGCATCATAAACACTGGATCGGTTGCGGCGATCCTTGGCCGTCCCACCATTCACGCCTATGTGGCGGCAAAGGCGGGCCTGCATGGGCTGACGCGCTCCGCCGCCGCCGAAATGGGCCGTCACGGCATCACCATCAACGCGATCGCCCCCGGCTATTTCGCCACCGAGCTCAATACCGCGCTTATCAACGACGAGACGTTCACCAAATGGGTCGAGGCACGAACCCCTGCGGGCCGCTGGGCCCAGCCTGAGGAACTCGGCGGAGCCGTGGTGTTTCTCGCCTCCAACGCTGCCGGTTACGTCAACGGCCATGTGCTGGCGGTTGACGGCGGTCTGTCGGTTTCCCTCTGACCTGCGAACCGCAGCCCGTCAGAGCCCTATTCCGGAAGGCACTGGCGGCTTCGACGCCACAGCCGCGCCGAAACCGGAGGCAATCACGGGGGCAACGCCTGCCGAATTGCAGCCCACTCAGCGTCTCGCGCAGGAACAGGCACCTAGTCAGCACGGTGTCACCCTGAAAGATATGGTGTGCCAGGCTCGCTCAATCTGCATGGGAACCCGAATATGCTCACGCGAGACGAGGGTACCTCTAACCTCGGGCAAGGCTCCTCCGGGCAGTCCGTGCTTGTCGAGATCGAGAAGTTCTCAGGCACCGCCGCAGTCGGCGGCTTCACAGCACCTGTGACAGCGACATCTCTGACCTGAGCAAATTGTGCGAATAGACGCACTTCACTCAGTAGATCCCTATGATAGCACCACGCATGTCCGCTTTGGAGGACGGCGGCAGCAAGTGGAATGTCCGACATTTGGCGCAAAGCTGCCATTGGTCGGCGAGCGGCTGAACCAGATTCTTGAATCAGCTTTGGCGAACGGCGTGTAAGATGTTGATCTGTAACGATTTTTTTATCGCTGAGGGTATGAGACTCCAACAGAAAAAATCAATGGTTCAGCGGATGGTTAGCCAACCCATATCCTTCGTATCGTCTCGTATGGTCTGGCGAACCGAACAACAAGGAGACAGATTGAGGTGCGTCCCCTCTCCCGCTGCAAAAACGACGCATGCGGCACTGCAAGTACGTTGGTTGCGAGGACCCGCAATCACCCGACACCGCAATCACTGATCGTTTCGATTCGGCGATGCCAACCACACCAAGTTGGTGATTTCTTGGGTCCGGAGGACTGTTGAAGGGCTTGATTTCATTGTTTTTTTCGGGAGGCCAAAATCAAAAGCTTTCCCCTGTGGCTCGGTTTTCTGGCCAACTCGCCCATATCGGGCTGTTTGCGCGTTGAAGGGTCAAGGCCGGAGACGAGAACGCGCGACCGGTTTGGTTCACCAAGGTGGCGAAGCTGCTGCAGGACGAAACTGATAGTCGCGCATATAGGACAGCCGGCAGCAGATCGCTGATCGACGGCCGAGGCGAGATTACGATGCCGAGGGCCGGGGGCGAGCCTCCAGCGCGACAAATGCCGGAGCACTGAAGCGGGCCCGGCATCGCCCTGCCGCTTCGCCAGTTGCACTAGCCGGCCCGCCGGCGAACAGGAGAGCAACGTCAGCCCGTCAAAACGTTGCGCCCTCGTATGGCATTACTGACCGCCTCGGTGACTTGACGCGTGGTTGCATTGCCGCCGATATCGGGCGTCATGATGCCGGCTTCGCCGGCGCGCTCAATGGCGCGCATCAGCTGATCTGCAGCCTCCTGCTCGCCCAGGTGGCTGAGCATCTGCACCGCGGTCCAGAATGTGGCAACCGGATTGGCAATGCCTTTGCCGACGATATCGAATGCCGAGCCGTGAATCGGCTCGAACATGGACGGGAAACGCCTTTCGGGATCGATGTTGGCCGTAGGCGCAACGCCAAGGCTGCCCGCCAACGCGCCTGCGAGATCTGAAAGCACGTCGGCATGAAGGTTCGTCGCCACGATCGTGTCGAGGCTCTGCGGCTTCAGCACCATGCGCACCGTCATGGCGTCCACCAGCGTCTTGTCCCAGGCCACGTCAGGAAATTCGTGCGAGACATTCTCGGCGATCTCGTCCCACATCACCATGCCGTGGCGCTGCGCGTTCGATTTGGTGACGACAGTCAAGAGCTTGCGCGGCCGGGATTGCGCCAATCGGAAGGCGTAGCGAATGATGCGTTCCACGCCGACGCGCGTGAAGACGGACACGTCCATGCCGACTTCTTCGCGCAGGCCGCGATGCACCCGCCCGCCGGCGCCTGAATACTCACCCTCTGAATTCTCGCGCACGATCACCCAGTCGAGGTCGCCGATCCGGACGTCGCGCAACGGAGAAGCGATGCCAGGCAGGATCTTGGTCGGTCGCACATTGGCGTATTGATCGAAACCCTGACAGATCTGCAGCCTCAGTCCCCAAAGGGTGATATGGTCGGGTACGTCGACCGCGCCGACGGCGCCAAAAAAGATGGCGTCGAATTTCTTGAGCCGTTCCAGCCCGTCGGCCGGCATCATGACGCCATTGCGCTTATAATAATCCGATCCCCAATCGAAGTGGCTGAATTCCAGCTTCAGGTCGCCGCGCTGCTCGGCCAGCACCTCAAGCACGGTGATGCCGGCATCAATGACCTCTGGCCCAATTCCGTCTGCAGGAATTGCGGCGATCGAATATTCGCGCACTGTCAATCTCCTTGGCATAAGATGGGCGGCCCTCGCGCTCGATCTTCTGGCCGCCTGAGGCCAATGCGCCAAGTGCACCTAATCTAAAGGCACACATAACCGCCGTCGATCACCAACGCCGCCCCAGTCATGTAGCGAGCGGCGTCGCTGGCCAGATAAACCGACAGTGCGCCGAGGTCTTCGGGATCTCCCAACTTGCCCATCGGTATGGTCTGCATATAGGCTTCGATGATTTCCGGATTCTTCTGTGCCCAAAGCTTGTTCGGCTCGGTTCCGAAGATGCCGGGGCAGATCACGTTGACAGTGATTCCGTGCCGGGCCCAATCCACTGCAAGGCTTCGGGTCAGCATCAGCACCCCGGCCTTTGCCGTCTCGTAATGCCGGCCCTGGATGTTGCGGCCCGCGACCATGGCGTTTATCGAGGCAAGGTTGATCACGCGCCCGCCCTGGCCCCGCCGGATCATCGCGCCGCCGATATGCTTGCAGCACAGGAAGGTCGAGGTGAGGTTCAGGTCGACCAGCGCCTTCCACTGGTCTAACGGCATATCCTCGAGAGGCATGTTCATCCGCCGCCCGCCGATATTATTCACAAGGATGTCAAAGCTACCCTGCGCGGCCACTGCCTCAAGGCAGGCGGCTTCGCAAGTGGAAGGATCGCTCATATCCGCAACGATAGTCGCGACCTTGCGGCCCAGCGCGCGGATGTCGGCCGCGGTCTTGTCCAGACTTTCCACTGTGCGGCCGACCATAGTAATGTCGGCGCCAGCTTCGGCAAGCCCGAGGGCCATTTCACGCCCCAGCCCCCGACTGCCGCCCGTGATGAAGACGCGCTTGCCATCAAGCCGAAGCCGATCAAAAACACCCATGCTGCATTCTCACGCGGCCACCGAAGCAGGACCGTCACGCGTTGCTTACGCGACACCGCACGTCTTGTGGAATGCCAAGCTCGGATATTCCCATGCATCTGCGGCATGGCTCGCGGCACTCAGGAATTCAGCCATTCCTTGAAGGCATCGGTAAAGTCGGGGTGCCAGCGCGACAGGGGCGGACGGTTCTCGGCTATGTCACCTGCCCTGCAGCGAACAGCCCCTGAAGGAAACTCGACCTGGGACGTCCAGCAATAGCCGCCGATCGAAGTTTCTGACCGTCCTATTCGCCCCGCGGCATGGCGTCCGCGACGGAGAGGTTGGAGCCGGTTTCGTTCAGCACGGGCAAGGGAGGTACTGGCGCACACCCTATTCCAAATTTACATCACGTTATCGACGAAAGACATTGGCCCCCTGCCCGTGCAAGCCCTAGCCTGGGACATAATCAGCGGAAACTCAGGTGCATCGTGGCTGCGCAAATTCGACCTTATTGGCGAAACTTTATTGGTGGCGAATGGCTGGATAGTTCTGACGGGCGCTCCATCCCGATCGTCGACCCGGGCAACGGCAAGGTCATCTCTCAGGTCGCGTGCGGAGGAGCCGTTGAGATCGATCTGGCCGTTGCCGCGGCAAGGCGTTGCTTCCAGGAACGCCGGCTGCAATCACTGACGCCGGCGGCCCGCGGCGAATTGATGTTTGCGATTGCCGAGGAGCTCGAAACCCTTGCCGATGAGATCGCGGAGCTGGAAATCCACGACAACGGCAAGACACGCGCCGCCGGCTACAACGAGGTGAAACTCACCCAACGCTACCTTCGGTACTACGGTGGGATGGCCGACAAGCTGGAGGGACGGCAGATCCCGCTTGGAGACAACGCCGTCGACTATACGATCAGAATGCCTTACGGCGTGTCCGCCCAGATCGTGCCGTGGAATGGACCGCTTCCGGTGGGCGCGCGATCTATCGCCTGCGCCCTGGTCACAGGCAACACGGTCGTGCTGAAGTCGCCGGAAGATTCGCCCCTCAGTCTGTTCGTGTTAGCAGAAGCCTGCGAACGCGCGGGCGTCCCCAAGGGCGCCGTCAACATAGTTTGCGGATATGGCCCGGAGGCGGGTGCGGCTCTCGTTGCACATAAAGATATAGACCACATCGTCTTCACCGGGTCAGTGGCAACAGGAAAGAGCGTGTTACGAGCGGCTGCAGAGCGGGTTATTCCGTGCGTAATGGAACTTGGTGGTAAATCGGCCGCCATTGCCTATGCAGACGCAGATGTTGACAATGCGGCGCGAAACATCGCCCGCGGGATACTGCATCATGCCGGCCAAATCTGTTCGGCCGCCTCGCGGCTTGTGGCCCATCGTTCAATCGTCGGGCCTTTGGTTGAAAAGCTCAAGGCCGAGGCAGCTCGCCGCACTGTCGGCCCGGGGGCTGAGGGCTGCGACATGGGGCCCGTGATCTCCGAGCGCCAGCTGCAGCGCATCGAGACGTTGTGTGAAGTTGGCGTTACCGAGGGCGCCACCCTGGCAACAGGTGGAAAGCGGCTCGCGCGCGATGGATTTTTCTTGCCGCCAACGATTTTTACCGACGTTCGGCCAGATATGCGCGTCGCGCAGGAAGAATTCTTCGGACCGGTCCTGGTTGTTATCCCGTTTGACACTCCCGAGGAGGCTATCGCCATTGCCAATGGGACCGACTACGGGCTCGCGGCAGGAGTCTTTACCCGCGACCTCAAACTAGCGCTTTGGACGGCCGATCGTCTCGTCGCTGGCCAGGTCTATGTGAATGACTGGTGGGTCGGCGGTGTCGAGACGCCCTTTGGCGGAACGCGGCGCTCCGGCTATGGCCGAGAAAAGGGACAGGAAGCCCTTCTAGGCTATGTGCAGACTAAGAACGTCGGGATCAAGCTGTAATTTTTCGCCGCAGTCTCGCCAATCTCCAGGCTGTACGCCACGGGCAGGACGGGCAGGAACGGCGAAACGACGTCATAACCTGGCTGGACATGGCTTTCGTTTTGACAATACTGCCACCAAAAAGCGAGTGACTGGGGTGCGAAATGGAAAGCCGTTGGCTTGAGGACTTTCTCAGCCTGGTTGACACTCGAAATTTCTCCCGATCGGCCGAGGCGCGCTACACCACCCAACCAGCCTTCAGCCGCCGTATCAAGAGCCTCGAGGACTGGGTCGGCGCGAAGCTCTTTGATCGGACCACCCAACCGATCAGTTTAACGCCCTCCGGCGAACGGTTCCGGCCTGTCGCCGAGGAGGTACTTAGAAGACTCCTTCAGGGACGGGAGGATGCGCGCCGGGTTGGTGAGACTTCGGCCAATCTCATCCGCTTTTCTGCAACGCACAGCCTTTCACTGACCTTCTTTCCCAACTGGATCAGGTCGATCGAGGCCAAGACACATACCTTCAACATCAGACTGGATTCGTGCCAGTTCAACGATTGCATGCAGTCGCTGATCAAGGGTGAATCCCATTTTGCCATCAGTCACGCTCACCCGCAGGTCGAGATGAATTTACCGCCGATGCACTTCACCTCGAAGCTTGTCGGCACCGACCGACTGCTGCCGGTTACACTGCCCGATTCTGCCGGCTCTCCCCTTGATAAACTTCCTGGCACAGAGGAAGAGCCCGTTCACTATCTAGCCTATACTGAAACGTCTGCGATCGGGCAGGCGGTCGAACACATGATCAACAATGTGGAAGAGCCGGTCTATCTGGATAAGGTTTTCGTCAGCCAGCTGGCGGCTGTGCTCAAAACGCTAAGTCGCGAGGGCCGAGGCATGGCTTGGCTTCCAGAGAGCAGTATTTCAGAAGAACTGGCATCCGGCAGCCTTGTATTGGCCGGTGGCGAAAAATGGTTCATCCCCGTCGAAATTCGCATCTTCCGTTCGCGCGAGCGGCTGCCCGCGATGGCAGAAGAGTTGTGGTCCATGCTGGACGGTGACGCCGGGCAGGCAGAGCTCCTTCCACCCGAGAACTACTGATACCCCTCACGCATCGAACAAGGCCAAGCTTGCATTGGAGAAGGTTGACATACCGGCCTATCCTTCCTGGAGGTGCAAGAGAGAGTACGGTCTATGTTTCGAAAAAAGAAAATCGCCCTTCTGGGACTTATGCTGGAGAGCAACAGCTTCGCTCCGGTAACCGGGCGCGATGATTTCCTCAGTCGGCTCTACGTGGCCGGCATCGAAATGGCCGAGGAACTCCGTAAGGACGAGTCGAAGATCCCTGCGGAAATGCACAGCTTCTGCGCCACGATGGACCGTTCCGTCGAATGGGAAGCCGCTCCGATACTGATCGGCCTTGTCGAGGCAGGTGGACCGATTGACCATGATTTCTTCGCCCAGACATTGGAAGACATGAAAGGTAGGCTTGAAGCGGCAATGCCGCTCGACGGGGTGTACATATGCAACCACGGCGCCATGATCACGACACAAGACCGAGATCCCGACGGCAATATCTTCGAAATGGCCCGTTCCGTGGTCGGAAAAGACTGCCCCATCGTCGCGACTCTCGATCTTCATGGAAACGTCTCCGACCGGATGGTTGCGGCAGTCAATCTGGTGGTGGCCTACCAGACCAATCCGCACGTCGACATGGTCGCTCGCGGTCGCGAGGCGGCTTTTGCAATGAGCTCCATGCTATCTGGATTGCGGCCGGCGTCTGCAATCATCCGCCTGCCAGTTTGCCCGCCGACCGTGACCCTTCTCACCGACAAGGGACCCTATGCCGATCTGATGAGATATGGTCAGGCCAGGTCCGGCGGCGAGATCATGAATGTCTCGATACTCGGCGGTTTTGCCTATGCCGACACCACGAAAAACGGCCTGTGCATCATTGTGACCGCCCGCAGCGACCGCGCCATGGCCGAGGCAGTAGCCCAGGACATTGCCGAATATGCCTGGAGCGACTACCGGCGCTACGACCCGCATCTCACTCCGCTCGACGAGGCGGTGGCAAAGGCGGTGGCGACAGGAGAAGATCCGAGCCTGCCAACCATCATCCTCGCCGATGTCGCCGACAACCCCGGCGGCGGGGCGAACGGCAACACAACATGGCTTCTCGAAGCATTGATCAAGGCTCGAGCCAACGGGGCCGTGCTTGGCATTTTCAATGATCCGGTGCTGGCGCGAGAGGCCATGGAATTGGGAGAAGGCGCTTGTTTCTGGGCAGTCTTCAACCGAGTTGAGCCAGACAAGTTCTCGCGCCGATTTGAAGCCAATGCCACCGTGCTACGGATCCGCGACGGCGATTGTGTCGGCCGCCGAGGTTTCTACGCCAATCGCAGGCTCGATCTCGGCACGACAGTGCTTCTCGACGTCGAAGGCATCAAGGTTGTCGTCATTTCCATACGTACACAGTGTGCCGACCCTGTCTTCTTCGAGATGATGGGGATCGACATCAGCAAGGCGCGTTCAATCGTTGTAAAGTCACGTGGTCATTTCCGTGCTGGCTTTGACGAATTCGTCGGACCAGACCAGGTGATCGAGGTGGACGCGCCCGGCCTGTCATCGCCAATTCTCACGCGGTTCGATTTCAAGTTCTTGCCTCGGCCGATTTTCCCCATCGACCGCGACGTGACGTGGCCACGCGCCTGAAACCCAACACGAATTGCGCAAGGGGAAGCATGGAATTGGATAATCTCAGCACACCGAGCCTGATCCTGGACAGGATCCTGCTCGAGGCAAATACGCGCAGAATGACCCGCAGGCTCAAGGACCATGGCGTCCGGTTTAGGCCTCACATGAAAACGGCGAAATCCATTGAGGTTGCACGCATAGCGATCTCCGGAAATTTCGGCGGGGTGATGGTCTCGACGCTCAAGGAAGCTGAATATTTCGCAAGCCACGGAATCTGCGACATCACCTATGGCGTTACCGTTTTGCCAGACAAACTGGCTCGGATCGCCGAGCTCGTCAAACGCGGTATCAAGGTGAGCGTCATCCTCGACCAGCTAAGCCTTGTCCGGGAAGTCAATCGCCAAGCCCTCGATTTGGGCATTGTGGTCGACGTTCTCATCGAACTCGATTCAGGCGAGCAGCGTGCCGGCGTTCTTAGCGGTTCTGAGGAATTGCTGGATATCGGCCGGGCGCTTACCGAACTACCGGGAACCCGGCTCGAGGGCGTGCTGACCCATGCCGGTCATTCCTATCAATCACGCACCATCGAGGATATCCGCAAGGTGGCGGAGGAAGAGCGTGTCGTAGCCGTGTCCGCCGCTGAACGACTAAGGGCGATTGGCCTGGCCGTTCCGGTCGTTAGCGTCGGCTCGACACCGACAGCGACCCATGGCGTGAACTTTGCCGGCGTGACGGAGGTGCGTTGCGGCGTCTATATGTTCGGCGATGTCATGCAGTCCGAGATCCATTCCTGTGGGCGGGAGGACATTTCGCTTTCGGTTCTCGCGACGGTCATCGGCCATCGGCCCCAGTTCAACACTGCACTCATCGATGCGGGCGCGCTTGCCTTGTCCAAGGATCGCAGCACGGCGGCTTCGGGTCTGACGGAGGATGTCGGCTTCGGCATGGTCATGGACGTGCATTGCCAGGAACGAATTTCCGGGGTCACTGTTGGCTATGTTTACCAGGAACACGGCCTCCTGGTGAGCCAAAGCCCCTTCCCCTACGACGTCTTGCCGGTCGGTTCCAAGGTGCGGATTCTCCCTAACCATGCCTGCATGACCGCAGCGATGTATGATCGATATCATGCCGTTTCCGGAAACCATGGTGGCAACATCGTCGAATGGCCGCGCATCAACGGCTGGTGAGGAGCTGTCGAGGATTTGCTTCGATCGTTCAGCACCGATCTGATTGCAGACCTCGCGCCTGGCAACAAAGAAAGCCCCTGCGCCAACATGGCATCAGGGGCTTTGATGCATCTCGCGCGAAGTGCAGCCGGTCAGCTGGTTTGGGAAGAGGGCGCGTCGCTCGAAGCCTTTTCGACTTAACGCGCTTCGGGATGGCATTCGTTACAGGATACTTGCGGCAGACGCTCTCAAATCCTTGCGCCTGAAGATGCGTCGAAAAGGTGAACGGACGTCTCAGGGCAATGCAATCTGATCTTCTGTCCTGGATTGTGGGTACGACGTTCAGCGGACAGCGCGCAAATTCGCTGTCCCGCGACGTCTGCAAAGATCTGGATATTAGGACCAGTCGGCTCGATGACTTCGACTGTTGCACCGAACCCTTGGCTTCCGCTCGACAAGACAAGATGTTCAGGTCTGGCCCCATAGACCACCTTTTGGCCCAACTTGGCAGACGAATCGCGTGAAATGGCGAGCCGGGTTCTATCCTTAGCCATTACAAAAGGTCCCTCGTTATCAGCAGCGACGATGCCCTCGATAAAATTCATTGACGGCGAGCCAATGAAATCCGCCACAAACAGATTGGCCGGAAAGTCATAAAGATCCATCGGCGTACCAATCTGCTCCACGCGCCCTTTGTTCATGACGACGATGCGATCCGCCATCGTCATGGCCTCTATCTGGTCATGTGTCACATAGACCGACGTGGTCTTGAGCCTTTGGTGAAGGGCCTTGATTTCAGTCCGCATGACAACCCGAAGCTTGGCATCCAGATTCGAAAGCGGCTCGTCGAAGAGGAAGACCTGCGCATCCCGGACCAGAGCCCTGCCCATTGCAACGCGCTGTCGCTGCCCGCCCGACAACTGTCGCGGCGAGCGCTCCAGATAGGGTGTGAGATCGAGTATCTCAGCGGCTTCGTTGATCTTTTCCGAAATCTCCTGCTTCGACCTTTTCCTCAACTTCAGGCTGAAGCCAATATTGTCAAAGACGTTCATATGCGGATAGAGGGCGTAGTTTTGAAAGACCATGGCGATGTCGCGGTCGCGAGCCGGCACGTCATTGATCACCCGTGTGCCGATCGATATCTCGCCTTCCGAGATCGGCTCCAAACCGGCGATCATACGCAGCAACGTGGATTTGCCGCAGCCCGATGGCCCAACCAGGACGACAAACTCCTGGTCCTCAATGTCAATATCGATGCCATGGAGGATCTGCAGGGTGCCAAACCACTTCTCGACGCCGCTGATGGTAACCGATGCCATGTTGGAGGTCCTTATATTCGACGGCTTACTTGACCGCTCCGAGCGCCATGCCGCGGATGAGATAGCGTTGCAGCCAGGAGAAGACGATGGCGACAGGGACGGTAGCAAGCACAGTCGCCGCCATGACGTGGTGCCACTCTACTTGGTAACGTCCAGCCACCTGGGAGAATATCTGTACCGGCAGCGTGTAATCGTTCTGGCTGCGGATCAAGGTGAGCGCCAGCACGAATTCATTCCAGCTGTTGATGAAGGTGAATATCGCGGTCACGACCATGGCAGGAACGGCCAGCGGCAAGAAGATCTTCACCAAGCTGGTAAAGCCGCTTGCACCATCTATCCACGAAGCTTCCTCGAGCTCGCGCGGGATCGTATTGAAGTAGCTTTGCAGCATCCAGATCGTGAAGGCAATGTTGAAGGCGATATAGGTGACGACCAGCGAATTGAGGCTGTTGACCAGATTGAGATGCACCATCAGCCGGAATAGACCTAAGACGAGCACGATCGGCGACATCATCTGTGTCATCAAAAGGAAATTCCTGTAGAGCCCTTTGCCGGAAAAGCGGTAGCGCGACAGCGCGTAAGCGGCAGGAATAGAGAGCACGATGGCTATGATCGTCGAGGTCAGGCTGACGTAGAGACTGTTTAGAAGCGCACCGCCGAAATTGGTCTTTACCCACATTTCGACGAAGTTTCCCCAACGAAATTCACTGAAGGTCCAGGTCGGCGGATAGACGAAGAGTTCGTCGCGTGGTCGCAGGGCGGTCACGAACATGATGCCGAATGGCAGCAGGATAACAACGCAAAGCGGTGACAGCAAAAGCCAGTAAAGGAGGCTCTTTTTCAGTTTAGACGTCATGTTTCATCTCCTCGGCAGTGTTGTCGTGTTCCTGCCGCATCACCATCAGCACATAGGCGATGGTGAAGACGAACAGGACGGAAAACATGATAAGCGAGATCGCGGACGCTTTACCGAGCTGGCCGAAGCGAAAAGCCAATTTGTAGAGATAGGTCACCAGGATATCTGTGCCGTTGGCGGGCCCGCCTTCCGTCATTACCCAGATGATTGGAAGCGAATTGAAGACATAGATGACGTTGAGCACTATCGCGATGTTGATGAAGGGTTTCATCAGCGGCAGCGTGATATAGCGGAACAATTCCCAGGGCTTGGCGCCGTCCACAACCGCGGCCTCATAAGACTCCTGCGGCAAAGAGGACAGACCGCCAAGAAAAATCGTCGTTGTGAACGGAATGGAGACCAGGATACCGACCAAGATCTCGACGGTGAAGGCAAGTGGAGCCGTGGCGAGCCATTCGATCGGCTCGCTGATGATGTGGAAATCCAACAGCGTCGCATTGATGAGTCCAGCGCGACCGTTGAGGCTCCAGCGCCAGAGCACCGCTGTCATGGTCAGCGAAATCGCCCAGGGCAACATGACAATCACGCGGGCAAGGCCCCGACCATAAAAATCGTCGTTGAGCATAATCGCGATCGGCAGTGATATGATCAGCGTTCCACCAACCACCGCGACCGTCCAGATCACCGTGCGCACCAATGATGAATAGAAAAGCGGATCACGAAACACTTCGGTGAAATTCGCCAAGCCGACGAAGCCCATCATCTTTCCGAAGCGGCTGACCTCCTGCATTGACGTCCAGGCGAGGTCAACAATCGGATAGCCGATGATCGACATGGCCAGAAAGAAACTCGGCAGGATCATCAACAGGGGGGTCGTCGGTATGCGCGTCCGCGATTTCATGATCCCGTTCCACAGCTATTGAGGCTCGCTCAGGGAAATGGGCGGGCTACCCACGCCCGCCCATCTTTCGCGGCAGCGCCTACTTGCTGCGAATTTTGTTGATATTGGCAGCGGCAGCCTTGAGCGCTTCATCAGGCTTGGCTTGGCCAAGATAGATCTGCTGCAAGGCGCGAACTGTCGTGTCGGCGATCTCTTCCCAATTCGCGATGGTCGGAGCAAACTTCGCATAGGGCAGACCCGCTGCAAAGCCGGCAATATCAGGATCGCTGCTGTAGTATTTCTCGGCCGCGACATTCTTCGTTACGGGCAGGAAGCCTTCGCCGTGATCGAACTTGGTCCGCCATTCGTCCTTGTAGGCGAACTCGATGAACTTCCAGGCTTCCTTCTTCACCTGTGAGGAGGAGAAGAGCATCAGCGTGTCGGTCACACCATAGGTCGCCTTGGCCTTGCCTTCCGGGAAAGGCAGAACCTTATACTTCAGGTTCGGCGCCTCAGCCTTGATCTGAGGAATGAGCATCGGGAAGGTGAAGACCATTCCGACCTTGCCTTGCTTGAAGAGGTTGAAGACGTCTTCACGGGTGTAGTTGGTCGGGGAAGGCTGGGTCAGTCCTTCGTCGATCATTTTCTTGTACAGCGTCACAGCCTGGAGGGCCTCAGGCGTATCGAGGCCCGACGTCCCGTCAGCCTTCAGGATGTCGCCGCCGTGAGTCCAAAGGCTGTAGTAGAAATAGGCGTCGGTCTCGATTTCCTTGCCCTGCAGACCGAAGGCAAAGGTGTCGGGAAGAGCCTTGAGTTTCTCGGCAGTCGTATAGAACTCATCCCAGTTGGCGGGAGCCCTGGCGCCGGCCTTGTCGAGCAGATCGGTGTTGACCAGCATGGCGCGGGCAGATGCGGCGACCGGCAGCCCCATGGTCTTGCCATCGATGACCGACGGCGCCATGAAAGTGTCGATGAAGGTCGACTTGAATTCCGGCGTCAGGTAGGAATCGACCGGCTCGGCGATGCCCTGGGAGGCGAAGTCAACCAGCCAGCGCGTACCGATGATCGAAATGTCGGGAGCCTGGCCGCCGGCGATATCGGTGGTTAGCCGCTGCAGGAGCGTATCCCACGGAACCACCTGAATGTTGATATGGATGTCGGGATTCTCCTTCTCGAAAGCCGCCGCCACTTCCTCAAAGTACGGGCCAGTCTTGGAGCTGTACTCCGCCACAGTGAAGTTGACCTGCGTTTTGGCATAAGCCGGGCTGCCCGCCCAAGCCATGCCAACAGCGAGGGCTGACGCAGCCATCGCTTTGCGAATGCTGAAAGTCATGAATTTGTTCTCCTCATGAGGTGTTTCTCTTCTTTTCGACCCGAGGCGGCAGCACTCAGGCGCCGCACTGACCAAGACACTGTGCGCCAGCAAAGCGATAGGTTAAAATACAATTATCGCATAGAGGCATGAAGATGCAGCATAGGATGCATTAAGGCGTCTAGGACATTTATCGTAACAAGCACAACACAACAAAAGGCGATCTCCATCACCTTCCGTTGTGTTTCGATAGTAAACTTATGGCGACGCGTTCTAGATTTGCTTGAAATTGAACTCCGGCTCGTAGTCGAGGACATGTCGCGCTTTGTCTATCGACAACAATGACTCGCGACCCTTGATCTCGCGCTTAAATTGTACGTCAGGAAAGACCGTTTTCATGAGCTCAGCGCTTTCTTGCTCCATTACGGTGTCGGCGTTGGCGATAATGAAATGATCTGCGCCGACGAGATCAACATGCAGCGCCTTGCGCACCGCCTGGGCGCAATCGCGCGCGTCAATGTAGCCCCAGCAGTTCCACTCCCTGACATGTGGGTCGTCCTGCCAGGACGAAAAACGCTCGTAATCGGACGGCTCCATGACATTGGAAAGCCTGAGCCCAATGAAGGTCGTCTCGGGATTCCACCGTTGCATCTGTCGGGCCATTTCCTCGCCAAGGTCCTTGGACAGTGAATAGGCGCTTTCCGGTCGCATGGGATGATCTTCGTCAATCGGCACGTAGGACGGTGGGTTGGACGGGCTGAAAGGCAGGCCCAACGTGGTCTCGCTCGATGCCCAAACGATCCGCTTGACGCCCACGCGGATGGCCGCGTCAAAGACATTATAAGTTGTCACGACATTGTTGCGGAAAATGACATCGTCGGGCATCAGGTCGGGTGCCGGAATGGCCGCCAGATGAACCACGGCATCTGGCGTGCGAAACTTGCGGAAAGGATGATCCTTGCCGCCGCTCCACTGCAAGGCGTCGACAACCTGGCCAAGATCATTGAGATCGACTTTGTAGAACGGGCAGACGGGATCCCTTGAAGCTTGCGCGTCAACATTCAAGACGCTGTAACCGTGCTCCACCAGACCACGACAGACTGCCCTACCCGCCTTGCCGCTGCCGCCGGTAACGACGATGTTTTTCATTGACTGTTCCCTGTATCTGCCACGCCGGCCAAAGCTCCTGCGGATTTCACCCGGCCAGCCAATCGAGGACACCCTACGGTCCAGGGTATCGGTAGGCGAATGCGAAATACTGATCCTGCCATGCTTGTTCTGCATTGGAAGACCGCATTGACGGCCGGTAGTGGTTGATCGGTGAGAAGAGCAACCGCCTGGACAGGCGACCGGGGAGATTAGACATGGCTCGCCATGACGGGACGATTGCGGTCGTGACGGGTGCAGGCCATGGGATCGGACGTTCTATCGCCAGTCAGTTAGTCGCCGAGGGCGCTGCGGTGGCGGTTCTCGAAATCGACGAGCCTAAGGGGAGCGAGACAGTCAGCCAGATTGTTGAGGCCGGTGGCCGCGCGGCTTTTGTCAAGGCCGATATAACAAATGCCGATCAGGTGGAGACCGCCTTTGCCGCGGCTGAGAACGCGCTTGGTCCGGTCAACCTGCTTGTCAACAACGCAGCCTTTACCGACGCAGGCGATCTCAAGGGCATGGGCCTCGACTCGTGGCACCGCGAAATCGATGTCAATCTCAATGGCACATATCACTGCATACGCGCCGTCCTCCCGCGCATGCGATCACGGGGCGGCGGCGCCATTGTCAACATCGCGTCGGTAAACGGGATGCGCTATTTCGGCAATTCGAGCTACAGCGCCGCGAAGGCGGGCGTTATCAACCTAACCATGTCGGTGGCCTCCGAATTCGGCCGTGACGGTATTCGATGTAACGCCGTCTCTCCTGGTTCGGTACGCACCGACAACATGACTTGGACCATTCGCCAGCAAAAGGACCCGGGCGTCTTCGAGAAGCTCGGCCGCTGGTATCCACTTGGCCGCGTCGCCGAGCCAATGGACATCGCCAAGGCTGTTTCCTTCTTGGGGTCCAATGACGCCGCGTATATTTCGGGAGTGGTCCTGCCTGTCGACGGCGGCATGCTGGCAGGCATGAACGTCATGATCGACGAATTCATCCTCGAAGCCTGAGAGCCCGGGGGGATCCATGCTGGTTATTTCTGAAACACTTGCTCGGGATCTCGTGGCCATCGAGGAGGCCTTGGACGCCGTCGAGCAGACCTTCTCCGCCATGGCCCGCGGCTTGGCCCGGAACTACCCTGTCGTGCGGGAAGTGGTCGGCCACGCGGACGCCGTATTCGGCGTGAAGACCGGCGCGGACAATTCTGTACCGTTTCTCGGTCTCAAGGCTGGCGGCTACTGGCCACACAATCTGGCACGTGGATTGACCAATCATCAGTCCTCGACCCTGCTCTTCGATCCCGATACAGGACGGGCTTCGGCTCTGGTCAGTGCTAATTACTTGACCGGCATCCGCACCGGGGCGGCAAGCGCGATCGCCACGAAGCACCTTTCGCGCCCGGATTCCGAGTCACTCGGGATCATCGGGACGGGCACGCAATCCCTCTATCAGCTCAAGGCCATCCTGGCTGTCCGCAGCATAAAGACTGTCCATGCCTGGGACCCTTCGGCGGACAATCTGGCTGCCTTCGGCAAGACGGTTGCCGAGTTTGGCATTGCCTACCGCGCCTATAAAAACCGCGAGGACGCCGTCCGCCTTTCTGATATCCTTGTCACGGTCACGCCCTCCACCAAAGCGCTGGTCGAAAGGGAGTGGGTCGTGCCCGGAACCCATATTTCCGCCATGGGGGCAGATACTCGGGGCAAGCAGGAGCTTGATCCGCAGCTTGTCGCCGCCGCAGCGCTCTTCGTCGACGAGATGGCGCAGTCGCTCAGCATTGGCGAATTTCAGCATGCTTACGCGCGGGGCATGATCAAGGAAAATGACATTCGCGGTTCGATCGGCGCCATTATTGCAGGCATGGCCGATGGACGCAGATCGGCGGAAGAGATTACAATTTTCGACGGCACCGGCGTTGCCCTTCAGGACCTGGTCGTGGCAGAGCTCGCTGTGCGGCGCGCGACCGAAAGAGGCCTCGGATCGCGAGTGGAATTCTGATCACTCCCTGTGGCTGGGCTGCCCGCGGCCAGCGGGACTATGCTTTTGTCGGCACAAGCTTGCTAAATGGCGGGGTCGGCGGGAATCCGCACATTTCTTCTTTTGCGTTTCACTTGGCGCAGCTGATCGAAATCATAAAAAGCCAGCGTGGACTGCCGCCCCGTCGCGTAGACCGTCGATGCGGTCAGCAAACCTTCGGCGACCAAATGAGCACACCCAACCGTAAGCGATCAAATCTGCTGCCGATGCACTGCTCGACGTAGGCAAACGCGGCGACGTCGTGCTCGATCCTTTCTTGAGTCGTGCTCGATCCTTTCTTGAATGGAATGATCTCGTGACCGAAGAGAGCAAGCTGTTTGATGGCTCCCTATCCGAGATCCCGCCGTTCGCGTCGAACGGCTGGAATTGAGGCGCTCAGTTGCCGGCCGCATGGCGGCCGTGGGCCGTCTGCTGACAGTCTGTTGTCGGGAGAAGCTGCCTTTCCGCTCGTGATCCATGACAGCTGTAGCGAGTCCCTTTGCCTCGGCGAGAAAGCAGACTCCTCGACAAGTCTCCGCGTTGACAGCACACGCTTTTTGGCGCAGCGCTTGGCTGCCAGTCAGCGACCGAAAAGCATTCCTTTCATAACTCCATTGCCGAACAGGATCGAGTGGACCAGCGCGGACAGGATGTGCAGGCCGACGAGCGCGCGCGGCGAATATCCAGACAGAGTGCCATGGATCGCGATGAAGTCCCGTGCGGTCAGACCCACGACGTTCGGCGCCCGCGGTACCGGGAGGACTCCGAAAAGGCGAGCCGGAGGCCATCAGGGGCATCGGTCGGTAAGCGAGCCAGCCCGTTATCACGATCGAAACAATGAGGCCGTACAAGCAGGCATGACCCGAAGCGCCGCCGATCGCACAAGCCAATGCGCTTGCCGGACGGGAGCCTTGGTGACGGCACGAACGACCAGCCGCAGGACAAGGATGCAGGATACGTTACGCCGATGGAAAGATGCGTGGGCAGCCAGGTCATCGCGATCACGCCCGCCGCTTTCATAGGGCCGAGGGCGACGACGGCCTGCAGGAATGGCTGGTGCGGGAAGGGCTGACCTATCCTTCGATGCCGATGGACGGCGGCATGCCGATTTCTTCACCATCAACGGCTAGGAATTCCCGCTGTTCCCTATCTTTCTTGGCCAGACGGCGCTCGTCACACAACCGATCGAACACCCGCTGGAGCATGTCCAGATCAGCGGGCCAGTACACACCACAGTAGCGCGACAATGACATTGCCGGCGCCTCAAACGCAGCTTGGATATTTATCTCACATACTGACGCTGATGCGAAGGATATGCGCTGTCCCAATGTAGAACGAATTCATGGCTTAATGATTTAAGGTAAGTGGTCGATTCCTTGGTGGCAGGATGTAGCCGCTCCCAATCGCAGGAAGCCCGTCGCTTACGCTCATTAGCAGCGACGGGCTTCTGCGTTCCCCAAAATGCAAACTGACCACTACCCGTCCACGCCACAAGCGATGCTGGCAGAGGAACGCGCCTCGCGCCAATCCACGCATGTCGCCGGACGGCGGCTACGCCTGTGCTTTTCCAGTTAGGCAGCAAACGAGCTCTCCTTGCCCATCGATCCGTCCGACACGAGATGCCTTAGGTCGGTCAGTTTGACCGTCCCCTTCGGCCTACTCTCCGTCCCGCGAGGAGGAAAAGTGGAAGCGAAGCAAGCTGCATCGCGGCGGCGAAGACGGCCAGTTCAAGCGTCGATCGATCATAGAGGAGGCCGATAGCGACGCTGCCCAATAGCCAACCTCCACCATAAGCGGTGTAGAACAAGCCGAACGCCAGGCCGCGCCGGCCTTCCGGAAGCAGGCCCGCGATGATCGCCTTCATCAGCGTATCCTGGACTGCGTAACCGATGCCCCACAATGGCATCGCGATGAGGGCCGCAGCGAGATCGCCGCCCTCAAGAAGAACCGGAGCGAAACAGGCCGACAGAACGATTCCCACGATGAGCGCCGTCTTTCCCGAGCGGTCATAGAGCCTGCCAAGGATCAGGTTGGAGATCACGCCTGATCCGGTGGCGAAGGCAAGCAGGACCGGGATCCATTCGGTCGGGACAGTCCGGGTCCGTTCGAGGTGAAACGCGCCCAACTCATAGCTGAGCAATCCGGCCGCGAAGAGCGCGCCAGCAACCATGTAAAGCCAGTATGACAGGCCGAGCTTTTCCGCTGTTGCAGTGCGACCCCGCTCCAACCGCTCGGGGACCGGGAACGTCAGCCGCGCAGCGACCAGCGCAACGATCGCCAGCACGACCGAGATGGTGAGCAGAGCATAAGCGGTGCGATAATCGCCGCGCATGAATAGAATGAGAGCGGCGATCAATGGCCCCAGGGTTGCTCCCGCCTCGTCAAGGGCAGTGTTGAGGCCAAAGGCCCAGCCTCGCCCGAGTTCGCCGGTAGTATAGGAGATCATCGCCTCGACCGTCGGCTTGCGTATCGCACGGCCTACCCGTTCGGCAATGATCAGGGCGCCTGCAAGCTCCCAGCTGCCGGCCAGCGCCATCGCGGGCACCGCGCAGAGGTTTATCGCATAACCCACGAACGTGACTGCCCAATATGCTCGCGTTCGGTCGGCGACCCAGCCGGCCACAGGCCGCAGCGCATAGCCGGCGAACTCCCCTGCGCCCGCAATGATACTGATCGCCGCGGCACTTGCCCCGAGCATTCCCAAGAACTGGCCGTTGATCGCCGCGCCGCCTTCATAAGTGACGTCGCCGAAAAGATTGACCACACCCATTATCAGGACAAAACGGAGCGCTGACGATCCGGCGACATCGAACGCGAGCTTCAACTGTCATCCCTCCTGCGAGGTCTTGGTCTGCGTATGCGCCGACAAGGCGACCCCGAGCCAGTCGAAACGACGCGCGCCAGATTCTCAGCGACCCGCCGCCGGCTGGAACAGCTCGATGACGTTGCCGGAAGGATCTTCAAGCAAGATTTGCGAGCCGCCTGGACCTTTGACGATGTCGTTGCGGAACTTGACGCCCCGCGCGCGAAGCTTGTTGACCTCTGCGGCGAGGTCGGAGACGACCAGCTCGAAACGGTTCCAGCCGCCGGGCTCCGGACGTCGGCCGTCCGGCATGGGACGACCCGCAGAGCTTTTTTCCCCGCTGAGTAGCAGTCTCAACGGGCCGCGCCTTACGTCTGCAAAGGCCGGCGCCGCATTGGAAATCTCTGTGAAACCCAGATTGGCGATGTACCAATCCACAGACTCCTTAACGTCGTTCACCATATAACGAACATTGACCTGGTCCTGGGGCACGTCACATACCTCATTGCGAGCGGCAACTCCATTCGCAGTAGCTTTTCGCGGGAGCGGCCGTATTAAGGGGAAGCCAAGGCCCATTGTCTCAGAGCATAATAAAACAACGTCCCATTAGTTCCCGCCGCGAACAGTCGCTGATGCCCTTATCGAGCTCACCGGCTGCGTCGTCTCTGTAATGTTTCAAACAATCCCGTTCTGGTAATCGAATTCCCGGCCTTGGACCACCCAAATGCATGCGGCGTCCGTCGGCAACGACTGCTCCATTCCCGTTCTTCGCGTGGCTGAGGGATTTGAGGCACACAAGCGGACTGGCCCGAGGGAAAAGACTGCTAGCATAGGCACAGTTGATCGAAACCAAGTAGGCCGCCGCTACTGAGCATGCCAAGTGGGCCAAGCTATTCATCGTTATCAACATTGCGCACAGAGAGCCCCCGCACGCGCGGACTCTCTAATTATCGGGCTGTGCACTACACTGACCGAGCTCCAACCCTCCCCGTTGACTACCGTCCTTGTAGGAAATCCATGAACGGAGGGAAGGTGAGGAGCAGACCGACGAGGAGCAGCGCAAAAGCGGCGATATTGACCCTGCTCATCGCCACCGCCCTGTTCCCCCAACGACGGGCGAGGATGGTGGTTTGGATCGGCGGCAATGACGTGTTGGCGTTGGTCTTCCCGAAGGTTAGGTTCTTCCTCCGATTGTTCAAGCGTTTGCCGCGGAACCCTTCACCGGAGTGGTTCCGCGAATGCCTGTCAGACTTGGCCGGAAGATTGAAATCACAGACCTCGGCGACCGTCGCACTTGTTCCTTGGCGCCGATAGGCGAGGCTTCGGATTCCATCCATCCCATTCCAGTGCGAGTTGAACCGCCGCACTGCTTAGTATTCGACCATTATCGCCGATATCGCGCGCGCCGAGGGATGCCAATATCTTCCCTTGCACGAGATCATGCAGGCTGAGTTTACAGCCGCGCCCGGTAAGGCCTTCACAGCTTTCCGCTTCCTGCCGTTCTACCGCGATGCCCTTCTGACTGTCGTGCTACGACAGTCCGCCGAACTGGCGCGTAAGCACGGTTGGCGGCTACACAGCGATGGGGTCCATCTAAACAGTCGCGGTGGTCGGATTGCTGTCGACCTCGTGCAGCGGTTCCTCGACAGCACTGACTGACGCGTCCGTACCCATCATGGCCGCGATGATGGTGATGGCATCGCGCAGACATGAGATGGGCCGTTTTCTTGCGACGTTTGGGCAGCGTGTCCTCGGGTGGGCCGTCACCGCGATCATGGCCGGAGCAACCGTAGCGATGTTCATTTTCAGCTGAGACGTGTTGAAGGCAAGCTTGTCAAGCGTGTTCAACCAATGCCTGCAAAGGGGATAATAATTGCGCTGCTTATTTGCAGTTCTCGAAACGTCACGGCGCTCTCTTCCATCGGACTGACGGAGCATCGGCGCCGGACCTGGACCGCCAGCACCTCAGATTGCCAGGAAATTCGTAGCCAGGTAGAACACGCCGGCGATCGCAAATATCTCGAACACTGCAAAGATCTGGCTCATCAGCCGCTTGGCGTAACCAGTGACTTCCAGCACGGTGATCGTGGACGCAAGGCTGGTGCCCTTCAGCGTCAGCACCAATTCGTTGCCATAGGCCGGCAAAGCCTGGCGAATGGCGAGCGGAAACTCTATGCGGCGGAAGCGAAAGGCTCGCGACATGCTGCAGGCCTGCGCCGCCTCGATGAGACCCGCCGGCTCCGACGTCAGCCCGTCCCGCAGGATCTCCGACGTATAGGCGGCCGTGTTGAGCGCCAGCGCCAGCACCGCGCAGCGCGCACCGTCGCTCACCACCCACCGCAGCGCGGCGCAAGGGCCGGAGGTATGGGCATGACGCGGCCCGAAGAATTGCTGATCGAGCTGCCGGAATGGACTGGCGGTCTTTGCTGCATGCGAATTTCCAGACTGAATTGGGAAAGCAGGTTTGCAGTGCGCCAATTTTCGGGAATACGGCGATGGAGCGCAGCGTTGAAGACAACGAAGGGACGGCCGCCCCTGCCGCTGTTGACCTTCCGAGCAACTTAAGGTCGCGCATCGGACAGGATGTTGAACTCCTTGCAATGATTGGAGAACCCATCATGCGAATGCTTATCCTCTTTGCTGCGTTTTCGCTGGTTGCCGGTCCCGCGTCGGCAGCCGATCACCTCTTCAGCGCCACATCGGCAGGTGGCTTGACGACCTCGAGCCAACCCTTCCTGAACGGAACAAACAACAGCGCGCCGACAGCCGATGCCGTACCGGGCCAGGGTAGTCCGCTGTCGGGCGCCGAGCATACCGTGCCGGCCACCGACACGCAGACGGGTGCCTCACTCAGGACCATGCCGTCGGCCACTCAGGGTAAGACGGCGCCATCGGCCAACGCCCGCTGACGGCCTTCCGAATATCCAGGCGGCACTCGGAGAACCGTCAGCGAGCGCCGCTTGGAACATTTGTTCGGACTGCACCGCCGGGCATACAACTGTCATGCGCACGCATCGACCGGAACGGCCGAGCACGGCGCGCGTTTTCCGCCCGATGGACTGGCTGCAACTCGGACTGCTTGGTGGCGCCGGCTTTCTGGCCTGGACCCTCAATACGCTATCGGCGGGCGGCGGCGGTCTGCTGCTGATCCCGGCGGTCACGTTCCTAACCGGCAGCGCCGCCGTTGCTCCGGTAATCACGCTCACCGAGCTCATGGCAAATCCGGTGCGCATCCTGGCGTTTCGCCGCGACGTCGACTGGAGCATCGTGCGCTGGTATTTGCCCGGAGCCATCATAGGCTCGGCTGCGGGCGCCTGGCTGTTTGCCAGCGCGCGTGCCGAGTGGCTGCAGATCCTCATCGGGCTCTATCTTATAGGCGCGGTTTGGGAGTTCCGCGGCGGCGCACGCAAGCGCAGCTATCGGGCACAGCGCTGGTGGTTCCTGCCCGCCGGGCTCACCGTGTCCCTGCTTTCGGCGCTGATGGGCACCGTAGGCCCAGTGCTGAACTCGCTTTACCTGAACTACGGCTCCAGTAAGGAGACGCTGGTGGCGACCAAGTCGGTAAGCTCCTTAGCGACCGATGTGGTGAAGATCGCGGTGTTTACCGGCCTCGGGGTGTTCAGCGGTCACGCCCTTGCCTTCGGCCTGGCGACCGGCCTTGGCGCGGCGCTATCGACGGTTGCGGCAAAGCCATGGCTCGAGCGGATGAGCGGCCGCCAATTCCGCACGGCCGTCGTGGCGCTGATGGCCGTCAGCGGCGCGCTGATGATCTGGAAACAGCACGGGCTCATCGTCGCGATTTATCACGAGTTGACGCTCATTAACCGCGACGGGCTTTTCTTTTAAATTAGGACAACCGGGCTGCGCCAGCAGTTCAGGATAGCATATCATGGTTGAGAAAAAGAGGGTCGGCCGCCAGGGCAACGAAGCGACCGGCCCTCTTGTTAACAAAGCCTCGCAGCGCCCAGAGACGGGGTATGAGGACAGACACCAGGCGGCTGCGGACCCTGTCGCAACGTTAGCACTTTAGCAGGCGCTTGGATCACGGAATCGATGCTGCGGTGCGGCTTCGGCCAAAAAGTGAGGCCGAAAACGGAGCCGACCGGCCTTCAGTTCGCATGCGCCAAAGAGGTGGCCAGCTTTTAGGGGACAGCCGACCCGCTGCGACTTTCATCAAATCCCGATCTGCATCCGCTCGGCAAATCGCACTTGGCCGCTACTGGTCATCGTCATCTTTCGCGGTAATCGTCCGCCATATTGATCCGTATTCCTTGACGCCGCGCTCGGGATCGTAGGCGATGCACCAGTCTAATAGTTTGGCGTAAGCCCGCTTCCATTCCAGGGCGTTCTCACTGTCATTCTCGTCTTCCGTGCAGTGGACCGTTTTGTAGAACTCCAGCACTTTGCAATAATATGCGATCGCTTGCTTATGCTGCCGGTCCTTCTTCCATGCGGCCCATACTCCCCAAATCATCCATGCGAAGAAGCCAAGGACTATCCACGAGGAGAGGTCATGCAACAAACGTTCCATCCCTGGTCGCTGAAAGAAATCCGTTGGGAGCAGCTGGTCATCTGGCGCGACGAATAGATGAACAGCGGGCGGCCCGGCACTCCGGCGGGGGTAGGCTTGGCGGGGCCGGGCCTGAGCGGCGAGCTCGGAAGCGAAACACGGCGCCGGCTGACGAAGAAATATATGCCACTGCCGAAATAATCGGCACGCATCCATAAGGACGAGGCTGGAAGCAGGCCAACCCAGCCTCCATGCCGCATAACAGGCACCGTTGTCTCAGTGTCTCATCTCGGGACGGAAGGCTTTGGCACCGGTCTTGCGTGGAACAAATTGCCGGAAACAGTGGAGTTGGACACTTGCGTTTGATCGCTCAGCCTGGGCGAAAGCCAGGGTCACCGAAGTGCCTATACTCAGAGCGACTGCAGATTGATGATTTGCAGAGCGGTGAGAATGGTGAGATCACCATCTCGATAATTGCAGATGACATTTACACGAAGAACTCCTCGCAACGCTATCAGATCAGCTTGACCGAAGCCGAGGTCAGCTTGCTCGTCGCTTGCGTCAGACTGCGCCGGCGAGCATGACGGCGCCGATCGCGCCCCGAGGTGTATCCAACAAGGGTCGAAGGTCCTCGGCTCGCTCCAAAGATCATTCATACCTTGCAGGCCTTCGTAACCTAAGAAGCCACGATTCCTTCGCTCAGTATTTCAAAAATCTGCGATGTTGTTGCAAAATCGCCGGGAGTCTTGGCGTCGGTTAACCTGATCTTACTTTAGCAAAAACTTAATAAGCTGGCGGGCAACTTCATTTGCCGACATTTATCGGCGGCTGCACTCACGAGCGTGGCGCATGATCGCTGGCCCAGGCCCGGATTTGTCATAGGATCCGACCGCCGCAAGGACTTTCATGCCGAACTGGATAATTCAAAGGGTAGCGCCCTGGCGCTGCCTATATCCGCTCGAACCCCAATATTGCGGTCGGAGGTCGATTTGCGACGCGATGATCAAGCCCCGACTTCGGACCCGGTCCCTCAGTTGAGACCTAAAGTTCGGCCTTTCAGCCAGTTGCACGCGCCGCGTGACGGAGTTTCTGAATGAGAACTTCTCACGGTTGCAGAGCCTGGTACTGCTTGGCGCTGCCTTCATCACGCAGCGGTCGTGCTGAGACTACGCTCCGGGCCAAGTCGGCCGGAACGCCGGCGTCCGCAAGGACAGCCGCGGCCTGCCCTCCAGGCAGCGCGTTGAACCAGCGATAGCCGGCGGTGCGACGCGCAGCCGGGTCGACTTCGCCCCACAGCCTCACGCGGGAGATGCCGCCGTCCGGAAAGGCCGAGAGACGCACATGGGTGAAGCGGCGGCGGTCGGAGACGTCGAAGCGGTTGTGCGCGTCGCCCTTGAGCGGCGAGCGTGTGACGATCTCGATCCATTCGGTGTCGGACGACTGCAACGCCTTCGGACTTTGATAGCCCTCGACACCGCAGGCCTCGATGCGGCACGTGGTCGGGAAATTGCCAGTGAAGAAGGACGTATCGACATCGATGCCGGTGATGATGCCGGCCGCACCCAACCGGATCAACGCCCAGTCGTGACCGGGCTCGCGCCGCCGCTTCGTCTCCCAGCCGTCGACGATCTCGCCGCGCGGTCCGCGTCCGAACCCGTTTGAGATAGTCTGCATAAGCCGCGCTGAGGGCGGCGGCCATGTCGGTGTCGCGTTGCAGTGGTGTCTGCTGGCCTGCTGATTTGGATATGGTCCAGCGGGTGTTTGACCGCTTGTGCGATGAGCGTCGCCTAGCCAAGAAAGACCGGGAGCAGCGGGAATATCTGGCTAAGGAACTGTTCCAACTTTTCGATAACGGCACCATCGACGAAACTGCCCTGTTGCGAGCGCTTTCGAAGCGCGGTAGGGCATAACCGTCTGGGTTGACCTCTTCCTTTTGCGCACGATGCCGCTATCCTCTCCACCAGCCCGCCGCTACGTGTCCCTAACTCCTTGGAAAGCGCAGAGGGCTGTGAGGGCTGGCGCCGGGTAGACGTCGGCCCTCTTCCTATTCACGGTGATTTTTTCACACAGATTGATTGATTTCCCGTGAGCCTTCTTGCTCGGCTCAGGATCGCAAAACGACCCAAAGCGTTACAGATCGAACGTCTTGACCGCGCACCTATGAAACAGGGGAGACGATAATGGCAGACAACAAATCGAGGCGAGGTGCCGCGGACCGTCGGCAGGTTTCGGGCGGTGAAGGCTATGAGGTCAATTACTTCGCCCGCAAGCACGGTATCAGCAGAGAGCAGGCCGAAGCCCTGATCAAGCGGGTTGGCATCGACCGCGACAAGCTCAATGCCGCCGCGGAGAAACTGAAGAAATAGGCTGCAGATTACGAATGGCGCATCGAGCGGTTGGTTTTGTTTGAGTCAGGTCAGGTGAGCAAGTCAGCTTTGCGTCGACCCACAATCAAAGGACCTTCAACTACCCTTGCGAAGCCAGCCTCGCGAGGCGCAGTCAAACTCGCGCCACCCGCGTTTCGGCCGGTCCAGCTTGCAAAACTGGTGGACGCGGTTCCGGCCGGCGACCGCTGGATCCACGAAATGAAATACGATGGATACCGTATTCTCGTCGCCGCGGGCGGTGGCGAGGCGCGCGCCTATACGCGCTCCGGCCTGGACTGGTCCGGCCGCTTTCCATCCATTTTGGCGGAGGCGCGCAAGCTCAAAGTTCGCTCCGCCCTGATCGACGGCGAGGCGGTTGTCATCGATACGGAAGGCCGATCCAGTTTCCAGGCGCTGCAGAACGCGTTGAAGGGCGCCCCCGCGAGCATCGATTTTTATGCCTTCGACCTGCTCCAGCTCGACGGGGAAGACCTGACGAGACTGCCGCTCCTGGAGCGCAAGGCGAAACTGGAGAGGATTTTGCCGGCCAGGCCCACCCTTCGCTACTCCGACCACATCCAGGGCCGGGGGGAAGAATTGCTGAACCGCTTCTGCGACGCCGGCCTCGAAGGGGTTATCTCGAAGCTAGCGGATTCGGACTATGTCGGGGCCCGCGATGGAAGCTGGCTGAAGATCAAGTGCATCAAGCGTCAGGAATTCGTGCTCGTCGGCTGGACGCCGTCAGACAAGGATCGCGCATTTCGATCGCTGATCCTCGGCGTCCATGACGGCGGAAAGCTGCACTATGCCGGCAAGGTTGGGACTGGTTTCGATGCCGCCGGGATGGCCCGGCTGATGAAGACCATGGCGCCGCTCGAGCAGAAGGCCGCCACGGTCGAGGCGCCACGCGCGGAGGTCCGCGGCGCGCACTGGCTGCGTCCCAGGCTTGTCGCCGAGATCGCCTTCACCGAGATGACGAATGAAGGGACACTGCGCCATCCAAGCTATCTCGGCCTGCGCGAGGACAAGAAGCCGGAAGCGGTTGTGATCGAGGCGGAACATCCCACAGCGACCCTGCCGCCGGCGGCGACAAGCGCGGCCGCGATCAGCAATCGCGGCCGCGTGATCTACCCCGAATCCAACATCACTGGGACAGCTTGCCGATCATTACGCCGACGTTGCCGCGATTATGCTTCCCTGGGCAGGCAGCAGGCCGATCAGCCTTGTCCGCTGCCCGCAGGGGCGCGCGAAGAAATGCTTTTTTCAAGCATGACGCCGGCAGCTTCGGCGACAAGGTCCATCACGTCGGGATCACCGAAAAGGACGGCCACGAGGAGCCCTACCTTTACGTCGACGATGCCGAGGGGCTTCTGACCTGTGTCCAGATGGGAACAATCGAGTTCCATGGATGGGGAGCGCGCATCGAAGACGTCGAGAAGGCCGACCGCCTTGTATTCGACCTCGACCCCGACGAGGGACTGGATTTCGAGGCGGTCCGCGCTGCCGCATTCCAGTTCCGGGATATACTGAAATCCATTGGGTTGACCACCTTCGCGATGCTGACGGGCGGCAAAGGCGTGCACGTGATCGCGCCGCTCACGCCGCGAGCTGAATGGCCTCACGTGAAGGCCTTCGCCTCCGGGCTTGCTCAGGCCGTCGCGCAGAGCGACCCCAGCCACTTCACGGCGGAGTTGTCGAGGGCCAAACGCAAGGGACGGATCTTCGTCGACTATCTGCGCAACCAGCGCGGCGCAACGGCAATCATGCCTTATAGCGCCAGGTCGCGGCCGGGCGCCCCGGTCGCAGCACCTGTCTCTTGGGCGGAGATGAAGACAATCGATGCGCCCTCGCATTTCCATGTCGGCGACGCGGCCGAGTTGAAGAAGCGCGCCGCATCGAAGGCCCTCGCGGGCTGGGGACGGGCCGACCAAGTCCTGCCGGATCTGCAATGAACGTCAACGGCCGCCTGCCCGTGCAGCAGAGCACACCCGAGATTGTCTGTCTCCAGGAAATCAAGGCGGCGCAGGGATTGCCGTCGGAAGATGGAGACAGCGGACCAGGAAGCGAGCCGGCGACGCACGTGGAAAGACATCCCTCTTGATCTGGAGTCAGACGATCCCCCACCTAGCGGTCCTATCCCACAGAGATCGGTGGCTGCACATCCGAGCTCCGGCACAGTTCATGTCTCTTCGCCCTTGGCGCGCCGCCAGGCGGCGCGCGGCAGCGAAAGCTGCGCTAACGCGATGAGGGAAAGGCGTCGCCAAGGCCCGTGCGGAGGATGGACAACCAAGACCGACGGGCTGGGATGCGTTCGAGTGGATCTGCTGCGCTAACGTTTCTCTGAGCGCCGCCTAGCCATCGGATGACTTACTTTAGGATTTCCGCGATCAGGCCCAGCTCAACGCTTCCTCAGCATGGAGATAACAGTTGCTGATGGGCGCTGGTAGAGTTCGTCGACCGAGAGTCTGCTGCCTTCCACAAGCTCCCGAACCCTTCCATTTCCAGCTTGTGAGCTGTTTGCAGCTGGCTCAACTGCTCGCGGATGATCTGGATGCCCGCCTTGATCGGTCCGCAAAGCCGGACAGCCTGATCCAGACGGCGCTCATGGATGAGCAGCACCGGTCAGGAACCGCCGTTCGCGCGGAAAAGCGGCGAAGATGGTCACGCCGGCCGAATAGACATTGGTCTTGCCGACAAAGTAGGCATCACTGCCCCCGTGGCGACGGAACGATCTCCATGGTCCGCCGAGCAATGTCGGCGTCACCGCCTTCCGTGTTCAACTCCCTGACCAGATGCTCGTTCGATCCGCGTTGTCCTGCAGGCGTTGCGGGAAGAAGCTCAGCGTGTCAGCGCTGATCCTGCCGTTCAACAAAATGTTGGGGCGGTTGAGAAGCTCCTGGTCGGAGAGTCTCTCGGGCAGGCATTGATGTTCATGGGTGTCCTTCAGGCTGCACCGTCCGTTGTCGCGGTGGGTTTCTCGTGTTTGGCGATTGGACGCGCATCGCCCGTGGCGTCCTTCTCCGGCAAAGCGTGAATGGCCGGCCCGTTGAGAACGCTGCCGTCAGGTGCAAACTGCGATCCGTGGCATGGGCAGTCCCAGCATTGTTCGGTCGAGTTCCAGTGGACGATACAGCCGAGATGCGTGCAGGAAGCGGAACGCGTATGGACTTGCCCGCTTTGGTCGCGGCAAACCGCCAGCTTGCTCAGGCCGTCCCGGAGGATGCCGCCTTCGCCAGGTTTGAGATCGTCGGCCGACGTGATTTCGCCCGGCAGCAAATATTCGGCGAAGCTCTTTACCGCCCTGAGGTTCTCGCTGACGTAATTCGCCAGCGCCGCCGGTGGCATCCGATCGGGAGCATAGACACTTTCCCACTTGCTTGACCCCTTGACGATCAAGTCGCGGATGAGAAGTCCCGCCAATGCGCCGTGCGTCATGCCTTGCCCAGAATCTCCGGTGGAGATGAAGACGTTGTGGCTGCCAGGGCTGCGGCCGATGAAGCCGCAATAGTCGACGGTATTGAGAACCTGGCCCGACCATCGTGCCGTCTCATCGTCCAAGCCGGGCACCAGCGCTCGGATCCATGCCTTGAGAGCATCAAAACGCGCGTCCCCATCGTCGGCTTCTCCGGATTTGTGATCTCTTCCGCCCGCGATCAGATAATCGATTTCGGCCGCACCGGGATGGAGACGAACGTAGTAGTAGGGATCATCCATATCCCAATAGAGCGCGTCCGGAAGCGAGCCCTTGGGCAATTCGAAAGCCATGGCGTAAGTGCGGTAGGGCGCCATCTTGCTGTGGATCGCGACGACGGTGTTGATGGGGGAGTTGGTGGCGAAGACCGCACTCTCCGCCGTGATCGTCCCTCCACCCTCGACACGGAGGCGAACCTCCTGCTCGCCTTCCTCGACCTCGACGACGGCGCTGTCGGCGAACACCTTGCCGCCCCGTTTCTCAAAGTCGGCCAGAAGCGCCTGGAGATATTTGAGCGGGTGGAAGGTGGCTTGGTTGGGATAGCGCAAGACAGGTGCCGACTCGTGCCCTTTGAGCGGGACGCCTTTGCCGTGCTCGGCCGTGGCACCAACCTTGCCGGCCGCCTCGTATTCTTCTTCGCAAGTCTTTCCGGCTTCCTCTTCGTCCATCCACGCCGCCGGAAAGAGAAAACCGTCGAGACGCCGGAAGTCGCAGTCTATCCCGAGGTCCCTTACATGTTGCTCGATCCGGTCGACGGCAGCCGCTTGGCTCTCCTGGAAACCTCGTCCTAGTTCCTCGCCGCGTACCCTGACGAGTTCGCTCAGCCCGTCGTCGCAGATCGGCGCCAAGTGAGCGGTCGTGCGAGACGTCATGCCCCCCAGTAGCGGGCCGCGGTCTACCAATACTACTTTCCGCCCCGCCAGGGCGAGTTCGTAAGCCACGGAAACACCAGCGATGCCGGCGCCCACCACAGCGACGTCGCATCGCTCATCTTGTTTGAGCCGTTGAGCCGGAGGGAATTTCGCATTCTTCATCCAAAGGGATTTGGTGGCTTCGCCGCTGACGTTCATCGCTGCCTCCGGGATGGCTCCGTCTCTAACGGCTGGCGGAACTATTCGATCCAAGCCGACTGATGAATCCGAGGAATGTCGGCCGCACGCCTGGTCAGGACTGGATCGAGAGGTCAGGACGAGGGTGAGGCTTGGCCCGTCTACCGGAGAGACCGGAAGAGACTCAGGCGCGCCATCAGCTAGCCCCAAACCAGTCGATGACCGGGCGTGTAATCATCAGCCACAAGATCGCGGCGACGGCGCCGAAGGCCGGAAAGCCGAAGAGGAACCAGAGCCGGAATAGCTGGTGGTAGCGGTGCGGAAGCGGCTGACCGGCCTGCGCTGCCGCCGACGCCCGGTCGCGCATCTCCATCTGCATCCACACCACCGGGAGCCAAAAAAGGCCGGTGACGATGTAGAGAACGATCGACAGCGCGATCCAGCCTTCCCAGAGCGAATAGCCGACGTGCCAGGCTAGCGCGACGCCGGTGATCGGCTGCGCTACGACTGCGGTGGCGGTGAAAAGGAAATCCGCAATGACGACGATGCGGGCGACAGCTGCCACGGTTGCGGCATTGCCGGTCCGGTGCGCGAGCAGCATGAAAAAGGCGATACCCGCGCCTGTTCCGAGCAGGATGGCCGCGCCGACCACATGCATGTATTTGAGGACAAAATAAAGCATCAGCGCTCCTCCAGAACCGCGAGCGCCACGAGATGCAGTAGGAAGATCGGCAGGATCTTGATCAGCGGCCCCAGCGGCTCGTTCCAAAGGTCGGGGCGCAGGATCGTGCCGGCCAATGCGTAAAAGATGCATATGGCGATCGCTCCCAAGAGCCCGGTGCGCGCCGTCTTGCGAAACGCAATGAGCGCGCCGACGATCATGTCGGCCAAGGCACCCGCGACTACCAGCGGCGCTGCCAGCGCGCCGACCGAAGTCCCGACGAGAAGCTGGACTCCGCTTGCCCAGCCCGTAGTCAAGGAAATGACGCCCGTCATGATCCAGAAGAACGGCAGTACCGTGAAGATCACCGGCTTGATGAAATACAGGCCCGCAAACCACCTGTCCTGCACTGTGGCCGGGTTAGCCCCAAGCGCAGCCGCGAGTCCTTGAGGCTCAATGCCTGTGGCTGTCTTCCATGGCTCTGGATCACCGATCGCACCTCGGGTGATTTCACGGGCAGCGTTGGTTCGCACAGGCGGGCGCCACTCCAAAATGCTTGCCGCATCGCCGAGGCTATAGAGGAGACGCGCCGCCCAGTGCGGGAGAGCAAACACGCGTGCCTTTGTCCATCCGAACCATTTGCGGTAGTGCGCGATCAACTCCTCCATGGTGAATGCATCCGGCCCCGCCAGTTCGACAGCAACACGGGACGGGCTGTCGGCGCTCAGGAAAAAGATCACCGTTTCCACGACATCGCCGAGTTGGACCACCTGGAGCCGGCCGGTGTCCGGCATCAATGGGAGAACGGGCAGTGCGGCAAGCCCGCGAATGAGGGCGCTTGCACCGAACACCGGTTGCCCCAGAACGACAGAAGGCCGCAGGATGATCCAATCCAGGTCAAGCGCCATAAGCGCCTCATCTCCGACCAGCTTGCTGGCGGAAAAGGCTGACGGCTGCTCCCGATCGACACCGATAGCGGAAAAATGGATAATCCGGCGCACGCCTGCTCGCGCGCAGGCGCGAAACAGCGCCGCCGCGCCCGAGGCGTGAACCTCCGCCATATGATCGAGGGCGCTGTCCTGCAGGACGCCGGCACAATTCACTACCGCATCGATACCTTGAAGAGCATGGTTCCAATCCTCGGGGGCCAAGGCCTTCGCCATATCGATGACGACCCTTCCGTCTCCGTCGGCTCGGTCCGGTTCTCGTCGCGATACCCGGACAACTTCGCATCCCTCGGAAATCAGTCGTGCGCAAACTGCCGTGCCGATCAAGCCGCCAGACCCTGTGACGAGAACTCTCATCTCCGGGTTGCCGTCGGACGTGATCCCGCGCTTGAATGGGTGATGATGCCGCTCCAGAATGATTGAGGGCATTGACGGTTCACCCACGCCTCCTCTCTGCCTTTTCCTTAGGCCTCATAGGCCGCTTGCCAGATGACGCGAACGCTTCGTCAGCCGCGCTTTCCATTTCCTTCAATGACTTTGAAAGCGTCAGACCCCAGACGATATGAGCTGCTATCATCAGCGAGTTTCTTCTGAACGCATGGCAATGCGCAGGCGCCAGAATGCGGGCGGCCGGAATCCAGCCAAAGTAGCTCAGCGCCCACACGCCAAGGCCATAGACTACCCCATCCCCTCGAATGGCAGGCAGCAGGGCGAATAAAGCGCCCGTGAGACCGCCGAATCCGAAATGCGCGAGCAACGTCTTCGACCGCAGGCCATCCTCGTCAGGGGCCACGACGGAGTTGTCGACAAGTTCACGAGGTGGAAGCGGATAGCGCTCGTCGTCAGGCAAAATCGCGTGCAGCCGTCTCATCGTCGCAGTCATCGCCATGGTCGCCGCGACACCAGCAAGGATGCCGAGCAACGCTCTGTCGAACGGCCGACCGCTCACCACCTTTCCTCCGTATTTCGATTTGGTAAGCCAATGCCGCAGCGTACCCAACCAAGCCTTTGACTCGCGCCATAATTATAACGCGGCTCAAAACGTTCAGGTGCGTCCAAAGTGCCGGCGTGTAGCGCAAGCTCATCCTGATTTGCATCGTAAGCCAGCGTGAGCGGCGTACCGCAATTCTCGCAGAAACCGCGCTCGGCTAGCGGTGACGAGCGCCGGTATTTTCGCCTTCCGCTGGTCCAGAATAGAGCATCGACTGGCTTCCATGCCAACACCGCGAAGGCGCTGCCGGTAGCCCTGCGGCACATTTCGCAATGACAATAATGGACGGGAGGCGTGTTCGTAACGCGATATCTTACGATACCGCACAAGCAGCCACCCGCGATCTCCGTTTCGGACATATCGAGGTTGTCGTTCTTGGGCGCCATCCAGAACAACCGCGACCCGGCCGCTTCTGTTCCCGCAGCAAGATAGCGACAAGAGCCGTATCATCGCAAAGCGGCGTGACCATCCGTATCTCTGCTGCGAGCGCGCGATGATAAAGATCAAGCGCATGCAGAGCGCCGACTGCGTGGTTAGCGGATTCCCTTACCTCGCCGAACGACAGGAAGTTGGGTCCTTGCTGCTCGGCCTTTATAATGAAGACGGCAAGCTCGACCATCTTGGCTTCACTTCGACGATAAGCAACGAGAATAGGCCCGCAGTAACCCGGCGCCTGGAAGCGTTGCTCGGGTCGCCGGGTTTCACCGGCAAAGCGCCCGGTGGTCCTGGTCGCTGGAGCACAGAACGGAGCGGAGCCTAGGAACCGGTCCGACCGGAACTGGTCGTCGAAGTCCGACACGACCACGTCACTGGCGGTTCCTTTCGACACGGTACGAAGTTGCTGCGTTGGCGCCCGGACAGAGCACCGCGCCAATGCACTTTTGAGCAGATCAAATGACGCCAATCGAGCTGCTTTCCCTAACAGCGTTCTTCCCGAGCAAACTCTTGTGAACGCGTATAACGCTCCGCTTTCGCGTCGGCCATGCATTGTTCGGCTAGCTTCTCGGCGGTGATTTCGGCCGGGATTGCAGCCGGTGCTTCCGCCTTATACTCGTCGATCCATTCTCTGACGAAGCGTGCGGTCCGCCTCATTAGATCCATCGCACGCCGATTGCGTGCGAAGGATGCACGGTTTTGTCGAAAGTTGTTGTCGCTTCAGGATCGCTTCCAGCGCCTAGCCCACGAGCTGGAACCAGAATCCGGGCCGAAGGTTTTTGAAGATGGCAAATCACTCGATCACAAGTCTGGTGACCTCAATCGGCACATTAACGTCTCGGCCTGCAGCATTCCTGGTTCTGTTGGCTTACGCGGCGCTCTGGTTGGCTTTCGAGCCTCATAGCTTAAATTGGCACGGGGCGGCCACCCTCTTCACCTGGGCTATGACGTTGTTCATTCAACGGGCAGAGCATCGCGACACCCAGGCAATCCACGCCAAGTTGGATGAGATGCTGCGGTCAAACAGCTCGGCCTCGAACATCACCAGTATTGACGATAAGGAGCCTGAGGAAATCGAAAAGCATCGCAGCCTCAAACAGCAGGGCGATTGAGACCTGGCAGAGTGGAGAGCACGTCCCCCGACCGAGAAATTCACGGACTGGCTGGCCAGCAGGCTTCATTCGCAGCTCTAGTCATGCCTCCTTTGCCGTCCGTCAAACAGATCAATAAATAAGCAAGATCAGCATCCACTGGCCGCCTCTTGACGCGGAAAATCGCGCTTCCAATATTTCCGTCTACGGCGTCCCTAGTGCGCCCAACACGATGCGGAAGGTGTCCCTTTGGCCGTCGCCGAGCGGGGGATTGACCGGAGGAACGAATGGGCCCCAAAGTCTTTCAAGAACCTGTGCCGATCGGCCCCGGACATCCGGGCAACATCGAAATTTGCGATCCAGAAACCGGCCCATCACTGGCTGCATCAGCAGCAGGATGTAGCGCGATGAAGTCCGATGCGTTCTCAGAGCCCGTTCTCGTCGATGACGCGCCATTCGGCGTAAGGAAAATACGCTGCGCCATGGACGCGATCGAGTTTCTGGAGGAATGGCCGTTCGAAAAGCGCGGCAGGCTGCACGGCCTGGCCAGCGACGCTTGCTGCGCAGCCTATGACGGCCGTGGCGCGATCGCTGCAGCTAGGAGGGTATTCGTGACCTGGGCTGTCCAGGCCGGCGTTTGCGCCTGTGCGCCTCGCCTCGAACTCGACGCTGGCGAGACCGGAGGGCCGAGTCATAAACAGTGGCAAGTCCTGATCAGGAAGAACACGCCCACCCCGTAAGGGAGAAACACGAGCACAAGGGCCAGCCAGTAACCGCGCTGCGCCATTGCCGCAAAATCTGATCGAAGCTGCTCCATTGCCTGCCAACGCAGGCCGGTTCAGCTTGTTCCCCGGTCCGCACGTCATAATCCAAGGCCAAGAACCTCTCGACAGCTGCAAACCATCCATGAAGGGCTGGCCCGCAATTCTTGCGGTCCCTTCTTGGACAACAGGAACAAAGAAGCCCGTTATCCGTTCGGTTTCGCGCAGCAAGAGCAGGATCAGATTGCAGGACGGAGCGACTGGAGTCTCCGCCACCCCGGTTCGGTCGTTCCCTTGCTGTCCGAGTTGAACGAGGTGGGTGTTCCGAAGGCCATGCGTTACCGCAAGTCTCCGTCAGCTGCTCTTGGCCTCCTGATCCTGGCCATCGTAGCGCTGTCACAAACCCCTGCGCGGGCGCAGGCGCCCTGCCCGGTCGATCACGACAAGCTGCTCTCGGCCCTCAAGGCCAATGTCAAGGCAAGCGGCGGTCCGGCGAATGGCGGCTTCGAGACCAATGAATGGGCTGCAATCGTCGCCCGCGACGGCACGGTCTGCGCCATCGCTTTCAGCGGCCCAACGGCGGATGCACAATGGCCCGGCAGCCGGCTGATCGCGGCCGAGAAAGCGAACACAGCCAATGGTGTCAGTGTGGCGAACATGGCCCTCTCGACCGCCAATCTCTACGCTGGGGCGCAACCGGCCGGGCCGCTTTTCGGCCTGCAGACCACAAGCCCCGTCAATCAGGCGGCGGCTTACGCCGGGGACGTCGGGACATTCGGCAGCGCCAACGACCCGCTGATCGGCAAGCCGATCGGAGGCGTCGTGGTGTTCGGCGGAGGCCTCGCTCTCTATGACGGCAAAAGGATCGTCGGCGGCCTTGGCGTTAGTGGCGATTCCTCCTGCGCCGACCACAACGTCGCCTGGCGCGTTCGGACGGCGCTGGGTTTCGACAAGGTTCCGGCAGGCGTCAATCCCAATCTCAAGGACGCCATCATATACGATATCGACCCCGGCGGGAAAAGCGCATCGGGCTGGGGTCATCCTTTGTGCCAAGGCAAGGAAGCCGACGTCGCCGCGGAACTGGGCGCCGGCGTCGGAGGCTCCGACCCGAAATGACGAGGACACAGCTGCTGGCACCGAAGCGCGTCGACGCAAGACGAACCGGCCGATCAGCTAATGGGCGGCGTTCTGCCGGGCCCGGTTTCGTTAGAGCGCTGCTGCTGGCATGCCTTCCATTTCTGGCCGCTGCCTCGGAAGCTCCTTCCACCTCGACGATCGCGCCGCCTGCCTCCGCAGCGCCGCCCGACGATGGGCAATGGACGATGCCCGCCAAGAACTACGCCTCTACCCGCTACAGTGAGCTGACGGAGATCAACGAAACCAATGTGAAGAACCTGCAGGTGGCCTTCACATTCTCGACCGGCGTGAACAAGGGCCAGGAGGCTGCGCCGCTGGTGATCGACAGCACGATGTTCATCGTGTCGCCGTTTCCCAACGTCGTCTACGCGCTCGACCTCTCCAAACCTGGCGCACCGATCAAGTGGAAATACGAACCCAATCCCGAGCCCGCGGCGCAAGGGGTAGCGTGCTGTGACGTCGTTAATCGCGGTGCCGCTTTCGCCGACGGGCGCATCTTCTTCAACACGCTGGACGGCCACACGATCGCGCTCGATGCGAACTCCGGCCAGCCGGTCTGGAACGCCCATATCGGCAACATCAATGTCGGCGAGACCATCACGATGGCGCCGCTGGTGGTGAAGGGCAAAGTGCTGGTCGGCAATTCGGGCGGCGAGATGGGCGTGCGCGGCTGGGTTAAGGCGCTCGACGCTGGCGACGGCCATGTCGTCTGGACGGCCTACAATACTGGTCCCGACGACCAGGTACTGATCGGCCCGGAATTCAAGCCACATTACGACATGGACAAAGGCAAGGACCTTGGCGTCACGACATGGCCGCCGGAAGCCTGGAAGATCGGCGGCGGCAATATGTGGGGCTGGATCTCCTATGATCCCGATCTCAACCTGATCTTCCACGGCACCGGCAATCCGGGGCCTTGGAATCCGGATCTGCGCCCCGGCGACAACAAATGGACATCGGGCATTTTTGCCCGCGATCCCGATACCGGAGCGGCGAAATGGTTCTATCAGTGGACTCCGCACGATCTGCACGACTATGACGGCATCAACGAGCAAGTCCTGCTCGACATGAACTGGCAGGGCAAGCCGCGCAAGGTGCTGGTCCGCCCGGAACGCAACGGCTACCTCTATGTCCTTGATCGCACCACCGGCGAGGTGCTGTCTGCAAAACCCTATGGTCCGGTCAACTCCAGCAAAGGTGTGGATCTCAAGACCGGCAGGTTGATCGAAAACCCGGACAAGAAGATCGGGACCGGCAAGGTTGTCCGCGACATTTGCCCGACCGCATCGGGGCTCAAGGACTGGCAGCCTTCCGCCTTCTCGCCGAAGACGGGCCTGCTCTACATCCCGCACAACAATCTCTGCATGGACGAGGAAGGCGTCGAGGTGAACTACATCGCCGGCACGCCTTATGTCGGAATGAACGTCCGCATGATTCCGGGCCCCGGCGGCAATCGCGGCGCCTTCACCGCCTGGGACATCGCGGCGGAGAAACCGGCCTGGAGCCTCAAGGAAAACTTCCCGGTGTGGAGCGGCGTCGTCGTAACCGCCGGCAATGTCGTCTTCTATGGAACCATGGAAGGCTGGTTCAAGGCCGTCAGCGCGAAGACCGGCGAATTGCTTTGGCAGTTCAAGACCTCCTCCGGCATCATCGGCCAGCCGGTGACTTATCGCGGCCCCGACGGACACCAATATGTCGCGATCCTGTCTGGTGTCGGCGGCTGGGCCGGCGCCATCGTATCGGGCGATCTTGATCCGCGCGACGCCACCGCCGCGCTTGGTTTCGTCAACGCCATGAAGGATCTGAAGAATGCAACAACGGCGGGAGGCACACTCTATGTGTTCCGGCTGCCTTGACGCATTCAAACTGACCCCGCTGGCGAAAAGGTCTGCCCTGCGGGCCTTCGCGGCCGGTCTCGTCACGATGGTCTGGCTGGTTGTGGCCGGTGCGGCGGATGCGCGGGAACTGCGCGCCTGCGCCGATCCCAACAACATGCCGTTCTCCAACGCCAGCGGCCAAGGTTTCGAGAACAAGATAGCCCAGATCGTCGCCGCCGATCTCGGCGCCAAGCTGTCCTACACCTGGTGGGCCCAGCGCCGCGGCTTCGTTCGCAACACGCTGAAAGCCGGGCTTTGTGATCTGGTGCTCGGGATGCCCACAAATGTCGAAATGCTGCGCACCACTACGCCCTACTATCGTTCGTCCTATGTCTTCGTGAGCCGCCAAGACGGCCCGGATGTGACCTCCTTCAACGACCCGCGGCTCCGCGACGTGCGTATCGGCGTCCAGCTCATCGGTGACGACGGCGCCAACTCGCCTCCTGTGCAGGCGCTTGGCCGCCGCGGCATCGTCGGGCATCTCATCGGCTACCCCGTCTATGGCGATTACTCCGCTCCTAATCCTCCAGCGCGCATTGTCGAGGCGCTGGCGAACGGCGAGATCGACGTCGCGGTGGTCTGGGGTCCGCTCGCCGGCTATTTCGCCCAGAAGCAGAAGGTGCCGCTGCGGATCACGCCGGTCTCACCTCGCATCGACGGGCCGCAATTGCCGCTGATGTACGACATCTCCATGGGCGTTAGGCGCGAGGACGATGCGCTGCGCAGCGCAGTGAACAGCGCTCTCGCCAGGCACAAGACCGAGATCGACGCGATCCTGACGCAATATGGCGTGCCGCTTCTCGACATGGCCGGGAGCCCGGTGCAATGAAACCGGCCGCCGCCACGCTTCTCTTGGCGGTCTTAGCGCTGGCGGCATGCCAGCGCGAGGAGCGGGATACGCGCCCGCAATCGGCGCTCGGCTCCGGCGAACAGCCGACGCCGGTAACGACTTTGGAACCCGGCGGACAGCGCCCCTCCCCCACAGACAACAAGGCGGCGAGCTTCGAGGCCAATGCCTTTCATCTGAGCGAGGGCAAGCGCCTGTTCGGCTGGTTCAACTGTTCGGGGTGCCATGCCAATGGGGGCGGCGGCATGGGCCCCGCGCTGATGGACGAAAAGTGGATCTATGGCAGCTCGATGGAAAGCATCCATGCCACGATCCGCGACGGCCGTCCGAACGGCATGCCGAGCTTCCGCGACAAGATCCCCGACGATCAGATCTGGGAGCTTGCAGCCTTTGTTCGCTCGCTGAGCGGCAACGCGCCGTCCTCCGCCGCGCCTTCCCGCAATGACGACATGATGGCGCATCCCTCGGAAAACCGCATGCCCGATGCCGCCACGCTGGGGAAGTCGCCGTGAAACGCTTCGCCTCGATTGCGTTGGCCACGGCAATCGCCCTGTTTCTTCACGGGTGCGCGGGCTGGCAATCGGCTCTCGACCCGAAAGGCCCCGCCGCGAGCGAGTTGGCATGGCTGATCTGGTTCTTCACCGGGCTCTGCGCGGTGGTGTGGGTGCTGGTGATGATCGGTCTTGCCGCGCCGCTGATGATGCAATCGCGAGAACGTCTAGAGCCGCTTGTACTTGACGCCGGCGCCGACAATCGGAAGCTGCGCGTGGTGATGACCGCCGTCGGGCTGACCGCCGTGATCCTGGTCGGGCTCACTCTGCTCAGCTTCTTCGCCAACAGGACGCTCGCCGCGATTGGCTCGGACGCCGCGCTGACCATTCGCGTCACGGGCCATCAATGGTGGTGGGAGGTTCGCTACGAAGACGCCACGCCGAGCCGCATCCTGACCACGGCGAACGAGATCCATATTCCCGCCGGTGAGCCAGTGCGGCTTCTTCTCACCTCCACGGATGTGATCCATTCCTTCTGGGTCCCGAGCCTTTCCGGCAAGCTCGACCTCATTCCCGGCCGCATGAATGTGCTCGACATTAAGGCGGACAAGCCCGGCGTCTATCGGGGCCAATGCGCGGAATTTTGCGGCGCGCAGCACGCCAACATGGGCACCTTCATCATCGCCGAGCCGCGCGCAAAGTTCGACGCCTGGTGGCGGGACCAGTTGCAGCCGGCCTCCGCGCCAATGAGTGACGAGGCCAAGGCCGGAGGGGATCTCTTCCTGAAACGTCCCTGCGTGATGTGTCACAAGATAGGCGGCACGCCCGCGGGCGGTACGGTCGCGCCCGATCTCACCCATGTCGCCAGCCGGCAAACGCTCGCGGCCGGAACATTGACGATGAGCCGCGGCAATCTCGCCGCCTGGATAGCCGATCCGCAAGGCGTCAAGCCCGGGTCTCACATGCCGGTGGTCGATCTCAGCGGCGACGAGCTCAACGTCATCGTCGCCTATCTAGAGGGGCTGAAATGAGCAGCGCGGATCTCACAAGCGAACGCGATTTGCCGCCGGAGCGCGAGGCATCCGCCAAAGGCGATATCGCACCAGGGCGAGACGGACCGCGCGACACCGGCATGGATGACGCCAGCCTGCATCGCTGGCTGGCGCGGACGTGGCGCACGCCTGCCGGCATCATCGGCGCGCTGTCGAGCGTCGACCATAAGGTCATCGCACGAAGATACCTGATCACCGCCTTCCTGTTCCTGTGTTTGGGCGGGCTCAATGCCGTCGCCATGCGCATTCAGCTCTCGGGCCCGCAACGCGGCCTGATTGGCCCGGATCTCTACAACCAGCTGTTCACGATGCACGGCGTCACCATGATGTTCCTGTTCGCCGTGCCCATCGTGCAGGCGACCGGGATCTATCTGGTTCCGTTGATGGTCGGCACCCGCAACATCGCCTTCCCCCGCCTCAATGCCTTCAGCTACTGGGTCTATGTCTCAGGCGGGCTTTTCGCCTGGGTATCCTTCGCCCTCTCGATGGCGCCGGATGTCGGCTGGTTCGCCTATGTGCCGCTGTCCGGCCCGGAATACGGGCCCGGCAAGCGCGCCGACGTCTGGGCGCAGATGATCACCTACACCGAGGTGTCCTCGCTGGCTGTCGCCGTCGCGACCATCGTCACCGTATTCAAGCAGCGCGCGCCTGGCATGTCACTCGACAAGATCCCGCTCTATGTCTGGTCGCTTCTGGTCACGTCCTTTGTCGTCGTCTTCGCCATGCCGGCCGTGATGGTCACCTCGACCTTCCTGATCCTCGACCGGCTCGTCGGCACGCACATCTTCAACCCGGCCGAAGGCGGCGACGCGCTGCTGTTCCAGCACCTGTTCTGGTTCTTCGGTCATCCTGAAGTCTACATCATCTTCCTGCCGGCTACGGGCATGGTCTCCGCCATCATCCCGGCCTTCGCCCGGCGCCCGGTGTTCGGCCATCTCGGTCTGGTCCTGTCGCTGATCGCCGTCGGTTTCCTATCGTTCGGCCTCTGGGTCCACCACATGTTCGCGACCGGACTGCCGAAGCTCGGCGCCAGCTTCTTCACCGCGTCCAGCATGATGATCGCCATCCCCAACGGTATTCAGATCTTCTGCTGGCTGGCGACTCTCTGGGACGGCAGGCCGGTGATCCGCACGCCGCTGCTGTTCGTCCTCGGCTTCTTCTTCATCTTCGTCATCGGCGGCCTCACCGGCGTCATGCTGGCCTCCGTGCCGCTCGACCTTCAGGTGCACGATACTTATTTCGTCGTCGCTCACTTCCATTACGTGCTGATCGGCGGCGCGGTCTTTCCGCTGCTCGGCGCGGCTTATTTCTGGTTCCCCAAGATCACCGGCCGCATGATGAGCGAGCGCCTCGGGCGCTGGCATTTCTGGCTCGCCCTGATCGGCTTCAACGCGGCTTTCTTCCCCATGCACATCGTCGGTCTCTGGGGCATGCCGCGCAGGGTCTACACCTATCCGGCCGAGCTCGGCTGGGGAAACATCAATCTCTTCATCAGCGCCGGCGCGGTGCTCTTCTTCCTGAGCTTCGTGCTGTTTGCCTTCAACCTCGTCCACAGCGTGTTGAAGGGTGCGCCAGCCGGCGACAATCCCTGGGACGCCGGCACGCTGGAATGGGCGACGTCCTCGCCGCCGCCCAGCTATAATTTCGCGCGCATTCCGGTCGTGACGAATGTCGAGCCGCTCTGGGCCGAACGCGAGCCGCTTCCCGTCGCGACCGGGCTTCGCGTCGATGCTCGCGAACTGATCATCTCGACAGTGGCGGAGGCCCATCCCGACATCCGCGAAAAATCGGCGACGCCGTCGATCTGGCCGCTGCTGGCGGCCATCGCCGTGGGCGGCACCTTCCTCTACTCGATCTTCACACCCTGGGCGATTGTCTGGGGCGCCGCGCCGATCGCCGTTACCCTGATTGGCTGGTTCTGGCCGAAAGGCGATCCGGAGGACGAGGAATGAACCAGCGCCCTGCCATGGATATTTCCGGCCTGCCGACCTTTGGACATGGTCCGCGCAGCCCCACCTGGTGGGGCACGCTTGGCTTCATGGCGCTGGAAGGCACGGGCTTTGCGCTGGCCGCCGGGGCCTATCTCTATCTCGCGACGTTGTGGCCCAACTGGCGGCTAAGCGCCCCGCAGCCCAACCATTGGCCGGGAACGATCGTGACGCTGCTTCTCATCGTCAGCCTGGTGCCGAACCATATGCTCAACCGCTACGCCAAGGAATGTGCGATCGGGCCGGTGCGGATCGGCATGGTGGTGATGTCGCTGCTCGGCGTTGCACCGCTCATCGTGCGCTGGTTCGAGTTTCCGGCGCTGAACATCTATTGGGACACGAACGCCTACGGCTCGATGATCTGGGTGCTGCTCGGGCTCCACACAACGCATCTGATCACCGATGTCGGCGATACGATCGTTCTGACAGTGCTGATGTTTACGCACCATGGCTATAGCGGCCGGCGCTTCGGCGATGTCGGCGACAATGTCTTCTACTGGGATTTCGTGGTCCTCACCTGGATCCCGATCTACCTGCTCATCTACTGGCTACCGAGGTGGGGCTGAGATGCGCGCGCTGCGGCTTGGCACGTCCTGGGGAGGTTTGTTGTCGGGGCCTTTGGCCTGGGCAATCTCGACGCAGCTGAACTACGCGCTCGTGCACTGGCAGTGCAATCGCCAGGTGCAGGTGGTGCTCCCGTTGGCGCTGTTGCTCGCGGTGTTTTCGCTGCTCGGGGGCGCGCTGTCATGGCGGGCGAAGCGGCAGGGCGGCGCCGCCTTCAAGCTCGAGCGCACACGCAGCACCGAGCGTTTCGTCGCCGATCTCGGGATGCTCGCGGCACTGCTGTTCGCCCTCGTCATCGTCATGCAGGGCAGCGCGGCGCTCATCCTCGACGAGTGCCTGCGATGAGCCTCGAAGCGTTCTTCTCGACCTCTATCTGCTACGGCGCCGGTGCGCCGGAAGCCGGATGGACGTTGGCGTTTCCGATTACGCTTCCCTTGGCAGTGCTCGCGCTCATTTATGCGCTCGGCGCAAGTCGGCTATGGCGCCGCAGCGGCCGGGGCCGACCCGAGCGGCTACGCCAGGCTCTGTTGTTCGCGGCCGGTTGGGGCGTCGTGACGGGAGCGCTGGCCAGCCCGATCCATGCGCTCGGCGAGCGTGTGTTCTCAGCCCATATGATCGAGCACGAGTTGCTGATGGCCATGGCGGCGCCGCTTCTTGTCGCCGCTTGCCCCGGCGCGGCCTTGATGTGGGCATTGCCGGCCACACTTCGACGACGGACCGGGAAGCTGACACACAGCAAGTTGCTGCAGGCGGTCTGGGCGTTCGCCGCTCGCCCGCTCAGCGCGACGGTGCTTCATGGAGTAGCGATCTGGATCTGGCATATTCCGGCGCTGTTCGAGGCAGCGCTGCAGCAGGGCGTGCTGCATTATGCGCAACATGCGAGCTTCTTCGGCACTGCCTTGCTGTTCTGGTGGGCGCTTCTGCCGCGCTCTGGTCGACAGGAAACCTATGGCAGCTCGGTCATGCATCTTTTCTTCACATCGCTGCATACCGGCCTGCTGGGCGTGCTGCTGCTGGTATCGCCCAAACTCTGGTATCCGGCGAATGCGTCCGGCGCCGCGCTCTGGGGCCTGAGCCCCATCGAGGACCAGCAGCTCGCCGGGCTGGTGATGTGGGTTCCGGCCGGCCTGATCTATGGCGGAGCAGCCTTGCTGCTCGCCGGGCTCTGGATAAGCAACAGTGGAACCAGGGAGGAAACGCATGCGCTCCGACCTGGCTAGGCTTATCGGCGGCGCCCTCGCCGCGATCCTGCTGCTCGCCGCGATCGGCGCCGCGGCGGCCTTATGGATCGACCGGCGCGATCGCGTCCGGCACGAGGCGGATGTGGCGACCGGAGGCGTGGGCGCGCGGGCCATTCCGATCATGACCGCGAATGGCTGTTCCGCCTGTCATACGATTCCCGGCGTGCCGGGCGCGCAAGGTCAGGTCGGGCCGCGCCTCGACGGCAGCCTCGCCGGCCGCGTCTATATCGGCGGCGTGCTGGCGAACAATCCGGAAAACCTGATCCGCTGGATCCGCTTGGCAAGGGAAATCAACCCGCACACCGCCATGCCGTCGACGAGGATCACCGAGCAGCAGGCGCGCGATATCGCGGCCTACCTCTACGGGCTGAGATGATCCGCAAGGGACCGAGATCGCAAGCCGCGTGCAGGATCATCGCGGTGTCCAGGATGAGAATTACGAAATAGGCAGACATGATCAGACAGGCCGCTCGTCCGCGGTTCCGTCCGGAATTGGGTCAAAACAAGAAGATGAGGCGGTTCGCCGTTTCCGTGAAATAATGAACCGCTCTAATCGCCGTCTCAACGCTTGGCGTTGTCGCTGTCTGCTTCCGCACGCGTCAGGAACGTCTGGGTGACCTGCGGAAGGTGGTCCTTCAGCCACTCGGCCATGGCTTCCTCTTCGCGCAGGTTCTGTTCGCAGACGCGGGCAATCTCGGCTTCGCCCACTGCATTGGCCGCAGCGATGAGGATCGTGTAGGACGCGATTTCCATATGCTCGAACGTGTAGCTCGCCAGAGAGCCTTTCATGACTTCGTCACCGGCAAAGACGCCACTGATAGACTGCGCGGTGGCGGTCAGCTTGCCGCCTGCGTCCTTCAGCACGGACGATCCTTCGTCGAGGCCATCCAGGCAGGTCTTCAGCCGTCTGGACTGCTCTTTCGTTTCTTCCAGATGGCTACGGATTCGCTCGCTGAGTTCAGGGTAACTGTCTATCCGACTCAATTGGCCCGACAGCATCGTCTCGGCCTGTTCCTCCATTGCGTGAGCGTCCCTCAGCCATTGAACAAGCCATTCGCGCGATTCAGCCATTGCAGTGTCTCCATCGTTGACGCTGCCCAAACCTAGGGTGGCGCGCATTGTTCCTTGAACGTGTTAAAAAGCGTCAAGATTTCCGGGACGAGGACAGGTCGGAACCGGAGAATTGTTCTCGCACCGATTCGTCGGTCTTGTCGGCCGCGGCTTTGACGACGCCGCCGACCTTGTCGGCCAGCGTTCCCTCGCTCGAGGCTTGCCGTCCGGCTTCGTCGCTCGCCGTCTGGTAGGCTTCGGCCGCGACTTGCTTTGCAGCGTCGAGGCCTTCTTTCAAAGTGTCTTCGGCACTGTCCCGAAGCCTCTCGCGATAGGCACCCAATCGCTCATCCTCGATCTCAGTGTGGGGCAGCATGGCGCCGATCGCAGCTCCGATGGCGAGGCCGATGGCGGCTCCAGCGAGAGGCTGGTCCTGAAGCAGACCATGCGCCGAGCGGCCGGCACTCGTTGCCATGTCGGCCGCAGCCGCCGCCGAACTCGCCAGTGTGCCGGCTGCGCTGCTTGCCACGTTCGACATTGTGCCGGCAGCTTCGGTTGACATTCCCGCGACAGTTTCGGCCGCTTCGGCAACAGAGCCCGCGGCATCCGAGGCGGTCGAACCGGTTCCAGCGCCGAATGATCGATGATCGAGGCCAGGACCGCGCCGCGTCGCATCATCGGTATCAGCTGAGGTGGCGGAAGCGCCGCTGCCCAACATCAGCCAGGCCAGGCCCGCGCCGATCACAGTCAGCGGCAACGGATTGTCCCGCACCTGGGCCTTCAGGTTGTGAAGCATGTCGGAGCCCGCGCTGCCTCTGAAAAGCCCAGTAAATTCGTCGAAGAGCTGCCCGGGGGTCATTTTGTCGCGAATGGAGTCGGCGGTCGCCACCACCCCCGGAGCGTCGTATCGGAACGTTCCTCGTGCTGGCGACGCGGGCGTGTCTTAGGGACCGGAGAGTTGAATAGATTCCCAGAGACCGGGCCGGCAAAGCTCGCGAAAGCGGCAATCTTGTCGATCATCGTCAGAACCGCCTGCGGCTTGCTTTGATGCACCATATGTCCAGCATCCCGGACGATATCGACCAGCGAGTGGTCTATCTCGGCCTGCAGCCGTAGCGCCTCGGCCTTGGCATCGAACAGCTGATCGCGGGCGCCGGCAATTATCCCAACAGGAATGGCGAAGTCGGCATATTGACGATGTGGGAACAGTGCTGAGGCAAGCATCAGGAACGACTCCGCAGAGATGGACCGCAGTTGCGAGGGGCGGCTCGCGAGCCCCCTTGTCGTTGCTGCGAAAGGCGTCGCGACGGTTGCCGGGTGGAATATCTTCTCCATCGCCCAGCGCCAGTTCAGCCTGACCAACGAAGGCAGTATGGCGTGACGCAAAACCGTACCTATCAGCGGGATGGCCGGCAGCGCCGAGATGGCAAGTGCCAGCCTTGGCGGCGGATAATGGTAGCCAGCGACAACGACAACACCGGCGACGGATCGGGGATGCCGTCGCGCCATCTCGAGCGCCACGGCGGCTCCCCATGAGTGCCCGACAACCACATAGCTCCCGATGCCGAGTTTTTCGGCAGCGGCCTGGATGAGATCGGCCTGGGCGCCGGCTGTCCAAGGTCTGCCTACCGGGCGTGGGCTCAGGCCGAAGCCGGGCCTGTCAAAGGCAAGCACACGATAGCTGGCAGCGGCTTTGTCGAAGATGCCGCTTGTTGTGAAGTCCTCCGCCGAAGCGCCGTTGCCGTGCAGGAGCAGCACCGGTTGCCCATTGCCCGCTTCCAGGAAATGCAGCGTGGTTCCGCGGAGGTGGATGAAGCGCCCGAGCGGACGTCCAGCCAATGCCTGTCTCGCGAGGAGATTGTTGTAGAGCGCCAGCCCAGCCGTTGCCGCTGCAAGCAACAGGAGCAGGTTCCGCCTGGACCTTGTCACGAGAGCAGTCGCGTCGCTGCTCGCGATCAGGCCGACCCCTTCTGAGGCAGTTCGGTCTCTTCCTCGACCTGATCCCGCAGCGCCTGTCGTCTGGACTTTCGATCTTCAGCCCGAGGCGAGCGCTTTTGCCGTTCCAACTCGCGATCCACAGTCTCGCTCGAGCCTTCCGCGGGGTCTTGCTCCGGCAATGTCTCGGCTTGCCGGTTTGCCCGACCGCTGCTGGATTCCGACGCGACAGGATCGCTCTTTCCGGGGGACTTATTCATCGTATGCTTCTCTGTTGGACCGAAGGGCTGCATGGCTGCCGTGGATGAATCGGGTGCCAACTCCTGACGTCGCTCTTTGTTCCGCCACTGCTGACCGTTACCGCAGGCCCTCGGCGTCGTCCGGCGCCTCATGGTCGGGCTCGGCAGCTTCCAAGGCATCGATAACCGGTGCCAGTGAATTCTCCTCATCAGAATTCGATTCGGTCTCCGCATTCTCGGCGCCGCTTTTATCGAGCGCGCGTCGGATGACGTCTTCGATGTTGCCCACCTCCTGCTCCCGCACTTCGCGGCGGTAGCCGGCGGCATCGGCGTCCTGCTCGAACTGCCGCGCCAGCATCGGAACACTGACCTCGGTGTCGGCGGGCAGGGTGCCGACATTCTCCTCCAGCCAGCTGCGCAGGAATTCCTTCGTCGCATTCATGGGCATCTCCTTGCAGCGAGATAACCGGACCCTGGCACCGAGGTTCCCGCTAATCCGAGACCGCGACGAACGAATGGATCGATGGATGGTTGGGAGCCCGAACATTCCCGCGAGATTCCATGACCTTCCATGATGACAGCATTTCACACGAGCGGGATGGACCAGCCTGGACCGAGACAAGCTCCTGTTCCAGTCCAATATTTCCATCAACGGGCTGATCGACGATGAAACGGTCAGCTTCTTCCTCGGTCGTTTGGACACCGTGCGCAAAAAACAGTCAGGACATGATCATGGAGCTGAACACGAGCGGCGGCGAAGCGGACTCGGCGCGGCGCCGAAGCCCTTCAACGTCAGAATGATAGGCGGCGTTCTGCGTTAGACTTGGATACGGGGAACCTTCGTATCGCAAACCAGAGGTCACGGGAACAAACAAGCCTGTCTTCGGTTCGGAAATTACAACGGAGACAAATCAATGAAAACGTTCGCTCTGACGGTCGCGACGGTTATGCTTGCGTCGCCGGCCTTGGCCCAATCAACCTCGACCACGGAAAAGACCGGCGTGAATTCGGTTCTGGGTGTTGCACCGTCGACGCAGGACTTCGTTACCGAAGCAGCCGCCAGCGACATGTTCGAGATTGAGTCCAGCAAGCTGGCGCTTGAACGGTCCGACGAAGCGACGAAGGCCTTTGCCAAGCAGATGGTCGCCGACCACGAGAAAACCACCGCCGATCTGAAGGGCCTCGTGACCAGCGGAAAGGTGAAGGCCACGCTTCCGACGGCCATGACCGACAAGCAGCAGTCGACCCTCAACGATTTGAAGGCGCTGCAGGGCAATGACTTCACCAAGCGGTACCATTCCGATCAGGTCGATGCGCACAAGGATGCGGTCGATCTCTTCAAGCGCTACAGCGAGGGTGGCGAACAGGCCGATCTGAAGGCATGGGCAGGGACGACATTGCCGCATCTGCAGCACCACCTGGACATGGCCAACGGACTTAACAAGTAGGCCTACCCTGGTTTGGCGACGCGTAGGAGGCACTGCACCTCGCGTCGCCAGCCGATTTGGCGGGAACCCGCATTGCCCTCAGCGTTTCGCAGGCATGGCGACATTGCAGCTTCAAGAAGCGCTCACCAAGATCGGCACGATGACGTCCGGCCAGCGGCCTTTTTGATTCTGGGCGGCTACACTGTTTGTTGGCTTGTCTTTGAACGAGAAGGATCGGATTGCAGCACAACGCGATATCTTCTGGTCGCGGCGCCCGTTCCGATGCGCGAACCTCGTTCCACGGGCAGAGTAATAGACCCACAGCAGCACGACCATCAGCGCGCCGGCAGCGCCATAGGAGGCGGCGATTGCGCTGGTCGAAGCACCAGCAGCCGGTTTGACATTCCGATCAGTTCAGGCATGTCTTCCGAGGACAGGATTATGGCGAGGCCCTGCGCCGCCTTCTGCCTTATGATGCGGTAAATTTCCGCGCGGGCGCCGATATCGACGCCGCGCGTAGGGTTGTTGAGCAGGAGCAGGCATGGCTGGACGGCTAGGCATTTGCCGATCACCACCTTTTGCAGATTACCTCCGGAGAGCGAACGACAGGACGCTTTGCGCCTTGATGCCGATCTGGGCGATGAGATCGCCCGCGATGGTGGTTGCAGCGGCGCGATCGAAGACCGGCCCATGATGCGGGGGGCGGGCCATCACCAGATTGTCGAGTACGCTGAACTCGGCAATCAGCCCTTCATTTTTGCGATCGCCCGGCAGATGAGCAACACCCCGCCGCCAAGCGAAAGTCGGGCTCGACGGCGCTATGAACCGCCCGCGAGCTTCATGGAGCCATGGCGCAAAGGCAAGTCGCCGCAAATGGCCGCAAACAGCGCTTCGGCACCGGCGCCTTTCAATCTGGCAAGGCCGAGGAGCTGGCACCAACATCCAGGCTGACATTATTGAGCTCGCGGCCAACGGCAGCGTCACTGACTTCGAGAACGACGGGCCCTCGCGCCTTGTCATCTCTCGCCGGTCGCGGCGGATAAATGCTTTTCGCAAGCTCGCGCCCCACCATGCGACGATGAATTTCACCCGACGCGATCTCGCTCGTGCCATACGTGCCGACGAATTGCCCGTCTTTGAGAATCGTCAACTCATCCCCTACGGCAAGCACCTCGTCGAGGTGATGAGAAACCTCGCAGGTTCGGCTGGCGGTGCAGGGGATGGATCGAGTCGTGCGTCTGGTGACGCGCAAGCCGATGCTTGGCGGACCTGTGGCGAACCACCCTACCATTGATAATAAAGATAATGGTGGGCCCGGAGGATGTCGTCGAACAGTTGATTGAGCTCTAACCGATTTCAATAAAATCAATAACTTACGGTATATTTTGTAACGTTGTGACGCACAGCCTAATGACCTGGAATTGGGATAAAATGCGAAGTCTTGGTTGTGCCAGGTGAATCAGGCACGACGCAGCCGACGGCGAGCGCCCAAACTCAAGCACTCGCCTACTCGATGTGCTGCGACGACGAGCTACAGGTTTTTAGACGTCAGCTGCTGCCCTGGCCCGAGAGCCCTAAGACGCAGTAGCGAGCCCTGTGGATAGTAATCGCCTGTTTACCATGGCGATGGCTTCGAATTGCTCGAAGACCAATTGCAGGCCCCACCTATCAGCGTTGCCTGAAAGGGCAACGCCCCCGCCGAGGGCCGGCGGCCGAAGCGTTCAGTTATTCCCCAACACATGATATGCATCGGTCGCCGGTTCTCACCTGAGTCTCCATTCATGAGCTTCGTTCCGCTCTACATCGCGGCCACCGGCGCGGTAGTGCTCGCGCTCGCCTCTAGCTCACCCCGCCCGAGCCGAACGCAGCTTTGAAAGCGCCCGCCACAACTCCGTTTCGTCGGTGAGGCCGTTCTCGAAAGCATCGATGACTTCGCGGGCAAGGCGCTCCCTCTGCTCCGAATCTTTCAGGGCCAGACGGCGCTCTTTGCACAGTTGGTCGAATACCCTTTGAAGGATGTCGATATCGGCGGGCATGTATATGCCGCTGTATCTTTTGGAAGCCATGACGCTTTCATTCCTCACCGGGGCGAAGGCGTGATGAGCGCCTGCTTGCCTCGGCTGGGTGCGGACGACAGAGGCATTTTACACTCGCCGCAGCTACCTAGCGAATCCTCCGTAAGAAAACAGACCATTGCCCCGAATAGGGCCCAGCCAGCACGCGGTTCGTCCCAGGAGCTAATAGCCGGATCTTCATTCGCACGTATCGTATATTAGCAATGAAACGTCCTCAGCCGGTGCCCGTCCCCCGGACCCCACCGGTTAGGCCGGCACCGTTCTGGCCTACCCCGCCCAGGTGCCGGGCCGCCCCCCGCACACCTTACACATCGAGATACACCCAAAAGAAGTCAGGCCCGCTTTCTTGAAGGCTTAGGACTTTGGGCCGTATGAACCCCGTTATGACGAGCAAGGCAAAACGGCTTTCGGCATTCGACCTTGACGAGCTGCGCGAGGCTTTCAAGAAGTCTGTTCGCGAGCAGGAGCAAACACCTATCGATTGGGAGGAATGCGCCAAACAATTCCTTGAGCGAGCCATCCAAGGAGGCGCGGAACGATTCCGCCGCTTTCGAATTAACCGTTAGGTGGTCGATCACAGGACTGTAGCCGCCTCAGTGACAACCGAAAGCCCGTCGCTTACGCTCATTAGCTGCGACGGGTTTTCCGTTTGGGCGCTGCCAGATTTCAAACTCAGACCGGTTCATATTAGCGAGTGCTTGACGAAGCCGCCAGCCGCGCCAGACTCTCACCCATGGCGAAAGGCATCAAGGTCGGCGATGAAGTCGCCATCACAGCGACGGTGCGCCGACGTGTGACTGAGGATCGCGTCAGCGTCTCGATCCCGTCTTATGGGTTTCCGCACTCGGTCGTCGACCGGACATCGACGGTGAAGAAAGGCCAGCACATAGAATTGACAGGCGACGTCACGCATATCGAAGGGGATTGGGTGACTGTGAACCTGGGTGTTCCTGTGACGGTGAACATGGATACCCTCAGGCTAGTGACATCCTATGTGCCACCGAAGCGGAAGGCCCCGCTGGTGGACAAGGCCTAAAGAATGGCCCGCTGGTCGAGCCAGCGGGCCAAGGTCCACTTTCTGAATCTAGCAGCCTTCGGTTGTCGTTTTCATCTGGCCCGGCGCAGCGGCTTTGGCGTCGGTATCTTGTTGCCCGGGCGCTGCCTGTTTCGCGCTGCCGGTCTGTTGTCCAGGGGCGCAATCCTTGGCCGAGTTGGGATTGGTCGACTTGGTCGTTGTCGTGTCCGTGTTCTGGTCGCTCGGCATTGTAGTGCTTGTTGTGGAAGAACCACTGGAAGTGGTGCTATTCGTTTGCCCGAAGGCAAGACCGGTAGACAGGGCCATCATGGCTGCTGCGAATAAAAGCCGGGTCATCATCATCTCCTAATGGGCGGTCCCTTCCAATTCATAACCCGAGTGTCCGCATCCGGTTCCTATATCGATGCAATCGACCCTCGCCGTCGCTCCCCACTTCCTCTCCGATTTCATCCGCGCTTTGTCATCGCTTTTCGCCAGGGCGCCTGACGTGGATCTCTCCTGGATTCCATCTTCCCGAAAATCATGCAGCGAGGCGTGGCGCAAGTCCTCCTCGCCGCGCAGATGCTTCACGCGGCCGATCAGCCCCGGTTTGACCCATTGCGTCGCCGGCCGCCCATCCCCTTCGGCGCCGGCCCGGCATGCTCTTGAACGCACTGCCAGAGCCGCTCGCGCACCGCTCTTCCGGCAAATTGGGCCGCAGCTGAGATCGTCGCGAAAACTGATCACGTGGTCGGTACGCCCGCCCTCGCGGATCGCGTGGCGAAGCGAACCACCCGCCGAACTGCTGGGCGCGACGTGCAGTATGCCGCTGACTCCAAAGAAAATCAATGGCTTAGCGGATGGTTAGCCAACGCATATCCTTCGTATTCTCTCGTGTGGTCTGGCGAACCTAGGGAACAGGAGAAGAATAGTATTTAGCGCGAGCGGCTTCTTTCCACAAAGGAGGTCGAAGGGCGCATGTATGGACCATGACGGTATGAGCGCGGCTGGTTTGGGGCCGTAAGCGGATCGGCAGCTTGCGGTTGCCGAGAAAGGAGAGCGGAGCTCAGCTCCACCGGCCAGCTTCCTACGCGTGTGAAAACGCCGTCGCCTTTGGCAGTGGCGTCTACCGGCCCCGGTTCCTTCTTCTCACGATCTCCGAAAACTTGCCTGATGTCTAACATAAGCGCACACTAAATTCAGGAGAGAGGCTCACCAACAAGATCGGGAGGAAATCATGAATGCCATGAGCTTTGCCACCCTTGAAGGTGGCACGACGACCGTCGAGGCCGCAACGCTTGAAGCCTTTTCGGCACAAATACGTGGCACGGTGCTGCGGGAAGGCGACGCCGCCTACGACGACATACGCAGCATCTGGAATAGCATGATCGACCGGCGGCCTGCGCTGATCGTTTGCTGCGTCGGCGCCTCGGATGTCATTGCCGCCGTGAACTTCGCACGGGAAAACAAGCTCCTCGTCTCCGTGCGTGGCGGTGGCCACAACATCGCCGGCAGCGCCGTCTGCGATAGCGGCCTGATGATCGACCTGTCGCCGATGAAGTCGGTGCGGGTCGATGTCGCGGCACGGCGGGCCTGGGTCGGACCCGGCGCCACGCTCGTCGATGTCGACAGGGAAACACAGGCCTTCGGATTGGCCCTGCCGACCGGCATCAACTCGACCACGGGTATTGCCGGCCTGACGCTGGGTGGCGGCTTCGGCTGGATCACCCGCAAATTCGGGCTGACGATCGACAATCTGGTTTCCGCCGACGTGGTCACCGCCGACGGCAAGTTGCTGCGCGCCAGCCAGAGCGAGAACCCCGACCTGTTCTGGGCGCTGCGCGGCGGCGGCGGCAATTTCGGCGTCGTCACGGCATTCGAGTTCCAACTCCATCAGTTCGGGCCGCAAGTGCTGTCGGGGCTTGTCGTCCATCCTTTCGCCGATGCGCGGAAGGTGCTGCGGGAGTATCGTGAGGCGCTGGAAGCGGCCCCCGACGAACTGACTTGCTGGGTGGTCATGCGGCAGGCGCCGCCGCTTCCCTTCCTGTCGGCCGAATGGCACGGCAAGGAAGTGCTGGTGCTGGCTATGTGCTATTGCGGCGATACCCTGGCCGGCGAAAAGGCGACGCAGGGGCTTCGCGCCATCGGCACGCCGATCGCCGACGTCGTCGGTTCCAATCCGTTCACCGGCTGGCAGCAAGCCTTCGACCCGCTGCTTGCGCCGGGCGCCCGCAACTACTGGAAGAGCCACGACTTCACCGAGCTCTCCGACAGCGCGATCGAGGTCACCACGGCGGCGATTGACAGGCTTCCGGGTCCGGAATGCGAAATATTCTTCGGCCATGTCGGTGGGGCGGCGGGCCGGGTCACGGCGGACGCCACCGCGTTTCCGCAGCGCAGCTCGCATTTCGTCATGAACGTCCATGCCCGCTGGCGCGAACCGGCAATGGACCAGGCGTGCATCGACTGGGCTCGCAGTATCTACGAGCAAGCACGACCCTACGCCGCTGGCACGGCTTATGTGAACTTCATGCCAGAGGACGAGGTCGACCGGGTCGAAGCGGCCTATGGCGGCAACTATCGGCGGCTGCTGGACATCAAGCAGCGCTATGACCCGCAAAACCTGTTCCGCATGAACCAGAACCTGCGTCCGATGGTGGGCCTGCGGGCGGCCTAGACATCAAGCTCCAGGGACGGCGCGCTCAGTCGCATCGTCCCTGACGGTTTGACATGGCTTGATCTCGCATCAGCAGGATTCAGAAACACAGGCGGTAGCTTTCGCTGCGACAACCGGATCGTACGTCCTCACCTGGTACCGGCACGACCTCTGCACCCGCTAGCCTGCTACGGCAGCTTCAGGGAACGGCAACGCTGATCTGTACGGCCGAGATCGGGGCGCGAAGCTGCTGATCATGAAATGGGGCCCGCGTTCCGATCTACAGAACGATCTATCCCGAGGCGGCCGGAGAAGGTTGCTCTGTCAGCGAGAGCGAGCTCTTGAAGCCCAGACAGGCGCGGTCTGCAGCAAATAGCTCGGGATTGCCACTCGGCTCCAACGAGCGAAGTGCTGTCCAAATTTGGCGACATTCTCTAAGGCTGGGGAGTGGGCTGTTCCACTCCCCGGCTTTATATTTCAGCAATTTCAGCGGGACAAAGGCTCCGAGGTTGACGGCATTTTGCGTTTATTTCGCTTAGGAAAACTGGGCGGCCAAGTGGCTACATCTCTAACGCCTTGGGCCCGCCATCAGCCTAGTTTGGACTGTTGTATATGGTGCCCGAACCAGTATCGACGCCGCCACCTCCATCAGTCCCGTTGTAAATATTGCCGCCCCCCAATGTCTGGAGTGGGGGCAACGTAACCGGGCTCGTAGGGTGCGACCGTCATTTACAGCATCGCCTTGGACGACGCCGGACACGCCGCCAAGTGGCGCCGAATTAAGCAGCGCAGCGGTCGACACTGGCGAAGTCGATGGGCCTTGGCCGCAAGCCTGGGACCAAGCTGGCGAAGAGCAGGAGTAAAAAGCGTTCTCCACGATAACACAGAGCCGCAGCGGTCCTAGAAGCTCCGATGGGCGCGGAGGTAAGTGTATCATTTTAATACAATCCTCAATTTGTAGACTCCTGCGATGCATCGGCAGCTAGTGTCTCGGTCCGGGCCTATGGAGGGAAGGCCGCGGACCGGGAGGAAAGCGAATGTCTGTCCAAGAAGACTATCGAACGAACAGAGCCGACTATGTGATCGCCGCGACGAAAGGCCAAGCGGCCGTCGATTTCGATCGCAATCATATACTGGAAAGAAAAAAGAAGTCTCTGTGGCTAAGGGACCCGCGAACCGCCAGACTGGCTGCAAATCCGTGTGAAAGCTTGCCAGGACCAAGATCCAGACCACGCGGGAATTAGAGACCGGTGTTCCGCAGCGGCGCGTGCGGCTACTCTTGGATCCGCCTTATAGATGCGTGCCGTTCATTGCGGCAGGAGCGTATATTTATCATCAGCCGGTGCCGTGTTTGTTTCCGAGCCCCCGCCGGTTAGGCCCGGCTCGTGCTGGCCTACCCGCCAGTGCGCCGGGCCGCTCCCGCAGTTCACCTATTCATCTCGCCAGACCACCCGCTTCTCCCATCTGATCTCCACCAGGCGCCGGAGGCGGATCGTGTGCGACTGCTCTCCTGTCGGGTGGAATAGCTGCGCGCTCATCCACTCCCGGCTGCCGCACTGCTGGCAGCGCACCTTGTCCCGCACCTCATCGATCGTAACGTTGCCGATCACCTCCCGCGCTCGAGCGGCTTGTAGTAGCGCGTGATGTTGCAGCGGGCGCAGCGGATGCCCGCCACTTGCCCGGCATCATGGGCATGCGTCAGGGTCCAGGCGACGCCTCTCGGCCACTTTTCGGGTTGTTCCGGCATTCCTTGAAGTGAGGAACATATTCCTGTGTCGTCAAGAGGTCTCTTGACTCCTGCGTTCTCTTTTTGTTCACTGATGGCAGGATAGCCACAGGAGGCGGAAATGCCACTTCGACTGGTGATCGAGAACGCAACGTTTGAAGAACTTGCCCGCGGGGTAGCCGCTGCGGAGGCGGTTTTTGAGGACTCTGGAATTTCCTACGAAGACGCGGCGAGCGGCATGTTCGCGGTTGAACTGTGGGATATGAAGGGTTTTCCTGAAGACGCGGAACCAACTGAGGATCAGGATGCGGCGGCCAGTGTTTGGTTGAAAGCCGAGCGGGCCGCTTGCGAAGCATGTTGTGCTGGATGGCCCGCGGATAAGGTCGTCCGAGCCCATGGAGTTTTGGGAATCGGCGCGGTCGAGCCGAGGGTGAAGATGGCCAATCTGGCGACTTGGCCGGACAGGCAGCGGCGCTACCGGGAGATCATTCAGCGCCTCGAAACAGCCACCGGTCCTGACCGGCAGCTCGACATCGACATCTGCTATGTCATGGGTTGGGTCAATGAGCCGGGGACGCCCAAAGAGGCCGCTGCTTTGGGCCTTCCGTATCTCACGAGCAACCTGGCTGAGGTTGCGGCCATCACCGAGAAATCCCTTCAGGGCTGGAAGATCGAGGTCGACCAGGATCCTTGTGATGCCCGCATTATCCAACTGGACCGCGACGAAGATGACGACGATGACTTGAGCGTCGCCGCGTGGCGTTGTGCTGATGGCTATCTGCATATGGAGAAGTCGCCAGCCAATACCGCGATTGCCCTCACGCTGGCGGCCATGCGCCTTCAAGCTGATAGTTTTCTGCCGCCGGCATGGTGAGGCGAAGCCGTGGCATTCCGCCCCCTTCGATCATCGACCGTGACATGCCACATCAGGTTGCCCTGCCCGACGACATCTGCACCGATCGCAACTTCTCGCTGATCAGGCGATTCCTGCAGGAGCGAGGGCTGACATGCAGGACAAGAGCGGTGATCGCGGTTTGGCAGGGCGGCAAGCAGGAACAATGGCGGCTGCATTGCTTCGCCGATCGCGAGGCCGCGGCTTTCCTTGACCACTTCGGCGGTGTCGTGTTCGATCCGAAGCGTGACAGGGAAAACGGGCGTGCACGCGGCATCTGGCGTCGCCAGGGTGTGTATCAGCGAATTCTGGAACTCGGGCCGCTCAGCGTGCCCGAGGCCCTGCGGAACTGAGGTCGAGGCATGTGCGGACGCTACACCAGATATCTGCCGTGGTCTGAAATCCATCGCCTCTACAGGTTGACGGCGACGGCCGACGTCGGCCGCAATGACGCGCCGCGCTACAACATCGCGCCAACCGATGAGGTGCCTTTCGTGACGGCGGCCGACGACGGCAATCATAAGGTCCGCATCGGGCGGTGGTGGCTGGTGCCGTTCTGGGCAAAGGAAATGCCCAAGGCGACGATGTTCAATGCCAAGATCGAGACGGTCGACACGACACCGGCATTCCGGGACGCCTTCAAATCGAAGCGCTGCCTCATTCCGGCCGATGGCTACTATGAATGGACCAAGAGCCCAGCCGATGGCGGCAAGGACCCATGGCACATCTTCCAGCCTGGCCATGCACCTTTCTCGTTCGCCGGCCTGTGGGCCTATAATTCAAGCCTCGACATCACAAGCTGCACGATCATCACGGAGCCGTCGGCGGCGCCCGTCAACCAGATCCACGATCGGCAGCCGCTCATGGTCGACCCCGCCTATTATGATGCCTGGCTTGACCCAAAGACACCGGCCGGCGACCTGAAGGACATTCTGAGCCACGACATCGACGGCCAGCTCCAATTCTACCGTGTCGGCCGAGAGGTGAACACTGCGGCCATCGACAAGAAGCCGAATGACCATGCCGGACTCATCGAACCGATCAAGCTGCTATGAGCGATGAACCGACGCGACCGGGCGAACCGATCCAGCCGCGCGAGCATGGCCCTCTCGGGCATGCCTGCGAGCACGCTGGATGCGGTAAGGATGCCGGCTGGGGTTTTGCCCGACCGCGCCAGCCGTCGCACTGGTTTTGCTTTGAACACCGCGGCGAGGGAGAGAAATTCCTATGATAAGCCCTCCTAGGCGCGCCAGTGCCTACCCGGACCGCGAGATTGACTGTCAGGAAGCAATGGAGCCGGGGTTCCAAGCCATTGTTGATTGCATGTTGGATGCGGGCTGGCAGCGCGGCGAAGTTATTCGCGCCCTGCGGCGCCTGATCGCCGCCGACAACATGACCCAGAAGGAAAACGCCAAGGTTGAGGCAGATTTGGCCATTGCCAGGGCGATGCTGCGCGCCAGCCGTTAATCCCGCTCCCAGAAATCCTTCAGCGCGGCGTGGCGAAGCTTGTCCTCGCCCTTCAGGAACTTCACCCGCCCGACCAAGCCGGGTTTCAGCCATTCGGCTTTTTCCTTCGCCAAGCCCGTCGGTGCTGGCGCGCCGGCCCTACCCTGCACGCGGTCCCACAGTGCCTGACGTTTGTCGGCTTTGAACGTGACGAAGGCGCCGCCCATGTAGCGCCCCTTGTCGGCCATCAGCACCATCGCCGGCTTGCCCGTCTCCCGCTTCACGCCAATGATGTCCATTTCCTTCTCCGCGTAGCACTTCACCTTGCGCCAGTTCATCGTCGCCCCACTGCGGTAGACGCTGTCCAGCCGCTTCGAAACGATGCCCTCCAGGCCGGTTTCGCATGCGAGGTGGTAGACGGCATCGCCCGTGCCTGGCAGTGCCTCACTCAATTGGATGTGGCCGCCACCGGGAATGAGCGCCTGCAGAATTTCGCACCGGTCCTTCAATGCCATGTCGCGCAGATCGTGACCGTTGAGGTGCAGGAGATCGAAAGCGACCAGATACAGATCCTGCGGGTGCCTGGTGATCGCCGAGCGCAGAGCGTGAAAGTCGGACAGCCCAGCTTCGTTGGTTACGATCACCTCGCCCTCGATGATGAAGCTCTTCGCCCCGAGCGCGCTGGCCTCCTCCGCGAGCGGCCGGTATTTGGCAGTCCAATCGATCCCGGTCTTTGTGTAGAGGCGGATGCCGTCAGCATCCTTGATGAGTTGAGTGCGGTAGCCGTCGAATTTGACCTCGTGGCTCCATCCCTCGCCCTTGGGCGGCTGCTCGACCAGATCGGGCTCCATCGGACGAATGAAGGATAACCGGACGCCGCCGGCGGGCTTACGCATCGAAACCCCACGCGATACTCGAATTTGATTCAAATATCGCACAGCCGCAGGCGTTCCGTTAGCGATTGCTGAAAAAGCAGATTGGAACGTTCATGCCCGGTGATGGGTTTCCCTGCCAGGAGGAACAGCGCCATGACGGACGACAAGAGCAAACGTGATTTCCGCGACCGCGACCGCGTGTCGGCAGATGAGGACTACGAGGTGAGGTATTTCGCCAAGCAGCACCGGATCACGCCCGAGCAAGTTCGGGAACTGATCGGCGAGCACGGCAACGACCGCAAGACGCTCGAGCGCGAGGCTAGGAAGTTGCGCGGGTGACGAAGCTTTCGGACCTTGGGCCACCCATCCTCGGGCGACGACACGGGGGCGACCCTCCCCGCGAGCAGGAGCATTTCTACGATTGCAGGAAATGCGGCCAGCCGGTCGACCGGCGCGATCTCCGCCAGGTCATTTGGCATGAGCGGCCGGACCATGAGCCGCTTGAACTGGATGGTTGATCTCAGATTCTTTCGGGCACGCGGAACCAATTTCGCACATCGAAGTTAGAAAGCGCCGCTTTGAGGGACTCTCGCGATGTTGCTAGCTCGGGACGATGCGATCTCCATGGCTGTTTTGGCCGGCAGAGGCGCCGACGCGGAAATCTTCGGAGTGATCGACCTCGCCAGCAAAATTGAAACCCGGATCTGCGCTATCAGCCTAGGGCGCGCCATCCAATTTGTCGCCAATGCGTCGGTGCTTGGTTACGACGTTCGCGGTGCGATGGTCCTGTACGGGGAACCAGGAACGCCAAGCTTGAGGATCTGGGACTGCGAACACCTTTGGGCGCAATACGGCGGCGCTTTGCTCGAGCCATAGGGCATGGCCATAGCTGTCGCAACGAAAATACGCGGTCCGGAGGTCGGGGCCAGTCGTTCGATCAAATAGTGCGCGATTTTCGCAACAGGCATGCCCATCGGATTGGCGTATAGTGAAGGCGATCAACCAAGATCAGTTCCCAGAGACTCTATAAATAGTCAAAGTAACAGATGAAGACGTGCCGAGATACTGCAAACTTTTTGCCGTAGTTGTGGGCACGGCGCTAACTAGTCTTCCCCTTCTGCCCGCCGATGGTCTCGGCGGCATGTCCGCTCAGACATGTCTTCCACCCCGAGCGACAACCTACTCGACGCTGGCCGCAGCCCTGCTCAACAGGCCGGGAAAACATTTCCCAGTCCCACGCAGTCTGCCCCGCGCGAACGTGTATTCCCCATAACTCAACGACCGGGATGGGGCGAAATCGGTCGCTCTGCTTGGAGACACGAGGACGAAAATCGGACATTCCGCCGGCCCACCTCGCCGAAGCGGCAATCCATCTAAAGCTGATATTGATAGCAAATGGATGATTCCACTTATTCCAGGACGGGTACGGACAAGCTGTGAAACTCTTCAAAATGGCCGGGAAAATTATGGGCCAAATAACGCACAACCTTGGAACTATCCATCAACCGGTCAAAATAGCGGCTGGCCGCGACCAGCTCCAGGCTCGCTGGCCCGCGTCGTTCCACGGCGCTTAGATACGCCAAGCAAAGCTTGGCCAACTCGGGCTCCATCTCTGCCATTTGATCTTCGGAAAGGCCGGCAATCTCCTTTCGCGGATCGGCATCCTTGGCCAGAAGGGACCGTGGCGTAAGAGCGACGAGCATTTTCACGTAGTTGAACCTGACCCGCTTCATGGCAATCATCAGCCGGGCAATCTCCACTTGCCTGACCGGAACGACCAGCCCCAGCAAGGCGAAAAGCTTTGCCGGTCCAGTGCAGTCCCGCAGCAGATTCCGGACTTCCGGGCAAACCTCGCCGGCGGGGAGCAGGGGGGCGCTCGGTACAGAGGCGGGCTGAGGCGAGCGTTGTGCGGGCGGCAAGCCTTGAACCCTCTGTGCCAATGATTTTGGCATCGTCGCAAGGCCCTCGGATGCAAGTAGGGCGCGGAACTGCCAGTCGCCCGTAATCAAAAGAACCGCCGCGGCGATACATTCCAGGCGTTTTTCCAGTTCTTCTGATTCTTCTATGAAGGCACGCTTTCGTTTGCATTCCGCGACATAGGTCTTGAGGAGCCTGGGGCCGAAACGACGCATCCTTGGCGCTTGCTGGTCGAGGGCAAAACGCCTCGCGTTTCTGCGGTCACTGTGCAGGAGCGCCTCGTAGGCGGCTTCCCGGCTCAGGCGCTTAACGTTCATAGTGCGCCCTCGACGGATACCCGCTCCGCCAACGCAACAAGCGGCTCGAGCGTGGGAAAGAGATATGAATCCAGCCGCGCCCCGTTGTCAGCATGCAATTCCCGTTTGCCAGCGATCTCACATGCGGGAGCAATCAGGTAGTCTCGAATGGTGAGGTCGCCGGGATTCATCCGGATCAGGACAAAAATGTCCGGCGTTGGCTGATGATCAGCCCTCGAGAACCAGCGCGGATAGCCAAGGCCGGAAACCCTGCAGCGTCCTACCGCGATCGCCACAGTGATCTCATGGTTGATCCGCAACAGGTCCGTCTCCGTATCATAGGTCGCAAACGCGCCACACTTTTCAAACGCCGCCATCAGATCCTGGATCGCCCCCTGCCTCATCGTTTCCAGGCGCCGGTTCACATGGATGAAGCGGCAACTCTTGGGTGGCTGGTATCCGATCAGTTCATAGGCTTTGACGATGCTTCCGAAACGCGAGTGATAGCGCGTGGACGGCGGGCAATCGGGTGCGGCGTCGACAATCGAGGCGGACAAGGCGCCGCGACGGGCCAGGAGCGCCTTGAGGGCGGCCAACATCTCCTCGTTTGTCATGTGGCGATAGATGGTCTTGAGGATAGCCTGCGCTTGGCTGAACACCTTGCGGTCCACGATCGGCTCCAAGACGTTTTCCGCCCGCACCCACTGTTCCGGGGGATTGCTGACATGACAGCCTTTGAGCCTGGTCGAGCTCCTGTTCCAAACGCTGTTGCCGATGTAGTTTTCGTTGGTCAGCAGCGAGTGCATAGACTCCCGTGTCCATGGGCGCCCGCGGTCGGTCAGCACGCTGCGCTTGTTGAGCAGTCTTGCGATCTGAAGCTCTGTCTTTCGTGTTTTGACAAAGTGATCGAAGATCCATCGCACGGTTGCGATCTCGCCGGGCGGGCCGGGCACCAGAACGATTCGATCCGTCTGCAGGCTCTTGTATTCGTGGGATGAAAGAATGCCTTTTGGGTGCCCCTGTTGGTCGACAAGTAAGCGTCGCAGGCCGAGCCCAGCCTTTGCGCCTTGGCGAAATCCCATCCGGATCAGCCTTACCTGACCCAGGAACACTTTCTGCGACAGCATGCGGCTATGCTCGGCCGCCATGCTGCGCTTGATAGCCTTGAGCACATCGGATCCGATGCTTCCGTCGTTTGCAAACTGCTCGGCGCAAAATTCGATCCGCACCCCGGCCATCTGGCACCGGTACTCATAAGCGGCGCTCTCATCGATATTCTGGAAGCGTCCCCAGCGGCTGACATCATATACAACGACCGTCTCGAAATCGGCTGTCCCGCTCTCGACATCGGCCAGCAACTGCTGAAGGCCCGGACGCCCTCCCAGCTTTAGACCACTGCGACCGACGTCCTCATAGGTGGCGACGATGTCGTAGCCCATGATATCGGCATAGTCGCGGATGGCATCCTTCTGGTTGTCGGTCGAGTAAGTCTGGTGCTCGGTCGACATGCGCAGATACTGGGCTGCGCGCACCATGCGCCTGCCCGAGGGAGCACTGCGAACCGATGCAACCTTGTCCATCGCTTTCCGTCGTCTTATCGATGTCTCAAACTAGCGCCAAGCGCACAGAGGAAAAGGGTATGCGGCACTACGTCGGGCTAGTTCATAGAGACGGCGACAGCGACTTTGGAGTGTCTTTTCCCGACTTTCCGGGCGTCGTCACTGCCGGTGCAAGCCTGGGCGAGGTGCGTGAGCTCGCTGCGCAGGCGCTGGCGTTCCATGTCGAGGGCCTTGTTGAGGATGGGGAAACAATTCCCGAGCCTTCATCGCTCAGCACGGTGACGGCTGGAGAACAGTGTTCAGTGGTCCCGATCTTGGTCCCGCTAAGAGTGAAGCAGGCCGGGCAATCGTTCCTCGGGTAAGCGCCGTCTTTCCGTTTTGGCGACCATGCTCTTCAACAGCCGGGAAACCATGACTCACTTCGTGAGCGGGCTTTGCCGCCGTTCCGCCGCAATGCGAGACCACTGCGGCCGGGTACGCCCCTGTTTCTTTTGGTCTTTGGGGCTTCAAAGGAGTTCTGGAGATGATGATCAAGAAGGTTTTCGTGGCGGTGCTGATGACCGCAGCCCTTGCCGGATGCGAGACACAAACCGAGGGTCAGCAGAGGGCCACCACGGGCGCGCTGATCGGCGGCGCCGGCGGCGCGCTGGTCGGCCAGGCCATCGGCGGCAACACCAAGAGTACGGTGATCGGCGCTGCGAGCGGCGCGCTGCTCGGCGCCGTCGTCGGCAGCGCGACCACTCCGAAGCGCCGCGGCGAGCAGCTCTGCCGCTACCAGGACCGCTACGGCCGGATTTACACCGCGCCCTGCGACGACCGCTACTATAACGGCGATTACTGATCGCCAGCCTTTTGACGGGAGGGGAGACTGGTGGTCTGGGACGCCCTTCTCCCCTCTAAATGTCATTCTTTTGTGCGCTACTCGATGTAGAAAGCGTTGGCGGCGGTGCTTGTGGCGGTCGAATTGACGACGAGCCCTGGCGCCCTGAAAACCCGATACATGCGACCGAAGCCGCGCAGCCTGAAATCTACGCACCGTCTTCGAGGATGACGAAGCTTTCTAAGCTCGGCCCTCGTCCAGAGGTGACGGTGCACCGCCAGCCGGCCGCTGACGAAGATTCGAACTTCTGTGGTATGAGACGTGCGGCCAAGTGGTTGAAAGACATGTGGCACGAGCAGGACGAACACGAGCCGCTTCAACTGGACAGCTAGTCAGGAACTTGGCGATAGCGGAAGTGATTGCGAATATGGTCGTTGAAATAGCGACCTTTGACAAACGCCGACCGTAACGCCGCGTAGGTCTCCGGCGGCACCTCCTCGAAATCGTAACGCTTGCCGCTGGCCACGAACCAGACGGACAAGATCCTGCTTGTCGGATCGTATTTGGTTTTCTCAATCGAGGTGGATGGCATGGTGGACCATCGTTGCAGATCGCTAACGATCGGCCGCGCCTTTTGTTTCGAGACCACTTTAATGCGCCCATGAAGACGGTAGCGACTTTCGATTCGGCGGCGGGCACCTTCACGCTCGAGAAAGACATATGGCGAGGAACATTTCCGATCGCTGACTTGCCGAAGTGGCTGAACTTCTATCGCCAGCAGATGCAGCGGTACCCAGCGCATGCGGCCAACTACGCGCCCGACATGGAAGCGCTTGAAGCGCTAGCCGCCGAGTTGCATGCGCGGCAATAGGCGAAGAAGAAAGTAGCCATCTGCAGCACCGGGTCCCTTCAGTCGCTCTCCGAGTTTGCAAATGCGGCGATGATTGCCTCAAGCGCTACGTTCAACGCACTGGAAAACGTGCGGCCCTTCGGAAATACAAGTCCCTTAAGCGCCATCTGGCAACCCGGCGCGGAATGACGCCCGATAAACACCGGGCGAAATGGGTTGGCGAAGGATTATCCCATGGTCGCCCCAGACGATTGGGCTGTCCGCTCAGCGCTGGCAAAATCGTTGGGAAGGAAGGCCGCTCCGGTCAAAAAGCCCACCGCGAAACTTGGCGGCCGATCAAAGAGGCTGAAGGCGGCGCCCAGGTTCAAGAGCCTGTCCTTCTCGGAACATCCCGCGCTACGCATTGTCTGCTGTTGAAGCTGATTGCCGTCGCGGTTTCTCAAACGCGACACCAGGCACACCTTCCTTTCGGGCCTTGGCAAAAGCTCGGTCGCTTTGGAGGAACTCCGACAGCATGAATGGGATGAGTTCAGCCACCGTTTCCGACTGGCCGTAGGTCTGGCGGTAAAGCGCCGCGTAGTCGTTGAGAGCTTGGCTCAAGGCCGCGCTAACGGTGATGGTGATCTTCGAAGGTGTCCTGTCGGGAAGCTTTCCTAGCTTTAGGCTGGCCATGATTATTCCTCTTCAACCCGTGTATGGCCTGAGCAAGACGTCTCTGTACAAAATCACCCGCAGCGGCCAACCAGGGCGGACCGTGATGGTGGGCTGAATATTGAGGTTCTTGTCCGTGATGCGCTGGCCAGCTTGACTGACGTTCTGCTGAGTGGATTGCCGGATCGCCTTGACCAGATCGCTTTCGTTCCTCCCGAAACTCAACTCAGTGCCGACGCCCAGCAACGTAGCTACCGCCACTCCCTTGATCAGCTGCCAGGTGTGCAAATCCACCTTGTCCTCCAGCCCCGCATAGCCGGCAGTGTCTGTCGCGGGTAGATTGTCGATTTTGATCGACGAGCCGTCCGGCATCACAATGCGTTGCCAGACCAGCAGTGCCCGTTTTTGCCCAAAAGCGACCACGCTGTCATAGGTACCGATCAGGCGTGACCCTTGTGGAATGAGCAAGGTGCTGCCGGTGACCGTGTCGTGCACATTCTCGGTGACCTGTGCGACGACAAGGCCGGGCAAATCGGAGTTGATACCCGTAATGAGGCTCGCGGCGATTACGCTACCGGCCATGAGCTGATATCGCGAAACAGGTGTCTGCAGCGCGTGTGGATTGTAGATCCCGCCCGCGTCCTTTTGGTCGATAAAATCGAGTTTGCGCTGTTGGTTGTTTTGGTCGCCCTCGGCTGGTGCAACCGAAGGCGATCCGCGTGTCGCATCGGACTGTGGAAGCGGCTCAAACGACTGCTGGGCACCTCGCCCCTTACCAGCGAGATCTGTCTGGGTAGGTCGATTATCGATGCGGAAGAGGACTTGCGATTCACGCGCCGAAATCGCCTGCTGGGCAAGGCGCTGCTCCTCGGCGGAGTTATCCTGTCCCGGCGCGATGCCGAGCTGTCGCTGGCGCTCGAGGATGGGACGGCCGAGGTCGCCCGGCAGTGGTGGCCCAAGGACCGGAGCCTTCGGCGTAACCCCAGAATAGTCCTTGGGAAGCGCGTCGATTCCTTCGGCGGTTGGCTTGCGCTCGGTGTTATAGCGGTCTTCCATCTGGCCGTTGATGCGCCAAGCTGGCCCTCGAAGTGCCACCATGGCGACGCCGAATATGGCGCTGGATCCAACAGCGGCGATAGCAATAATCACGCCGCCCCTGAAGCGTACGGCGCGTCTCGGAGAAGCGCGCAGCTGCAGTTGCTCAGGATCCAGCTTCGGCGAAGTATTAGAGCGGTGAGTATCGGTCATGAGCCCTCCCCCTCACCTGCCAAGACGCGGAAAGTGTGACATACGGGGCGATGGTTGTCGGCCGTCTGCCCGCGTGATGCGCACCACCTGCTGCTGCTTAGTGCCTAACCGAAGCTCTGCCGCGGCGAACAGGCGATCGACGATATAGAAGTTGCCGCGCATCCGGTAGTTGACGAGCTGGTTGTTCCCGTCAGCACCGACGATAAAGAGCGGCGGTGCCTCACCCTGATCGATGCGGCGCGGGAATTCGATATAGACTTTGCTGCCATCGTCGAAAGCGCGCGTCGGTCTCCAGGGCGGTGTATCGCCGGTAATCGCGTAGCGGAAGTGAATGTTCTCGAGCGCCACATTCGACGCGACCGGCATGGTCTCCTCGGCTTGAGCGTTGCGCTGGCGAACCGCGACGATCTGATCCTCGCTGTAGGTCCAGGAGATCGCCGCCATTGCGATCTTCTCGGTGCTTTGGAGCTGCAGGTGGTAGGTGCGCCGGTCCGTCGTGATGACAAGGTTGGTAATAAGCCCCGGCGCAAAGGGTTTTACCAACACATGGGTGCGCTGATTGTCACCGGTGCCGCTGACGGTGTCGCCAATGACCCAGCGCACAGTGTCGCCGGCCGACACGGCCGTCAGTTTCTCCCCCGGCTGTAGAGCGATATCGGTGACGCGCTCCGGCGCGGCATAGAGCTGATAGAGCGCGCCATCGGTGAAGGGATAGACCTGCACCGCATTGACATAGCCATACTTGGTCGGTTGCTGTGTCGCCGCCTTGTTGGCGTCGGCGACGCGTTCTTCAGGAGAGCGTTTGTCCTCGGCGACCTTGCCCGGATCGGGTTGCAACTGGCCGGGTAACGGCAAGGGTTTTGGCACTTCGACAATCTTGACCGGCTTCTCCGGCGGCTTCTCGACTGAGGCCGGCTGGAAGTCCGCATCGTCATAGGAAATCTGAGGCGGCGGCACCGGTTTCGAAGCACAGGCGGAGACAAGGGCTGCTGACGCGGACAGGACCAGCGCGGTACGGAGCGATGAGGCTTTAATTATCATTGGCGGGCTCCTTCGGGGAAACGGATGCAGGTGCTGCGCTGTCGAGCTCGCGCGACCAGTCGATGGCGTTGACGAAGACGCCGAGCGGATTGTTGCGCAGCTGGTCTGTATTGCTTGGCGGGCGGATCACGATGGTGAGGATCGCGGTCCAGCGCGTCGTGCTGGCCAGACTGCCGCGCTCAAAGACCTGCTCGGTCCATTTGACCTGGAACGAACTGTCGGAAGCCCTGACCACGCTGGTCACCTGAACCGACACGCTGCGTGTGCCGATCTGGCCGAAGGGGTCGTTCGCCTTGGCGTATTCGTTGAGAAAGAGCGCCGCGCGATCGGTGGCGAAATCGTAAGCCGCCAGCCAATTCTGCCGCACCAGCACCGGATCGGTGGAGATCGAACGGACATTCTGGATGAAGCGGCCGAGATGCCAGGCGATCTGGGCATCGGTGGGTTCGTAGTCTCGGATTGCCGGCGCGACGGCGCGGGCCTCGCCGAACCGGTCGACCTCGACAACATAAGGCACGACACGGCTTTGCATCGACTGCCAAAAAAGTCCGCCGGAGAGTCCTGTCGCCAAGGCCAGACAGCCAAGAGCCATCAGCCGCCAGTTTCTGGCCTGCACCCGAGATGAGCCGATGCGCTCGTCCCAGAGTTGGCCGGCCATCTGATACGGCGTGACCGGCTCGGGTGTCTTGCCGTAACGTTGAACGGGTCGCTTGAACAGCATCTAGTCGTCCTTGTCGTTGAGAGAGGGGTTGGCGCTGCCTCCAGGCCTGTCGCCGTCACGGACGGCCTGCATGGCGGCGTGGCGATGGGCGCGAGCTGTCTGCTCGGACCGCAGGCGCCTTGCCCAGGTCGGCGCGACATTGGGGCCGGCACCGGCAGGGCTTCCGCTCATTGATGCAGTTGGTGCACCGCCCGTGGCAGTCCACGCGGCTTCGCGACCGGCATCCGCACTGCGTCCGAACGCTCCTGTGGCAGATCGAGCTGTGCGCATCGCGGCGCCGCCGACGGCCCCTGCCAACCCCTGCATTCCGGCAGCCACACCTGACAGGCCGGAGTCAGGCGAGGTTACCCGTCCCAACTGCCACGCCGTGGAAGCGGCCGATCCCATGGTTGTGCCGGCACGGACTGCAGCGAGACCGCCGCCGGTTGCCATGCGCGCACCGGCAAACGCCGCGCCTCCGGCAACGAGCGCTGATCCCGCGGCTGCCGCCGCGGTCCCGAGCGCGGCGCCTGGGCCAAGCTGCGGAGCGCCGGAGACAAGACCCGAAGCGATGCCGGGACCAAAAATACCGAGCCCGAGCAATGCCAGTGCTCCCAGCACCTGTGACATGGCCGCGGCCAAGTCCGGTTCCTTGCCTTGCAGCGCGGATGCGAATTCGCCAAACAGCGTGGAACCGATGCCGACAATGACGGCAAGGACCATTACCTTGATGCCCGAGGAAATCACGTTGCCGAGCACGCGCTCGGCCAGAAATGCTGACCGGTTCCAGAGCGCGAAGGGGACCAGGGTAAAGCCTGCCAGCGTGGTGAGCTTGAATTCGAGGATGGTGATGAAGAGCTGGATGGAGAGAATGAAAAAGGCAATGATGACCAGGAACCAAGCCACGAGCAGTACGAAGATGGTGAGCGCGTTGCCAAAGATTTCCGGGAAGCCGAGAAGCTGGCTCGCCTGATCGAGCAGCGGCCAGGCGCCTTCAAAGCCGGTTGCGGCAATACGGCCTGGATGCAGGAGATTGTCGGCCGAGAGATTGCCGGAGGACGCGTCGATGCCTAGGTCGGTAAAGGACCGATAGATGATATCGGCGAGATTCTTGAAGTTGTTCAGGATGAAGGCGAAGACGCCGACATAAAGCACCTTGCGGATGAGCCGGCTGAAATTGTTGGGTTCGCCGCCGAGCGCCCAGGCGAGACCGGCAAGCGTGATGTCGATGCCGATCAGGATGGTGGTGAGAAAGGCGACGTCGCCCGAAAGCAGACCGAACCCGCTGTCGATATAGCGGGTAAAAGTCTCTATGAAGCGATCGATGACGCCGAGGTCATTCATGTCGCCGCCTTCCTCGTTGTCGCTATGAACTGCTGATCAGTTGCCGGGATAGGCCGTGCCGGTGCCGAGGAAACGCTTCGTCGTCTCGCGGGCGGCTTCCTCGGACTGCGCCTTGCGCGCCGCGTCCTCGGCCTCGGCCCGAAACTGTGTCGCGAGCAGCGTCTGGATTTGCATCTGCTGTTTGGTCGAAAGCGCGATCAGTTGATTGGTGGCCTGGCTTGCCTCGAGCGCACCGGCCGCCCCTTGGCTGCGGTTGACGAGATCGGCAAGCAGATCGCCATCACCGCGAACATTCTCGACGATCTGCGACTGGACCGCCATGGTCTGACGGAACGCCTGCATTGCGCTCTGCCAGCGTTCGCGCGCAGCACTCGCCACATCGCTGGCCTTGATCGTAGCGTCGTAGCTTTCCGGATATTGCTGACGCCATTGGTTCTGAAGCTTATTGAGGTTAAAGCTCAGGCCACTTGCCTGTTCCATCAACCCATCGATGCGTTGCAGCGAACCGGTGAGCTGTCCGACCGAAGAAAAATCCAGATTCTGAAGGTTGCGCGCCATGTTCTGAAGCATGGTCGCCTGGTTCTGAAGCGACTGGATCTGGTTGTTGATCTGCTCCAACGCGCGTGCCGCCGACAACACGTTCTGCGTATAGTTTGATGGATCGAACACAATCAGGGCGTAAGCCGGCCGAACGTCGTCGGCCATCGGTTTGGCGATCAGGGAAACGGTGACGAGGCTGGTGAAAAGGCGGCGTCCCATCATGACGATTGCTCCGTATCTGGTTGAGGGGATTGCTGGAGAAGCTCGGCGGCCCAGTCGAGGCCGCGCGCATTCAGGAAATGAGAGGCAAAGCTGTCCTGCCCGTGCTCGGACAGGACACTGTCGACCAGGGTCTGCGTGGCCGGATCGGAGGCGGCGCAAAGCGCCAGAGTGATGGGACCGAGCGCGAGCTCGAACAGACGGTTGCCGCGGCGCGATTGCAAATAGTATTGCCGCTTCGGCGTGGCGTGGGCGATCAGTTCGATCTGCCGCTCATTGAGACCGAAGCGCTCATAGGCCGCTCTCGCCTGCGGCTCCACCGCACGATCATTGGGAAGAAAAATGCGTTGCGGGCAACTCTCGATAATTGCCGATGCAATCGAAGAGCCCGCGATATCGGCAAGCGACTGCGTGGCGAAGATCACCGAGACGTTTTTCTTGCGCAAGACCTTCAGCCATTCGCGGATGCGGGCGGCAAAGAGCGGGTTGTCGAGATAGACCCAAGCCTCGTCGAGCATGAGCAGCGTCGGCCGACCGTCGAAACGCTCCTCGAGGCGATGGAAAAGATAGGTGAGAACCGGCAGTACAGCGCCCTGGCTGTGCATCAGTTCCTCGGTCTCGAAGCACTGCACATCCGACAAGGCCAGCCGATCGTCATCGGCATCGAGCAGCCGGCCGAAGGGACCGTCGAGCGTATAGGGCATCAACGCGGATTTCAGCGCATTGGACTGGAGCAGGACCGACAGACCAGTCAGCGTGCGTTCCTGGGCCGGCGCGGTGGCTAGGCTGGTGAGTGCCGACCAAATCGCCTCTTTCACCTCCGGCGTGACGGTGACATTCTCATGGGCGATGAGACCTGCGATCCATTCGGCCGCCCAACCCCGTGCCGCCTGATCCTCGATGTTGCGCAGCGGCTGGAAGGCAAGCGCACCGTCCGCGCCGAGCGCGTGGTGCTCTCCACCCATGGCGAGTGTCGCCGCGCGCGCCGACTTGCCCTTGTCGAAGACGTAGACCTGCGCGCCGACATAGCGCCGGAACTGCAAGGCGATCAGCGCAAGCAGCACAGACTTGCCGGCGCCGGTCGGTCCAACGATCAGCATGTGACCGACATCGTCGACGTGCGTGGAAAGCCGGAAAGGTGTCGACCCGCTGGTTTCAGCGAACAGAAGCGGCGGGGCTTCGGCGCGGGTGACTTTGGCCAGATGTTCGTTCTCCGCCGGGCCGGCCCACACCGAGGACAGCGGCATGAGATGGGCGAGGTTCAATGTGTGAACGAGCGGCTGGCGAACATTGGCATAGACATGGCCGGGCAATGAGCCGAGCCATGCCTCCACCGCGTTGACGCTCTCACGGATCGTGGTGAAGCCGAGCCCGTTGACGATGCGCTCGACAGAGCGAAGTTTCTCCGCGGCGGCTTGGCGATCCTCGTCCCATACTGTCACGGTCGTGGTGAGATAGCCGAAGCCGACATGATCCCCGCCCAATGCCTGAAGTGCTTCATCGGCATCGAGCGCCTTGTTGTCGGCGTCGCTGTCGACGAGCGGCACCGGCTCGTTCGTCACAACCTCGCGCAGGATCGCGACGATCGACTTGCGCTTGGCAAACCACTGCCGGCGCAAGCGCGTCAGCGTCTTTGTGGCTTCCGTCTTGTCGAGCGGAATGAAGCGCGTCATCCAGCGATAGGCGAAATCTTGATGATTGAGGGCGTCGAGGATTCCGGGCCGGGTGAGGTTCGGAAAACCAAGGATGGTGAGGGTACGCAGATGCTGCTCACCCAGCATCGGCTCCAAGCCGCCGGTAAGTGGAGCATCGACCAGGACGCCGTCGAGATAGATCGGCGTTTCTGGAACGGCGACGGAATAGCGGCGGGTTGAAATTGTGCCGTGCAGATAAGTCAGCGTTTCGGCATCGTCGAGCACGCGCACTTCAGGCATGAAGCCCGACAGAAGATCCAGGACACGGTCGGTCTCGTCACCGAACCGCGCCAGCTCCTGGCGCCAGTCTCGCTCGCCGTCCGAATGATGAGAGTCGACAAGCGCGCTTTCTGCCCGCGCCTGGCTGTCCGGCGGCGGCATGAACAGCAAGGTCAGATGATAGCGACTCTCAAAATGCGCAACCTTGCCCTCGAAGGCCGCACGCCGTTCTTCGTCGACCAGCCATGAGGCGGCATCGGGAAAACGTGATTGCGGATAGCCAAGCGCTTCGACGCGCTCCGCCTCGAAGAAGAGTGCCCAGCCGGAGCCAAGGCGTCTAAGCGCGTTGTTGGCCCGGGCGCAGATGCCGACGAGCTCGGCTTCCGTTGCGCTTTCGAGATCCGGACCGCGGAACCGCAACGTCCGCTGAAAGCTGCCGTCTTTGTTGAGCACGATGCCAGGCGCGACGAGTGCTGCCCAAGGCAGATGATCGGCAAGCCGGTCGGCCTTGCCGCGATATTCTGAAAGGTTCAGCATGCAAGCCATCCCTTCAGACGAAGATGACGAACAAGCACGGCGGCGAAGTCAGGATCGCGTCTTGCGGCAAAGACTGCGAGTGTGTGGCCAGCGATCCAAAGCACCAGTCCGGCGATCCACTGCTGCAAGCCAAGCCCGATTGCCGCGGCCACCGTACCGTTGAGGATCGCCACCGCTCTCGGCGCACCGCCGAGCAGGATCGGCTCGGTCAGTGCCCGGTGGACGGGAACTTCGAAGCCCTCGATATGCTGCTCGCCCGCGACCATCAGACGAGTGCCCCGCCGCCAAACGAGAAGAACGAGAGAAAGAAGCTCGATGCCGCAAAGGCGATCGATAGGCCGAAGACGATCTGGATCAGCCGGCGAAACCCGCCTGCAGTGTCCCCGAAGGCAAGCGTCAAGCCGGTGGTGATGATGATGATCACTGCGACGATCTTGGCGACCGGCCCCTGCACCGACTCCAGAATCTGCTGCAGCGGCTGTTCCCACGGCATGCCGGAGCCCGCCGCGTAAGCTGGGGCCGTGATAAGAAATGCGAGCGCGGTGGACGAAAGAAAGCGAAGCTTCTTACGCATGAGGAGGCCTTTCAGAGCTGCTGGAGTTGCGGGAGTGTGAGCGGGGTGAGGGCGTAGTCGCCGCTCCCGTCGAGACCGGTGACCTCGGCGATCGCGTCGATGCTGCGCGAGGATCCACGCCCGGCGATGAAGACAATCAAGTCGACCGCGTCGGCGATCAAACGGCGGGGAACCGTGACGACAGCTTCCTGGGCGAGTTGCTCGATGCGGTAGAGAGCGGAGCGTGCCGAATTGGCATGGACCGTCGCGATACCGCCGGGGTGCCCGGTGTTCCACGCCTTCAGCATGTCGAGAGCTTCCGCGCCCCTCACCTCGCCGACGATGATGCGGTCGGGCCGAAGCCGGAGCGTCGAACGTACGAGATCGGCAAGTGTGACCGAGCCCCGCCTGGTTCTCAGGGCGACGGAGTCCTTTGCCGCGCATTGCAGTTCGCGCGTGTCTTCGATGAGGATCACCCGCTCGTCGCATTCAGCGACTTCCGCCAAGAGCGCATTGGCCAGCGTCGTCTTGCCCGACGACGTGCCACCAGCGACCAGAATGTTACGTCGCTCGCGTACCGCGCTCCTCAGCGCATCAGCCTGGAGTGGCAACATGATGCGATCGGCCACATAGTTGGCCAGCGTGTAGAGTTTTGCCGCCGGCTTGCGGATGGCAAAGCATGGCGCCAGCACGACTGGCGGTAACAGCCCCTCGAAGCGCTCGCCCGACGGCAGTTCGGCGCTAACGATCGGGTTGTCGGCATGCGCCTCGGCGCGCACGTGGGAGGCGACGAGGCGGATGATGCGTTCCGCCTCGGATGGGTGCATGTGCACGCCAGTTTCGACGCGGCCTTCTCCGAGACGGTCGAGCCGCAACGCGCCATCAGGATTGACCATCACCTCAATGACCAATGGATCGGCAAGCGCCTCGGTGATCGCCGGGCCCATGGCGGTGCGCAGCATCGCACGCCGGCGATGGTCGGCTTCGGGGTGAGAGCTCATGCTTCGCCTCCCACGCCTTTGTCTTTGACAAGCGAGCGCTTACCCGAAGCGATCTGCCGGCCGACCTGCTCGACGAATTTGTCGAAACGTTCTTGAGCGATGGCCTGCGTTGCCCGATCGGGAACCGGCGTGTGGGCATGAAGCGTGATCGAAAAGCGTATGAAGAGCGCCAGGCTCTCCAGGATCATCTCGGCATCGCGCCTGACATGAGCGAGGTCGCGGGAAAGACGGTCAAGCCTTACGCCATAGCGCCGATCGAGCTCGTTCTCTCCGCGCCGCTCAATAAACGCCTCAACCGCCTTCGCCACCACCGCGGATTTGGTGGTCGAGGGATCGCGGCTGAGATTGTCCAGTTTCTCACTGAGCTCAGGCTCGAGCAGAAACTGATGGCGAATGCGGTGGGGCTTCATGGGGCTTGTTCTCGACAGGCCGGCATTGCGCCGGCGACGAGAACAAGCATGAGGCAGCCGACCGAAATGGCTTATGGTCGTTATCTACGCTTAGATACGCTTTGACTTTAGGCGGCGTTCAGAAGCCGGGCACTATGTCCTTGTCGTCGCCCCTACCCTCGTTGATGCCGTAGGCGCGTGCCGCGGTGGAAATTCGGTCTAAGACACGCTTGTCGGCGAGTGCTTCGCTATCATCGTCGACGGGCTTCAACAGATCTTCCTGGTCGGGCTCGTGGGCGACGACGGCCTGTTCTTCCGGCAAACCAGGATGACGCTGCTGCTGAACGCCGCCCTCGTCGTCAGTTGCCGCTCCGACACTTTCGTCGTCGACAGCTAGACGGCAGTCGACGCTGCGCAGCTGTCCAGTCCAATCGTCCGGACGCGCGACAGGGCAGTCCACGTATGGACCGTCGTGCAGGACCGGCGAAGGCAGTACCCGCTCGGTGAAATTCTGATCCTCGTAATAGCGCAGCTTCTTCGCACGGATCGGCGGCAACCCAGAAACCAACACCAGTTCGTCTGATGGCGGCAGCTGCATCACCTCGCCTGGCGTCAGCAGCGGGCGAGCGGTCTCCTGGCGGCTGACCATGACATGCGAAAGCCAGGGCGCCAGCCGATGGCCGGCATAGTTGCGCATGGATCTGAGTTCCGTGGCAGTGCCAAGCGCATCAGAGATACGTTTGGCCGTGCGCTCGTCATTGGATGAGAAGGCAATGCGCACGTGGCAGTTGTCGAGAATGGCGTTGTTCTCGCCATACGCTTTCGAGATTTGGTTCAAGGATTGCGCGATCAGGTAGGCGCGAATGCCGTATCCCGCCATGAAGGCGAGCGCAGTCTCGAAAAAGTCCAGCCGACCGAGCGCCGGAAATTCGTCGAGCATCATGAGCAGTTGATGCCTGCGGCTCTTCTTTGGATCGCCCTCGAGGCGCTCAGTGAGCCGCCGGCCGATTTGATTCAGCACCAGTCGCACCAGCGGTTTGGTGCGCGAGATGTCTGACGGCGGCACAACCAGGTAGAGCGACACAGGTCGCTGGGCATCCATGAGGTCAGCAATACGCCAGTCGCAGACCGACGTTGCCGCGGCCACGGTTGGATCGCGATAGAGACCGAGAAAGGACATAGCGGTCGAGAGAACACCCGAACGCTCGTTCTCAGACTTGTTTAGCACCTCTCGCGCCGCGGAAGCCACGACGGGATGGACCAGAGGCTTGTTTGCGGCTCCAAGATGGTTCGTCGTCATCATGCGCTGCAGTGTTGCGGCAAAAGAACGTTGCGGATCCGATAGAAAGTTGGCGACGCGTGCGAGCGTCTTTTCCTCCTCGGCGTAGAGCACATGGAGGATGGCGCCGACCAAGAGTGAATGACTAGTCTTTTCCCAATGATTTCGCCGTTCCAGGGCGCCTTCCGGATCGACCAAGATGTCGGCGATGTTCTGGACATCGCGAACCTCGTCCGAGCCCTTGCGGACTTCCAGCAATGGATTATAGCGCGCCGATCGTGGATCGGTCGGATTGAACAAAAGACAGTGTGAGAACTTCGATCGCCACCCGGAGGTCAGCTGCCAATTCTCGCCTTTGATGTCATGAATGACAGCTGAACCAGTCCAGGAAAGGAGCGTTGGGACAACCAGGCCAACGCCCTTGCCTGAACGTGTCGGGGCAAAGGCCATGACGTGTTCCGGGCCACTATGGCGCAGATATCGGTCCTCCAGCTTGCCGAGGAAAGCGCCGGCCGGTCGAAATAGCCCTGCCTTCGCAATCTCCTGCGTCTTGGCCCACCGTGAAGAGCCATAAGTGGTGACCAGCCCGCGCTGTCGTGCGCGCCAGAGCGAACCGGCGATTGCGGCCGCACAGCCCAAGAACCCGCTGGCACCGGCAAGCGCACCTGCCTGGTCAAAGACCTCGGGCGCGTAGGCGTCGAAATGGAACCACCATTCGAACAGTCGCCATGGCTTGTAAATCGGCCAGCCAGCCGCCACGAACCATGGCGTTCCAAGTTGCACTTGATAGTCCAGCGTGTGGGCGCACCATTGGGTCGCGGTCCACATGCCAAGAATGACAATGGCAAATACGAGAGCAATCTGGCCGACGAGTAGTTTCGTAGGCGTCATGGGCTTTCTCCGTTTGGAAAACGGATCAAGCATCGCGCCTGACAACGGCAACTGGAATGCTCCTCACGTACGATCGAGCCCAATGGAAGAGGACACTGACGCTGGATCCGTTGCGTGGCCCTGAGTTCGTTGTCGTAAGTGACCCCTTTTTCGAACAGTTCAGAGCGCCTCATCCTGAACGACGCCTCTCGTTCGATCGCCGCCTTCGCCGTCGCCCTCCCCGACCAAGCCGATGTATCCCCGGCCAAATTCTTCAACTTCGACAGCAGGCCGGCGTCTTCGAGCGCCTCGAGTCCGGCAGCTGGCGCGGCGTGTCGAGCCCGAACTGCGATAGACAAGTTCTCGTCGTCACATAGGTGTAACGCGCGCCCGGCTGCGGACTGCGCGGCCCGGCGGCGATCAGATCCTGCGCGCAACACGCCGATCAGGTCTTGCGTACCTTCTTGCCGAAGAAGCACGACGCTGGGGTGATCGGCTGGAAAGCACATCAGCCGAGAGCCACGGGCGACAGCTCTTTTCTGCCCTGCCCCGCGGCCGAGCCGAACGCACCCTGAAATGACGTCGGCAAAGACCTTTTTGCTCCGGTGCAGCTAGACGCGCGATCTTTCGTCGACTCGTCTTGCTAACGCGCGGCCGAACACAGGTGTCTGTCGGGCATACCGGCATCGGTAAGCTGGGCTGCGCCGAGTGGTCGGAACCGGCTTGTCCATGCGTTCCGTGCGGTACACTGGAGACGGCGAGGGCGATTCACTCGAGCCTTAAAGACCCGATTGACGCGGATCTAGTGACCCTTTGTCCGCCATCCAGAGGCGCACGTCCTGGATTGACCGCATAAGCACGGATGGGTTGTCACGCGAAGCGATGAAGCCCCAGCTCTGCCAGTAGCGCTCCGCTTCGGCGTCAATCGCCCGGACAACGACTGCGCGGCCGCCGACGATATCGGCCCCGGCGAGGCAGCGCTGCAGGGCATCCTTCACGAGTCCGCTGCCGATGCCCTGCCCAGCATAGCGATGATCGACGGCAAGCTGTCCAATCAGGAGGCAGGGGATGGGGTCAGGTGGCCGCCCGGTGCGGATCGCCCGAGGCGCGCTGTTCGGCTGGATCACGCCTGGCGCAAGACCATAATACCCGACAACGTCCCCGTCCTCGTGAACGACCAGAACACGGGTGAAACCTCGCTGCTGGTTGGTACGGGCAAAGCCGGAGAGCCACGCGTTCAGCGCCGGCTTGCCGCAGTCGAAAGCGTCAAGCCGATGCGTGTTGCCGAGCAGTTCAATGCCGGAAAGCGCCACCTAGCGTTTCCAGGGTGCTGCCCGTCGCAGCCGTTCGGCCACCTTCGGCGGCGGAGCGGCCGCCGGGGCGGAAATTGCCTGCATGAAGGCGTCATAGGCGTCGGGCGAGAGGCGGATGACGGTCTCGTTGAGGATCGCCGCCTGCGCCTCGTGCAATGCGGCGCGACGCATGAATTCGGTGCGTGACAAGCCGAGCAGTTCCGCGCCACGATCAATGATCGTCAGATCATCGTCGCGGAATCGCATCGAGACAGGTGTTTCCTTTCTCGGGGCTGTGGTGGCCATGTCGCGCTCCTATGCTGCAACTGTATATACGGTACCGTAACGCAGACTGCAATACTGCTTTAAGTGGAGGCGGTTCACAATCTAGCCTTCGCAGCGAATAGCTCGTACTTATTTCTCCGGCACTTCCCGACCCCACGGAGTCACACCATGCAGTGGTCCTACCCGATCCTCCGTGTCGGCGGCACCGAGATCCGCATCCACCTGACCTTCCTGCTGCTGCTTGCCTGGATCGGTATCGCCTATTTCCAGGAGGGGGGAACGTCGGCTGCGATCGAAGGCGTCGGCTTCATCGGCGCCGTGTTCGCCTGCGTGGTATTGCACGAGCTCGGCCATGCCGCTGCCGCTAGTCGCTACGGCATCCGAACTCCAAAGATCACGCTCTTGCCGATCGGCGGGGTCGCGGAGCTGGAGCGCCTACCCGAGAAGCCGTCGGAAGAGATCGTCGTGGCGCTCGCCGGCCCGTTGGTCAATGTCGTCATTGCCGCTTTCCTCGTCGTCGCGCTCGGGACCGCCGTCGGTATCGACGCGCTGATGTCAATGGATAACCCGCATGTCGCGTTCGTGGCTCGCCTCGCTGCCGTCAACATATGGCTGGTCCTGTTCAACCTCATTCCGGCCTTTCCGATGGATGGCGGGCGTGTGCTGCGGGCCTTGCTCGCCACGCGCTACAACCGCCAGCGCGCGACGGAGATTGCGGGGACCGTTGGTCAGTTCGCCGCCTTCGCCTTCGGCTTCATCGGTCTCGTCGCCGGCAACGTGCTGCTCATATTCGTTGCCATCTTCGTCTACCTCGCCGCCACTGCGGAAACGCAGGCGATGGGGCTCGAGGCAGCGGCGCGTGCCGTTAACGTCCGCGACGTCATGATCAGCCGGTTCGAAAGCCTGCCGGCGACCGCGACCCTCGACGAGGCAGCACAGGGCCTGTTGCGCACGACGCAACACGAGTTCCCGATCGTTGATGCTGCCGGCGTGCTGCGCGGTGTGCTGACGCGGGAGGGGCTCGTCGCCGGCCTGCAGAAGCACGGCGGTCAGACTCCTGTGATCGAGGCAATGGCGGCAAATATCCCGGTGGTGCGCGACCATGATAAGCTCATCAAGGCGCTCGAACACCTGAAGAGTGGAGCCGCACCTGCCGTCGGTGTGGTGGATGGCAAGGGCCGTTTGGTCGGCTATGTCATCATTGAAAACATCGGCGAGCTCATGCTGCTGCGCAGCGCCGTCGCACGCTGACAGATCCTGATCGAGGAAACCGTCTTTCCGCCAGTTCCAGACTGCCTTTTTATGCGACTTTCGAAGCACAAAAGGCGAACATTGAAAGGGCGTTGTGGCCTGTCCATTCCGCAGCTCCGTTAATCATTAACAATGGCTGAAATGGACCGATTGCTGCCTGACGCTCCTAGGAGACGCGACTGCAAAAAGGCGCACGTTGATCTAACGACCCCTCTCTGCATTAGCGGGAGGGCGTTGTGTCTGGCCCCCAGTGGGCCTGCAGCGCCCATCGCGTGCGGGGTTTAGCGCGGTGCCATGGGAGTGCGACGTCGCCCGAGTGTCAATGGCTTCTGCGACCTTCAGCAACGGACTGATCTTTATTGGGATTGTAACCCGCAAGCGGGCGAGCGCGCCGCAACATACACCGGGTCCCATCGGTCAACGCCTTTGCAAGAGTAGCGGTATTGATCGTGCTTGAATGGGTTCCACTGCACTCGATGGTCTTCCGGCAAGGCTTCAAAGGTTACTACCGCACCGGGATGGGCACTCTCCTGCTTCAGCTTCTCGGTGGCGCAAAAGCTGGTCGGGTCGCTGCCGCCGTCGCGCCATCCTGAATCCGCTGTCCAGGCCTCTTCATGATTCCAATGATCGATGCCGTTATCGGGGTGCGGGCAAAGCGCATAACATGAGGCTGGATAAGCGTCCCCAGATCCTTGACTGGTGACCGGAACGCTCTGGACCGCTTCGGTAGAGGGGATGGCAAGCGCTGCCAAGTCGCCGAAACGGTTGTCGAGCACACCGACGACTTCGCCCGCCGAGTTGAAGAGTGGCGACCCGCTATAGCCACCCGGAGCAGCGATCCGATCGACGGTGAGCTTGTCTCCATTTTTCGACACATCCGTTTCCGTTAGATCGGTCGAAGTCGGATGCGGAACCGTGTCGGCTCCCCATACGATCGCCACCAAGGTCGGGAACCCGCTGGGACGCTGCATAGCAAGCTTGGAGTATTGGAAGCAGTGGCCATCAACGCGTAGCAGCGCAAGGTCGACACCTGCGATGACTTTCACATATGCGTTCTGGGAGATGACATGCGGCGATCCCGAGTGGTCCAGCAGCGTCACCTCAACATGCCTGTCGGGGGTCTGGTCCGGTCCGACCTTCGCCCAGTCGTCATCCTTTCCAACGACGTGCAGGGCCGTGAGGATGTATCCTTCAGGCGAAACGAAGACCCCTGTTCCGGCATCGATTGGTTTCCGCGAGCCGTCCGCGCCGGTGCCGAAAGCGTGAATCTGCACGACCGCTCCGCGGTTATCATTCCAGATCTTGTCTTTGTCGATCGCCTGCCCCCATGCTTCCGCCGAATAGAAAAAGCCCAAGCCACTCAGCAGGAGCAGTTCCAGTTTTCGCATTGTCGAAGCTCCCGCAATCATGAGTGAGGAGGTAAGGCTACGATGTCACGACTGTAGGCGCCCCCCATTCCGGGAATGGATATTCGAACTGAGTAGGCGCCCGGTAGCGACGTGTGCACCGAAGCGGAGAAGGATAGCGTGCGGTTGGCTTCGTCAGTGGCCGACGTGACATCCTGAACCTGCAACTGTTGCGACCCCGCAGGATCGCTGAGCACAAGGTCAGGCTGCAGGTCGCCTTTCGCGATGGGGCCGACGAAGGCTACAGAGATCGTCAGAGGAACATCGTCCCCAGCCCTGACTACAGACTGGCCGAACTCAGCCTTAACCATCGAAACCTCGACGAGGCTGTCTGACATTGTGCTGGCAAACGGAAGATTGTTTTTCGAAATTGGTGGTGGCCCAGCATGCTTGTTCAGCATGCGTTGCAGCTTGTTCACCACCCACTGGTCGTCAAAGATCGTCGCATGATTGGTGAAAGCCGGCAGGCTTTGGGCAGGCGAGTCCGAATTTGCCGCGCTCCACAGCGGCACGGTGCCATCCCCGACACTCTGGCTGAAGTGCCAGTGTACCCAGGTTCGATCGTTGGGATCTACGTAGAGGTAGAGGTTGGTCGAGAACTTGTCGCCAGCAAAGACCGTCTGCTCGATGCTCGAGGGCAAGGGCTGCCGCAATATCGCCTTCAGCTTGCGGGCGTTGTCGAGATCCTGAAGCACCTCCGCCAACCTTGGCCCTGTCCGTTCCTCAGGAGGTATCCAGTCGCCTGCCTGCCATAGCCTCGCGTCTGCCGGATCGAAGTCGGTGTAACCTCCCTGCACTGGCTTTCCAAAGCGGCAGCAGTGATCGTAGCTGGGGAACAATTCATACAGAGACGGAAATGAAAACATTACCCGGCGGATTGTTCCGATGCCACCTGACAGCCAATTTTCAAAGCCGCCCCATCCGTTGGTCATTTCGGCCAGGGCGTTCATCGACCCCTGGCTTGGAACAGCCAAGCTGACAAAACGCACGACGTGAGCGTCATTGGCGTTCTCATTCAGGTAGATTTTGACGATAAGGCCGCCCATGCTGTGGGCTAGGATATCGATGTCCCTACCTTTGAGAGCAGTATTGCTGTCGATAAGCTCCTTCAGCTTCCGAGCATTGTCGAAATTGCTTCTTCTCCAATCATAATAAAATATGAAGAGATTATTGCCCTCCACATAATTAAGTTTCCGAAGCACTGACAGCAAACCGTCATATTGGTGAATCGTCCAAAACGGGCCGAGAATATTGATGCTTTCGACCAGGCCACCAGGGTGAAGCGGTGGCTGCGGCGAAGCTGCGTTGAGTTCGAGTTTCTCGAAATTGGATAACGACGAGGAGTCGCCCCAAACGACCTTGCCTTTCTCGTCAAGTAACTCCGTGCCCAGGATGCCAGGCACAAACACCAACGGCCTGAACGGTTCTGGCTGGCTCTGTGCAAATGCGCCTGCGTGCGTCAACTCGATGTAGATGCTGCCGAAAACGAGGAACGTCGCGAAAATCGTACGGATACTTCCGATCATAACTGGCTCCGCCCAACTTTCCCAAAGTACAACCTGTTAGCACATGATGAGCGAATGTGCTGGCAGCCGACCAACTCGGCCTGACCTTTCATGGACCGTAGAGGATTCATCCTCACCAAACGGCTCTCCGAATTGCACCGCGAGGCACCCATTTCGGGTGCTAATGGTGCGCAGCACCCCCACGAGCGGATCGATATCGATGCAGGTATCGGGCCTCGGCCAGGCGATCGCCGTCCGTGACGGTAAATCCGGAACGCTGGCACCTAGCATCCCGCCGCGCAGTTCTATCCGGCCTTCTTACCCCCTTTGTCTCTGCTCCCATCGCTTGGGGCCGTAGAACCGGACGAATCCAGATTGACTTCTCCCGGAAGTCCAATTTTGCGCACCCCGATCACCTGCCCAGTGACTGGATCGAACACCATCCGGTAAAGGCCGTGGCAGTTGGAACGAACCACCTGCGTTTTGCGAGGCGCGGGACTAGCGGCGCCAGGAGCCGCAAGAGGAACCAAAACTTTGGCCAGGGAGGCTAGCGCAGTGATGTTTTCATTGGTCTTGCTGTCTGCGCTCGCGTTAAGACCCGTCAGGTTCCAGCCGTCCTGGAGTTGGGGGTTCGCCGAAGCAGTCCCAACGCCAGCATTCATCGTGATTGCGTACTCCTCGGATTTGTCGGGAAGCATCACTATCTTGGCATTGCACGTTGTCTTGCCGCTTTCACTCGTTTCCTCCAGCGCCAGATACGGAGCAGGTCGCCAGTATCGGAGCCCTGGTTGGTTATAGGACGTCACTCGAGTAACCGATACGTTCGCGCAGCCGCTGAGAAAAACCTCCCCAGCGGCGCAGGCAATAACGGCGCATAAAGCCGAGCGGTGCAATTTTGTCCTCCATCAAAAGGTTGACCCGATGCTTTGACTTTTAGCGACCAGCTCTTCCAGCGACTGGTATGCCGCCACTCTTAGTTTTACTAATGCTAGCTGCCCTTCGATGAGCGATTCTGATCGTTCGGCTAACCAATCGCAAACTCCTGTTCGACGAGGTCGCCGCACAGTTTCCCTCCCGTACAATGGCGGTGAACTACAGACAATGGTTTCCTAATTCCTTTGTGCCGGAGAGCGCTTTTTTTGACGGCTCACTTCAAGACTGCCAGGGTTTACTTGCGACGATTGCCCTTATCGAGGCCACATAGTCGTTAGCAGGATGCTCAACCCAGCCACCGCCACTCGCGTCCCATTTGTAATACGTGCCACCATTATATCTTTGGATCATCTCATTTTCGATCATTTCAGCGGTCACCCCCTTAGGATGCCTGTTGAGATAATTTTCCGCAGCCGTCTTCTTGGTGCCAAGTAACGAAATCCCCTGGCTCAGATTCAACTTCCAGTTCCACTGCTGCTCAACAGTGGCCTGGTTGATCTGCATCAACCCCCAGTCGACCGTGCCGTTGGTATTGGTGTTCGACTTGGGCTTACCGTTGGGCAGAAAATGATTCCAGCGGCTCTCCTGCCAGGCGATCGCTCTCAAGATATCGCTGGGAAACATTGGGTTGAGCGTGGCGCGCGATGGATTTTTTCCGCGCGTCCTAAGAGCGATGGCGATTTCATCGCAGTTGTGACCGACGCATCCTCGCGTGGTTTCTATCGAGTCGCCACCATCGGTGATGTCGAAGTTCACCAAGGTAAACGTCAACGTCCGGAACGAGGTGCTACAATTGGACATTGGCTCGACATCTTCGCGGGCCGTCTTTTCCGTGGCGAGATGGCATAGTTCGACCATCAGATGATCTCTCGCCACACCTCCGGTATCGACGCAACAGGCTTGGGTCGGCGACGCAATTCCATAGTCCTCGAGGAGCGTTGGCCGGATCAATTCTCGCTCTTGCGCGACAACGATGGGTTCTTCACCCTGGCAAGTCTGCCACATCTGTTCCCAGTTCTGGGGCCCCGGCAAGTTGGCGTTCTCGTCAATCCAGAAGACGAGTTCACCGCTGGATGGGGAAATGGTTCGACCAGAAATCCAAGTCATGCGAGTATCCTTGGCTGGTTGCGTCGACTGTCGACTGGGCGGCGCCACGCCGACGAGAGACTACTGCTTCTGCAGGTTCAATTGCTTGTTGACGAGGATCTGCTGCCTGCTCAGCGCGAATCGCAGGTTATCAGGGATCTTCATGCCGAGCACAATTGGCAGGGTAGCTGACTGAAACTTCAGGGCGACTTGCGCGCTGGCTGCAGGATAGGTCTTCTCAATGCCGGTTACGTCGAGGTTCGATAATGAGTTGTTGTCGTGAAAGTAGCATTTGCTGTGAGCGCCTTTCTTCAAAAATTTCGGATTACTGCCGTAGATCATAATTGATTGCGGATCGCGCTCTGACCAGTCGTACGCCGATCGATCAGCCATCAACTGCTTCACATTATTGTCCACCATCTTTTTATCCCAGCCGTAGTTTTGCTGGTAGTAGGCATATAATTTTGTCCAGTCGTATTCGGAATCGCATCCACTGGCGGGACTTTGATGCTCATGATGCAGTCCAAGTGCATGTCCCCACTCATGGAGAACTATGCCCGTAAAGCGTGGCTCGGCTGGTGGGTTCTTGTCGAACCCTTCAAAGTTCATGGATACGAGGCTGTTGTCGATGAGATCTTGGGTGAGGCTGTCGTTTCCGATATACGACCAGTAACCTGGCTCAGCAAAACCGATGCGGATTTCGCTCTTGTCGTGCGCAGCGCAGTCGGGACCGTTTTCGCTGCCTCCCGCGAGAGATAAATTCGTGTGCTGGATCCAGATCTCAGCGATTGAGACGATTTTCTTACGTAGATCGGGCGCGCCACCGACGAAACAGACATGGAGAACTTGAGTTTGGGCCCAACGGTTCGGAAGCACGACAACGTACTCTAATCCGTCATGGCCTGTGCCCAAAGAAGGGTGTGGCACGCGATCCAAAGGAAGGTAATTTAGTCGGGCAGGATCCCACTTCGCCTCCGACCCGCTTGCACCAATTTCAAGGGAGTGGGCCTGTGCTGAACCAGCAAGTGCAAGACAGCAGATTGCACAAATGGCAGGATTGGATCTCGCGGTCATGACTTCTCCTCCAGCCCTACCGAACAGAGCCGCAGCACGGTTAAAGGGCAATACTGAACCATCACGATGCACCGATCTCGATCGGCCTTATGGGTAGTCTTGAGACCATGACAGGGTCCCAATGCTGTGAGACTGCTTCGTGCAGGCAAGGCGACTGAGCGGACCTACTGCTGCAGGGGAGAGGTAAAGCTCACCTCATGCTGGCCGCGCTCGTGCGGACCGACAACGAACGGCAATTGCCTTCCCTGACGAACCAGCAGTGTATGATTTATCCCAAGAATTTTTCTCACGCTCATGAGCGCCGCCTCATTTACCTCGATGTAGGCGACGATGTACCACTCGCCGTTTTCTTCCCTGGCCATGCCAAGCGGCTCGGCGTGCCATTTCAGCGCGCCGTGGTGGGGCATGAAGTAGGTTTCCTGGACGCCGCCGACGGCGCTGAGCCCCTCGTCGAGGGCGTATTCCATCACCGCGCAGCAGAGCTGCGTGAGCGTGCCTCGCAAGCCGGTCCCGCGTTTGTCGGGAACGACGAAGGTGCGGGTCCATTCGGCCCAGTCGGGTCGTCTGGGCACGCCCGATTTCTCGCACATGTGAGGAAAGACCTCCGAGACCATGTGCGGCTCGCTCGTTGGGATCAGTCGAGCCGAGGTCACGACGCGGCCGTCTTCGATACCGAGCAGGTAGGTCGCCGCGTCCGTATCGAACTGGTCTAGCTCGCGACCGTCAGGGCTCGGAGGGCGCCAATGCTTCTGATGCACGAAGAAATCGTGCCGGCGGCGCAGAAACTCGTCGAATTCGTTTTCGTAGAGATGCTTGTTATGCGCATTGACGACATGTGCCGCAATCATCGCGCGATCCCCCGATCGTTCTTTTGGGGGAATAGTTGCAGCCGTTCTAATGTACGTCACCTGTCCGATCGGACAGTTGACGCACTTACGGGTGAATCAGGCGCCGACGCACCGCCTCGACGACGGCCTGGGTGGTGGTGGCGACGCCAAACGCCTCGCGGGCCCGCGTGGCGTGCCATTTGACGGTGCGCTCGGTCAGCCCCAGAATCTGCGAGGTTTCCGACGAGGTCTTGCCGGCCGCGGCCCACAGCAGGACTTCCTTTTCCCGGTCGGTCAGCGGCCCGTCGCCATCTTCGGCGTCATTCGAAAAGGACTGGATCGTCATGCCGGCGTAGACCGCCATGGTGACCAGTTGCACCTGCTGGCGTTCAGACAGCTTGCAGGTCTTTTGCGAGGAGGCAAACGACAGCACGGATTGCCAGTGATGGACACTCAGCATCGGCACGGCGAAGCCGCTCCAGATGCCGAACTCCGTCGCCTCGCCGGCGACGCGCCGCGAAGCTTCCGTCCCAGACCATTTGGCGGGTACATCGGACCAAAGAAATGGCTTCAATGTCTTGGCAGAATAGATACAGACGCCGTCCACAGCGGCATGCTCGGCTTCTACATAGCGCTCGAACCAGCCTTCCGGCCAGCCGTTCAATTCTACCATCGGCGCGAGTTTCTGCCCGCCCAACGGCACGCCACTCAATATAAGATGCTCGAATCCAAGCTTTGTTACTGTCCCTAGCAGGTCGCTCAAAAGCGGCCCCGTAGCCATGTGCTTCCGGCACCGCTCGACAAAGTCGAATACGTCTGAATCGATCATGCCAGAGCCCCGTCTCCCGCACGATCAATCTATAGCTTATTTTAGAAAACTCGCATAGGCAAAAGCCCGTGATATCAAGTCGTCCAGCAAGCCTCGGCAGCCTGTCAATGCTTGCTTGATGCGATAGCTGGCGCTGCTAATCTAGAGGGGTACGCGATGACGCGTGGGAAACGCTTGGCTGGCGCCAACAAGAAACGACAAGGGTCGGCTCGGCCTAAGGCGGAGAAAACCGGCACGAAGCCAGCGCCTGCTTCGACTGAAGCAAACAGTCCGTCAAAATCGTCGGATGTCAAAGTTGCGGCCAGCCAGAAACGCAGCCTCATCGAAAACCCGTGGATCGCTCTCCTCCTGCTGCCGATCCTCACCACGCTGTTCGGTGTGCTAGCAGCCCTGTATCTCGATAACTGGCGCGCTTCGCGCGAACAGAAGGACCGTGTCGTCGGTCTTCTGCAGATAGCTGGTCAGGAATGCGAAGCGATCAACAAAACGCTGGCCGGGGTGCAGATCGACCAGCAGCCCGTTTTCATCCCCTCCCTCGGCATCGCCCTCTTGAACATCCAGCAGGATGCAGAGAGCCTCAAAGTCATTCCGGCGGATGATTTTCGCGATTTTGTTCGGCAACTCGTTGGTATCCAGTCCACGCTGAGCGACTATGGTCGACTAGCCAACGACTACAGACTCCTTGCAATACAGACTCCGCGCGGGCTTCCGCCCCCAATCCTGCCAATGCCCGATGGCCCGCCGAAACCGGAAACGCCACAGGAAGCCGCTGCGCGTTTTGTCAAGGCGATGGAAGAGTTGGAGGCAATGCGGCAGACACATCTGGCCCATATGCGCCAGACCTTGCAGTCCTACAAGGACGCGGTGAAAAGCTTCTGTATTGTCGGCGCACGGATCCACGACGAACTCGCAGACAAGACCCGCTAGGCAGCTTGCCAAGGGCTCTGCCTCAACAACTCTCGAGCGGCGTTACTGCGGCCAGAACTATCTCCACCGATGCGCGCCTACATGATCAACTACCTCCCGCCTGCCTTCTGGATTGCGCCAAAGCTTGCATTCAGCGAGTACTGGCAGGCCTGTAGGCGTAACCATGAAGTTGTCGATTGGACCAGCCGGCGTCGAAAGCTCTCGGCAAATCGGTACCGGGTTAGCGAATAACGGATCGATCTCGGCGATAGGCAGGCAAGATGGAAAGCGATGAATGAGATCCTGGATCGCCGCCTCGGTCATGCCATGTCCCCTCCGCCAAGCTCGAGGAGCCTTGCAGTCACTACCGAAGCTCCGTCGCCCGAGATAACCAGAGGCGTTGAATGTTGCCTCGCCATGCGTCATTCGTCCTGTTTAGACTGCGGCTGAACCGCATTGCCCAGCGACCCGATCGCCTCTCGGGGCAGCAATTTAATCTCCAAGCACCGCCCAGCTGCGCGGATTGAGCAGTTCTGTCGCGACAGCGCTGATCTCTTTCCCTATGTTCGCGCGCGCCTTGGCCCACAGCCTTCTCAAAAGCGGCTTAGGGACCATACCGTCGAACCTCGCTGTCTCGAGGTTCTCGACGAACTCCGAAATGGACTGAATATCCGGTGGGCGTTCAACTACCTGGCGAAGGACCGCCTCGGTTTCTTCAGGTCTAGTCTCCAGAACTGTCACGCCCACGTCGTGCACCGCGCATTCAAGGCCTGCCGAAACCAATGTGAAGGCGAGAACGGCATTGGCTTCGGTGCCTCTCCAGGTCAGGACGTGCGTATCCTTCCCTGCCGGCAGGAATCTCGTCTGCCGCAGTCCAAGCTCCAGGTAGGCCTCCCTCCCCTGGCGCAGGAAGTCGGCGGCGGTCGCATCGAGATAAGCGGGAATGTCGTCGCCTTCCAGGACCGCTCGCATCTCGGCCGAAAGCCTGTCGTGGACAGGCTCGCTCATCACGTTGTCGAATTTCGGAATCTTCCCGGACCGATGCCGCTCGACCTCGAGCACCTTGCTGCGGTCGTCCACCGAAGCGATACGCCAGCGTTGCCCTGCAAAGGCAATCACCACTCCGACTGCGACAGGATTCGAGATAGGGATGGCGCCAAGCGTCCGCCCACCGGATACGATCCGCCACTCCTCGTCCGTTGAGAACACCGCGTAGAAGTCGCGGCCAGCCGTGAGCCGCTCTCCGGTCTCGCCGAGCATGATGGTGCCATCTGGCGCTTGCTCCAGCAGACGATTGTCCGCCGAAGCCATACCGCGCAGCAGCTCGATATAGTCGCCCTTTCCCAGAACGGAAAGCGGACCCGCCGAGCATATCGTCTGGAAAAGGCGATCAGCGCGCTGCCCGCCGTCCTGTGCGATCACGGAGAGCGTCTGGTGAAGCGCGACTGTCGCAACGGCGTCGACGACGGAAGGTGGCTCGACGAACTTGGCGACGAGCAGGCGCACGGCTGCCACGGTACGCACGGTCTCCAACCTCAGGTGATCGAGTGGGTCGGAATCTTGTCCGAGATTGCGTTCCCGCACATACATTCGAAGGATTGCCGGAACGCCGCGCCGGCGCCCGCTGCGTCCGAGGCGCTGCCGAAGCGACGCGATCGAACGCGGCGCCCCTACCTGTGCGACGGACTTGATCGATCCGATATCGATGCCGAGCTCCAACGTGGTGGTCGCGACCGCACTGGTGGGGAGATCGCCCTTCTTCAGCCTGTCCTCGAGTTCCTCCCGCAACTGCTTCGAGAGGCTTCCGTGATGGGGAAAGAACTCGTTCGGAACTGCGCCTTTCTCGGATCGCGTCCGCAGCCTGTCCGCCAGGGCTTCCACGCGCCTACGCGATCCCGCGAATACAAGGTTGTTTGCTCCGCGAAGTGTCGCGAACATATGGTCGGCGATGAAGTCCAGTGCGACTGGCTTCTCCTCCGCCTCCAGTCCGTCGATCTCTTCGGCGTCGTCGCCATCCGCGTATGCCCGCACCTGGAGCCTTAGCTCGGGCGAGTCGGCCGAGGACTCCACGATCGAAACGGTCGATGGAGAGGACGGATTCAGCCAGCCGGCGGCAACGGAAAGGTCGCCTATCGTGGCGGAAAGCCCGATCCGCCTTGCTGGCTGTGCTGACAGGGCATCCAGCCGCCGCAGCAGGGTTGCCAGATGGAGACCGCGTGGCCCGCTCAGAAAAGCATGCAGTTCGTCGATGACGATAAAGTCCAATGCGCCCAGCATCCTCCTTGCATCGCCCGGACGACGCAGGAGCATCGCCTCAATGGATTCCGGAGTTATCAGCACGACGCCGCGCGGGTCGCGTCTTGTACGCTGTTTGGCGGCTTGAGGCGCATCCCCATGCCATCGGACGACGTCGACCTCCATTCGCTCGCAGAGGTCGTCCAGGCGCCGGAACTGGTCGTTGATAAGCGCCTTGAGCGGACTCACATAGAGAACCGACACGCCCGGCTCCGTCCGGGCCGCCACTTTCGTCAGGATTGGCAGGAAGGCGGCTTCCGTTTTCCCGGCCGCCGTGGCGGCCGCGATCAGGACATCGTTCCGGCCGCCCAGGATCGCGGCGATCGCCTTGTCCTGGACGTCGCGGAGTTCCTCCCACTTCTGCTCCCAGATCCAGCGCCGGATCGTTTCATGGAGCCTGTCGAATCCAGAGGTGGCCTCAGAGCCTGACGGTGGCAAGATCCTCGTCCCCACCCTCGGTTTGGCCCTCGCTCTCGTCCACCGAAGAGCTTTCTGCATCTGGCGCGATATCGACCCGACCCACCAGGCTCGCCCACTCCGTTCCAGGATTCTGTTCAAGGATTGCCAGGAACTGCACGAACGCCTTTATCGTGTTCCGCGGCGTCCTGAAGTAGGCATCGCCAACGTGCTTGTTGCAATGCTCCATGAACGCTGGAAGGGCTTCATCCGGAACGAGGTTCCTGGTGGGATCGCCGAAGGCAAACACTGCCCGGATATTTGAAAGAAGGATCAGAAGATCCTCGGGCGTGAGGCTTTGGAGGCGCAGCACCGGACCGGAAAGATCGACCAGGCCGTTCGTCGCGAACGCATTCTCGGAAAGGCGGGACTGCAGAGCCGAGTAGCTGTAGAGGCCGCGGCGGGTGTCCATGAGGAACTCCGGCGTGCCGCCGAACGCGAAGCCGAAGCCGCCGAAGCTGCCCTGCAGCACGTCGTTGAGCATGCGCAGGACCTGCTCGAAGTTCTGGTTGCGAGCCTGGGCACTCTGAAGCTTGTACAGATTCACCATTTCGTCGAAGACAACGAACAGCCCGGCGTACCCCGCAAGCCTCACAAAGGCTGCCAGCAGCTTGAGGGAATCATAGACGTTGTCGTCATCGATGATGTTGCGGACACAAAGCGCCTGGCGCGCTTCCGTCTTCGTGGAATATTCCCCGCGGAGCCACCGAAGGGCCGAGGCCTTGAGGACTTCGTCGCCCTGCTCGCCTCCTTTCCAGTACGCCTTTAGGACCATCGCGTAGTCATAGCCGCCGACGTGTTCCTGCAGGTGCGCGAGACGCTGATCGATGATGCGCTCGACCGGGACGCCCGCTTGTGCTGCCTCCTGGATGCAGTCCGTCACGAAGCGTTCGACCACGCTCGGCAGTGCGCCGCCGTCGGGCCGGGTCCGCGTCGCCATATTCCTTACGGCTTCGGCATAAAGTCCCCTCGCCTGGCCCGCCGTCGCATGGATCCTGCGGTCCGGCGCGAGGTCGGCATGGATCGTGACGCATTTGCGCTCGAGCGCGACCAGTCGCACCAGATTCAGAAAGAAGGTCTTGCCTGCCCCATATTCGCCGATCACGAAACGGATCGCTGCTCCGCCGTCGCAAATGCGATCGATATCGCGGACCAACGCTCCCACCTCAGCCGCGCGGCCGACCTGTACATGACGAAGTCCCGTCTTCGGGACAACGCCGGCGGCGAGCGCCTGCAGAATGGCATCGCGATCGCGCGTCTTGATAGTCGTGACAGCCGTCATGCTTCCACCCTCGCTTGCTGCAGCTTATCCCTGAGATGCTCTACGACTGAAACGCGTTCGTCGCCGTCGATTATAGGTTCGTCGAACCTGTCGAAACCCCATTCGTTGATCGTTTCTATCGCTCCGTCGGGCAACAGCCGCAGCTTCCGCGCCTCGTCTTCGAACGCTTGCCTATCCAGTCCGCCGCTCTCGGCCAGAAGGCTCAGCAACCTGGCGTGAGCGCCGTCGAGGCCGGCGAATTTTCCTTCGGCAGCAACAGGTTCCCTGACCTGAGGCGGTGAGGCTGGCGGCTCCTGTTCGGTGAAGATGCCCGCGAGAAGCTCCGACACGGCCGTGGTCTCGAATTTGATCCGCTCCAGGCGACCGTGATCGATTCTGAGACCGCCCGAGGGGGATGTGGGAGGCGGCGCCGGGATCGGAACGCCGGTCGCACGCGTCTCCGGAGCGACGGCGACGGGCTCGTCGAGCGCGACCGACCCGCGATGGAGGGTGGAATACAGATCCTCCACCGGGTAGCCGAGCGCCTTGTACAGCCGCTCGAGGAACTTCACCTCGTCAGGAGCCGCGTAGCCATCCGCCAGGACGGCCGACGTGGCCGATCGGACGGCGCTGGCGCGGGCATCTGCACCGATGCTGCCCAATTTCTTGATGGCGGATTGCTGCGCCGCCGGATCCTTGAGAAGCGTACTGGCATACGCCATCAGCCTGCCGCGCTCGACGCCGCCTATGCTTGGAAACGAACGGATGTCCGCCTTGATCGATTCGAATTCGCTGGGCTCGACCTTTCCGTCGGAGACGGCCGCCAGCGCCGCCACCTCTACCATCGCCCTGGCCGCAGCATAGGCTGAAGCCTCGCCGTCAACGGGAGCGCCATCCTTCGCCTTGAACAGCAGAATGTAGCCGTCGGCTTCCAGGTAGCGCGAGCCGTACCTGCGGTCCGGCTCGAAGCCAACATCCAGCTTGTCCATCAAGGCGCCGATCTGGTTGCACAGGCCGGCGCCGAGCTTTCCCTTGGTCGGGATTTCCATTCCCAGGGCTTGCGCCAGTCGTGCCAACTTCACCCCGGCGATCCTGTGATCGCCAAAAAGATCGTCAACGCGCTTGAGCGCCGCGGCTCCGGTCCCGGAGCCGGACGTAAGGATCTCCTTGGGCAACAGGAAAGCGGCTTCGACAGAGCCCTTGGCGTCAGGTTTCTTCCCAAGAAGACGGCTGTAGGCGGCAAGCTCGTCGGTACAGGCGGTGAGAAGGTCTCTCAGACCATCAATTGGCGCGGAAAGGGCAGCGATGTCAGGAAGCGGCCCGAGCTCGCTATCCGACAGGTCCACCCTGCCCCCGAAGCCACCGCTCGCCGCCCGGTATTCGATTTTGATGTTCGTCCTCGGCGAATTGACCTTCAACCCGTCCGGATAGCGCGACGCGAACCGTAGGTGCCAGAGTTCGACGAGTTCCTCGAAGCATCTGGATGCGGGCGTGCGCAGCTGCGTGTCTGGAAGGGACAATATCCACAGGAGCGCGTCGGTGCTGTCGAAAGGAAGCTTGGAACTTAGCTTCCGCCCGAGATGAGCCCTTACGGACAGCGGCATCTCGTAGCCGTTCCTGAGGTCTGGCGTAAGCGTCGGACGAGAAGTGTCCGGGTTCACCATCAAGTCTGCCACATCCAGGAACTTGGAAGCGTAGCCCTTGAAGGAGTAGTTCTCGCCATGGAGCGCTAGAAGGCGCCGGACCTCCGCTGCCATCGCCGGAGCCTCATTCCTCGCCTCGTCGATGAAGAGACGACGTTCGAGGCCATAGAAGAATATGAAAACATAGCCTATGCCGATCGAAGGATCGTTCCTGCCTCCTGCAAGCCATTCGAGATAGGTCCGACGCGCCCCCGGGGAGATCGACCGATATGATGGCCAGTAGGGCAACGTCTTGCCTTCGGGATCGCCTCTTACGGAGCCGACCTGGCAAGTTGGGTCAACCAGACAGTTCTCGGCACCCGCTTTCCCAGGGAAGGACCCGCCGAGATAGAACATGCCCGACTGGATGGTAACTCCCGCTACCCGAACGCTTTCTCCGGCAGGCAACCACCTCGCCGGGGCTCCCATGGCTCGGCTGTCGGCGGCTGCGGCCCGGCACTCAGTGAACGATCGCTTTTCCCACTGGTTGCTTCCATCGGTGAAGCGCCTGTCAGGACGAGATCGAGGGTCCTGCCAAGGCTGCTGCATCGACGCAATCCGTCCGCTCGTCGGCGCAGACCTTTCCTGCATAGCTCGGCGTGAGCGCTGCGGCGCCTCTTCTGCGAAACTTTGGCTGCGTCCCAAATAGATCAGCCACGCAACCAACGCCGCGCCGATCAGGAACCATTCCATAGTCGTCCCCCCGGACCCTCAGGATATTCCGTTGACATCATGGCATGGTCTGCGGGTATCAGACAATCTTCGAACAAGGATTGCGTCCGACAGCAAACAACTTCGATCACTCTTCCTTGGTCATCCCGGCTCAACAGAGGCGGACAATAGAGTGCATGGCGGCCATGCGAGTACCAGGCACCCCAATATTTGCGGTTTCCGGCTACTGACGTGGCGAAGGATTCTCCCGGTAGGGTTTATTAACGACGCCGAGTGGAAAGTGGGCTCCGCGGCAGCAATGGGGGGACACGGTTATGCAGCTGGTTGCGGACGAACTTGGGCTTAGCGCGAGTGACTTAGTAGGCCATCTAAGTTGCCATCACCTGAGCGTCCTTAACCGGGCCGTTGCGGAGGGAAAGCTCGCAAAGCCCTCCCATTGGGACCCGCAGCTTGAGGTTCTGCGAGAGCGCGGCGCCGTCCATGAACGGAACTTCGTGCAGCATTTGATCGACAGCGGATTGGAAGCAGCACGGATCGATGGCGTCGACGTCTCTGACGCGGCCGTTGCGGCGACCCTTCAGTCGATGGCTGCGGGAACCGAAGTTATCGTCCAGGGAGCGCTACGACACGGCCGTTGGGGCGGTCGTGCTGACATCCTGCGGCGTGTGGAGAAACCAAGCAACCTTGGCTCCTGGTCGTACGAGGTGCTCGACACCAAACTCGCACGGGAAACCAAAGCGGGAACGGTGCTCCAGCTCTGCCTCTACTCCGACCTCCTGCAGGAAGCGCAAGGCCTTGCGCCGGATCACATGCATGTGGTCGCGCCTTGGTCCGATTTCGTGCCGCAGACGTTCCGCTTCGCCGACTATGCCGCCTATTATCGCCAGGCGAAACGTCGGTTCGAGCAGTCACTCGAGCAGGAGACCGCTCCAGCCACGTATCCCGACCCGACCGCTCACTGCGACATTTGCCGCTGGCACGACACTTGCGACGGCAAGAGGCGAGATGACGATCACCCCTCGCTGATCGCTGGCGCCACGAAAGTCCAGAACAGTGAGTTCGCGCTACACGGGGCCTCGACGATGGCTGGCATAGCAGCGCTTCCTCTGCCTCTTTCCTGGCGTCCCGAACGCGGGTCAGTCGGCTCCTATCACCGCGTGCGAGAACAGGCGCGCTTGCAGGTGGAGGCTCGGGAAACCGGAGAGCGCAAGTTCGAGATGCTTGAGATCGAGCCGGGATTCGGGCTGGCGCGCCTTCCTGAACCGTCTGGCGGCGACATCTTCCTGGACCTCGAAGGCGATCCGTTCGTGGGAGAGCACGGCCTCGAATATCTCTTCGGCTACCTGTTCAGCGACGATCAGCGCCAAAGCGTCTATCGCGGCGAATGGGCTCTAAGCCGATCCGAGGAACGACAGGCTTTCGAACGGTTCGTCGATTTCGTCATTGCGCGCTGGGAGAGGTATCCGGACCTGCACATCTACCACTACGCGCCCTATGAGCCCGCAGCCCTAAAGCGTTTGATGGGAAGGTACGGCACGCGAGAAGACGAGATCGACCGCATGCTGCGCGCGGAGCTCTTCGTCGACCTCTATTCGGTGGTTCGTCACGCCGTTCGCGCCAGCGTCGAGAGCTACTCCATCAAGCGTCTCGAACCTTTCTACGGCTTTGTAAGGCGGGTGCCGCTCCCGGCGGCAAACAGCGCCCTCGTGAATTTCCAGGCGAATCTCGAACTCGGCGATGTCGCGTCCGTCAGCGAGGAAACCCGCGCGACCGTGCGCGCCTACAACGAGGATGACTGCCTCTCGACGGCCGCCCTCCGCGCATGGCTGGAGGATCGCCGCGCCGAAGCAATCGCAGCCGGATTGGAAGTCCCGCGGCCTGCGGCCGGCGATGATGGTGCGCCGAACGAGAACGTCGCCGCATGGCTTGCGCGCATCGCTCCCGTTATCGAACAGCTTCTGGAAGGTATCCCTGACGATCCTGCCGAGCGCTCGGAAGAGCAGCAGGCCCGTTGGCTGCTTGCCAACCTGCTCGATTGGCATCGGCGGGAAGCCAAGGCGACCTGGTGGGAGCTCTTTCGTCTTGCAGCGGTGCCCGCCGAAGAGTTGCTCGACGAGCGGGCCGGGCTGTCAGGCCTTGTGTTCCTCGGGGACGCCGGCGGAACGGCTCGAGCGCCCATTCACCGCTACAGTTACCCAAAGCAGGAGACTTCCTTGCGCGGTGGCGAAGACCTTCGCAACTGCGGCGGCGACAAGTTCGGAAAAGTGGAAGCGATTTCACTCGAGGAACGGACCGTCGATATCAAGAAGCGCCAGGACACCGCCAGCCTTCATCCTGAAGCCGTTTTTGCGCACAAGGTCGTCGGCGCCGAGGTAATCGCGGAGGCTCTCCTCCGCATCGGCGAGCACGTCGTGGCGAACGGGATCGAAGGCCCCGGCCCCTACCAGGCCGCGCGAGATCTGTTGTTAAGGCGCCCGCCTCCCATCGGCGAGCATCCTGTGAGGGAAGCCGGCGAAAGCACACTGGCTGCCGCACTTCGGCTGGCGGAGCAACTCGGCGAAGGCGTGCTGCCCGTGCAGGGACCGCCGGGGGCCGGAAAAACCTTCACGGCAGCGCAGATGATCTGCGCCCTCGTCAGGCAGGGCAAGACCGTCGGAATTACTGCAAACAGCCACAAGGTCATTCGGAACCTCATCGACAAGGTCATCGAGGAAGCGGACGATCTCGGGATCGACCTCCAGTCCCGCCTTAAAGCTGATGAGGTTGAGGAAAGCCTGCATAGCTTGACATTCGCCCGCCGGAGCGAAGACCTCATCGCGGCCATCGGCCAGGACGTGAACGTCGGCGGCGGAACAGCCTGGCTCTGGTCGCGCCCCGACGCATTTGAGGCGGTCGACGTGCTATTCGTCGACGAGGCGGCGCAGATGGCCCTCCCCAACGTGCTCGCCGTTTCGCAGGCGGCGAAGACGCTGGTGCTCGTGGGCGATCCCCAGCAGCTCGACCAGCCGATCCAGGGCAGCCACCCTGACGGGTGCGATGTGTCCGCCCTTCACCACATCCTCGACGGCGCCCAAACCGTCCCGCCGGATCGCGGCCTGTTCCTCGACGAAACATGGCGGCTGCACCCGGACATTTGCAGATTCACGTCGGAGCTATTCTATGGTGGGGAACTTCGTCCCCGCGAAGGCCTAGAGAGCCAGTTAATCGGTGGCGAGACACGTCTGTCCGGCGCGGGCTTGCGGTGGGTGCCCGTCACGTATAGCGGCAACCAAAGCAGTTCGCCGCAAGAGGCAGAGGCCATTGCGGACCTGGTGCAAGAAGTTATTGCGGCGGGCGTTAGTTGGACGGATCGTCTCGGGGACGTTCGTCCGTTGACGCTCGACGACATTCTCATCATCGCACCCTTCAATGCCCAGGTGTTTGAGATCCGAAAGCGCCTGCCTGGCGCACGAGTCGGTACTGTAGACAAGTTTCAGGGGCAGGAGGCGCCGATCGCCATCTATTCCACGGCGACCTCAAGCCCCGCCGATGCCCCCCGCGGCATGGAATTCCTGTACAGCCTCAACCGTTTGAATGTGGCGACGTCCCGGGCGAAATGCGTTTGTGTCCTGGTGTCGTCCCCAGTGCTCTTCCAAGCCGAGTGCCGAACGCCTCACCAGATGCGGCTGGCGAATGCACTTTGCCGCTACTTAGAACTCGCAACATCGCTTTAGCAGGATGTGCATATCTGCTAGCGCCACATCGTTAGAGGTGGGGGCCCCAACAGCATTAGAAATGACGTAACGATTTGTCACTATTTCAAAAATAGAGTTCTCATGTTTCAAAATCAAAGCCTTGTATCGAAAGTTCGCGCATGACTGTGGCGCCAAGTGCTTCCGAGATAACGATCCGCCAGACGCTTGATATCCTTGATGGGCCATTCCGCGCTGTCGCGCTCGGGGTGGCCGAGGATAGATACGCGTTTTGGCTGGGTTCCGGCATCTCATTCGGTCGTGTTGACGGGCTAAAGAAGATTATTCCTCGCGTCATCGAGTTTCTGCGGCAGCAGATCGATGCCGCGGATGGTGGTTGCCCGTTCAAAGAGGCACTCGACCGGTCGCTTGCCCTCGCAAGTCTTTCGCGTGAGGAATGGACCCGTGTGGATTTTGGGTCGGGATTCGCAACCTGGCCTGACCGCGATGCTATCGTCGGGCGCCTTACGAATAACTACGCAAGGCTGCTGGACATCACCGTTCCCGGGAAGCCGGACGACTATCTCCTGTGGGAAGGTGTGGATGTGCCAACGACATTCGCCAATCCCACAACCGAGCCTGATGTGGAGCATCTTTGCGTGGCGATGCTCGTGCTGGAGGGCACTGCCTCGGACATCGCGACGGCCAACTGGGATGGGCTCGTCGAAAAAGCGATGAATGAGCTTACTGGGAACGTACCGAAGCTTGTCGTCTGTGTCAGGTCCGAGGACCTACGTCAGGCGGCGCTCGTCGCGCAATTGATTAAGTTTCACGGCTGCGCCGTTCTCGCCGTGAAGGATCAACCGCACTACCGACCGTTTCTCGTCGGGCGCTTCTCGCAGATCAATCGTTGGGCCGCGGCTCCGGAAAACAAGGCGGTAATCGGTCGTCTCACCGACATCGCCGTCTCCAAGCCAACGCTGATGTTGGGTTTGTCGGCACAGGATTCCAACATCCAGGCGCTTTTCGCGAGCGCGGAGGCGACAATGCGATGGCCATGGCCAGGTGAGCGGCCGAGCTTCGTGTTTTCCGGCGACAAGGTCGGAGCCGATCAGGAGGCCCTGCTCAAGAACGTGTATCCCAACGATTACACTGGCGCGACGCGGACCCAGATCAATGGGCAATCCCTGATCAAGGCCTACGCGAATCCCCTCCTGATGGCTCTGCTCCTGTCCGTGATCTGTGACAAAATGAGAGCCATGGTTGACTTGGTCGAAGGCACGCTGAGCGACGATGGCAAGCAAGCCGTAAAGCAAGGCCTTATCGCTCTGAGGAACCAAATTGCCAGTGCTGACAATGGGAGCCGCCTGGACTTTGTGAAGGCGTTCGCCGACCAGGCGTCGCGCACGATGACGATGTTCAGGGATGGCTCGGCTGGGACGGTACCGCGCCGGTACAATCCCTTGACGTCGGTGCCTCTGCACCACGTGGCGGGCGATCACAACATTCCTTCCTCCGGACTGGCTGAGGTGGCCGTCACCGCTGGCATATTGGGCATTGGCCTCGAAAGCGGCGCTTGGACGTTGGAAGGAGTGGACCCTTCGGATCCCACTGCCGGTATCGTTCGCGTGTCGACCGCGGCCGCCAGCACGAAGGTTGTTCTTGCCGCGAACGGTCGAGCCGCGGTTCGACTGCAGCAGAACGGTCACATCGTTGACGAGGAGGACGCCGTGCTTGTCTACAGCGCCGAAAAGCCCCCCACAATGCCACGGTCGCCGCGTAGCTCCCCTGGCCGGACGGGCCACTTAGGCTTGCGCGAGGTCAGCATATACGATCTCCTGCAACGCGTGATCGGGGCTGCTGATCTCGTACAGTATTTCCGTGAGGAGGCTGCGATATGAGCGCTTCCACGCCTATAGAAGGCGTTGTCGAGATCCTAACTGGATCGGGCTATCGGCGACTCCCGTCGCCGCTTTCGATTGCCGGGCTTTCTTTCGAGTTCCCTGCCGCACTGATCGGCGAGAACCCATCTCCTGATCTCGTCCTGGTTGCGGACACGGCTTTTGAGGCCGACACGCGAATCCTTCGCAAGGTAGAGGGCGTAGCCCGCGCCCTCGATGTCGCCCGGTCGAAACGCCCGCTCACCGCCATTTTGGTCGGACCTCGGCCGGCCGGAACGGTTCTCGATGCTATGACGAAGGTCTGCCGGGTCCTGCCCACCGGTGTCATCCAGCCCGACGACACCAGTGGCCTGTTACAGAATTGGCTGGCGGTTTTGCTTCCCCTTGCGCTGCCCGAACCGAGCCAGAACGCCACGGAGCCGCTTGAATCAATCGCCCAGCGCTCGAATGATCTGGACGACAGCGTCGTTGAGGTCGTCGCGCTGGCGGCCCAGGGAGCCAACACCGTGCAAGCGCGGCTTCATGAGCTGCTCAATACCTCGTTGAAAGTCCCTGCCGTGAAACAATCGAACGAAACAGATCGACCAGCAGGCGGAGTTTTCGAATGAGCCCAGCTCAGTTGCGGTCCATTACGCTGACCGACTTCCGCAGTATCAAAGGCACCATTTCAGTCCCGTTGGACGCGCCGATCGTCCTTGTTCACGGTCAGAACGGGGCGGGAAAGACAAGCCTGCTTTCGGGCATCGAGCTGGCTTTGACTGGAGGTGTCCCCTCGTTGGAGCGCGTCGATCCCGACTACGCCAGCCATCTGGTACACAAGGATGCCAAGTCGGCCCGTATCTGGATCAACACCGACGGCTTGCCCCGTAATGAGGCGGAGATAAATGTCGGCACTGATGGGATTTCGGGCGCCGCGCTGCTCGCCGCTGACTTGGCTCGATTCTACAGCGAGCGCTGTTTTCTTGCCCAATCCTCCTTGGGACGGCTGCTTGAATTGTACCAGGATTCCCCAAAGCGAACCGATTCCGCTCTCACCAAGTTCGTGAAGGACCTCCTTGGTCTCGATCATTTCGACGCCATCATAGACGGACTTCACGACGCGGGCGACGTTCGCCGCCTCCGATCGGGCGTGCCAGCCTATGCCGAAACAAGGGATGCGATCCCACAGATCGAAAACGAGATCGAGCGTTTGCGGAGTGGATTGGCGGCGACAGATTCCCGTATCCTCGAGCTCACTAAGCATAATGACGAGCGAACGAAGGCGATGTACGCGGTGGAACGCCATGACGGCAAAGGACGTCCGCTCACCGCCGAACAGGAGGAGCAGGAACTCATCCGGCTGGCGAATCTCAGGCGCGAGATCGAGGTCGCGCACCGCCAGTGGCAGCAGGTTTCGACTACTGACGCCTCGCGGCAGCGAGTAGCTGCCCAGCCACGCAGCGAGGCGGCGGACAACGCGTTGCAACAATGGAACGCAGCCCAGGGCCGCGAATTGAACCGACTGCTGGAACGCCTCGCTCCCTTGGTTCCTGATCTGCCGCCGGCAAGCGAAGGGCCGCAGCACGCCTATTCTGTGGCGCTCGCGTCCGCAACTCAGGAGCTTGCCCGTTGCTCGGATGTTCTGGCTAGCGACGCGCAGGCCGCACAGCGCGAGACCGATCTCAGCGGCGAATACATACGGGCAAAGGCCAGGACCGACGCCCTTGAGCAACAGATATCCGGCTATGCTGCCGAGGCCGGCACGTTGGCGCAAGCGCTCAGTGGCCTCTTACCCCACATCCACTCGGAGGATTGTCCCGTTTGTGGCCGTGATTTTAGCGAGGAATCGAAGACCCCGCTTCACGCCCATCTCTCGGCAAGGATAACGGACTTGACGGCCGTCTCCGGACAGCTGCAGGCGCTGAACAAGGATCGCGCCGCGACACTTGCGGCTGCGTCCAACGCGGAGAGGCAGCTCGGCGAAATCCGGAGCAGACGGCTTGATAATCAGACTCGTGACGCGCTCAGAACCAGACAGGCTTTGTTGCAGGAAATCCATCTTGCGCTCGAGGTCATCTCCGATAGCGTAGCCGAGGGGCAACAGCTGCTTGAGGCTGCGGCTTCGGCATCGCGTGAGCTTTCGGATTTGGCCGCCCTCGACCAAAGTGGGACGGCGCTGCGGGAGTCCCTGGTTCGCTTTGCAACGGAACTCAATCTCGACCCGATCAGCCCGACGGAATCCGTAGATGTGGCCCTGTCGCGGTTCGGGGCGGAAGCGGCCCGGCTGGAGGAGGTCTACACCTCAAACCAGAGCATTCGGCGTGAAATGCGAGGCAACACGCTTGAGGTGCAACGTCTGACTGCGGCGCGTGACCCTGTCGTGTCGGCCATTGCCACCTCGCAGGCGCGACTTGACCAACTGAATGCCGCCAAAGGGCGGGCAGACTCGATCATTCATGATGCGCGCGAGCTTGCGAAGCGCGTCGGCGAGGCGCGTACGACAGTCGTGAGGAAAGTCTTCAACGGCTCGCTCAACCGCGTCTGGCGTGACCTGTTCGTACGCTTGGCGCCCGAAGAACCGTTCGTGCCCGCTTTCGCAGTGCCTGAGACAAATGGGGGACCTGTCGAGGCCATCCTGGAAACTTGGTACCGCTCGGGCGGCAAAGGCGGAAACCCCCGGGCCATGCTGAGCGCGGGGAACCTCAATACAGCGGCACTAACGCTGTTTCTCGCTTTGCACCTGTCGGTCACTCCAGACCTTCCGTGGCTGATAATCGACGATCCAGTTCAAAGCATGGACGAAGTCCACATCGCTCAGTTTGCAGCGTTGCTGCGCACGTTGGCCAAATCGAAACTGCAGCGCCAGATCGTTGTCGCAGTCCACGAGAAACCGCTGTTCGATTACCTCGCCCTGGAATTCAGTCCGGCCTTTCAGAATGACAGGCTGATAACGATCGAACTCAGCCGAAGCGCCGATGGGCAGACTCTGATGAATTACCAGCCCCACGTCTGGCAGCCCGACAAGGCGATCGCCGCTTGATGATTCGAAGCCAGCTTAAGTGCGACTGTGGGGAGCCGATCTGAAGGCTGCTCCTTTTCCACCTTCCTGTGGCCGCAGCCAGCGAGCGAGCGACCGCCCGTCTCACCGGCGCCAAAGCTACCGTTCAAGCAGAATTGGTTCAACATCTGCCTCCTAATCATCGACATCGTCGAAGATCGTGCTGCTGTCAGCAGTAGCTGACGTCATGGAGATATTTGCCGACGTTGTCGCCTGCGCTGACCATGTGGAAGGCTCGGGCAAGGGCCTGTCGTCCTCGAGGGCGCTTATATGGGCGCTGATCTCGGCATAGAAGGTGTCGAGTGGCTCCGTCCGCCCATCCGGGAAAAAGAACGGTTCGGCCTTTTCCATGCTGTCCTTGAAGTCCTCATAGAGGCCGAGTTCATTGTCCGAAGAAAACCTCCCGCGCATATCATCCAGCAAGTTGCCGAGATCATTCAGCCATTGTTTGCGGAAGCGCGCGGCAAGATCGTCGAACTCGTCGTGGGTGAAGATCTGCTGGTACATCTTGTTCGCAAACACATCAGTCCCCATCCAGGTGATCGTGTCATCGTCCACATATTCCACGATCCTCTCCCGGGCTTCTTCAGGCAGGAGACCGTAGGAGTTGAGGGCCGCCAGGAGCAGCAGGCCGCCGGATGAAAGGTTGCGGGGGATTGTCGTTTCTGCCCATTCGAGAATGTCTGGGCGTGCAGTGACGATCTTGCCAAGAAAGCCGTCACCAGCACGGGCACCAAGGAACGATTTGAAAATCTCGTCGAGCGGATGATCCTGAAACCGCTCCAAGAGCACTGCAAACAGCGAGGCCGGGACGCGGACATGGGCATGTTCACTAGTCAACGGTGCACATACGACCTCGCGCATTAGCCGATCGATCTTCGCGCCGTGCACATAAAGCTCGATCAGTTCAGGGGAGCGGGCGATTATCTCGGCGAATGCGTCGGTCACGGTCGGATGTCGGAACACCCAGCGGTCACCGTCTTGAGCCGAAAGGCGCCGGGTCAGGCTGTCATTCAAATGCTCCATTGCCATGGCCACAGCCGCGGGCTGCACGCCCAAGAGCCGAGTGACCATTTCGAGCGCCGGGTGCTGCCCGATCGGCGATGGCACGCCGCTTTCCGAATTGAGGAAAATCAAGGCGATCGCGCCAAGGGAGGGCGCGTCAAGCTGTTCGAGCACTTCGGTCAGAAACTCGACCGGCTGCTCGACAAGCTCCTTCATCCGACCCGCGCTCAGCTTCAGCTTGCTGGTGAACAGCGGATCACCGAGCCGTCGTGCGGTCTCCGGCAGAAATGCCTTGTTGGCGGCGACAGCGGCCATAAACGGCTTCAGCCGCTGGCGCATTGCCTGGGGTTGGACCCGGCGGACGTGATTGTAGAGCATCTGCGCGCGCTCATTGTCGGTCAGCTCTTGGACATTCACGACGACCTGGCTCTCCTTGAACAAGGGGAACGCGCTCTGCTTTAGGTGGGACCGGGCCGCTCCCCAAATATAGTTGCGGGACGTGAAGATGATGCGGGAGCCGCCTTCGATCGCCGCCCGCAGCGTGCCGAGCTCGGCATTCCACCGGCTCATCCGATCCAGGTCGAAGTGATTGGACCCGAAGGCATCGTCAACCCACAGCAACTGCTTCTCGCCAGGGTGCCAAAAATGCAGCTGGTCTGGCGCGTTGATCTTCACGGCGCCGATACAGCCGTCGTCGAGTGCGCCCAGCGCCAGGATCGCCGCGATCGTCGATTTGCCCGAGGCTGGATCTCCCAGCAGGATTACGAAGCGATGCTCTTGGAGCGCCTTAACCGCCTGTCGATAGGCGTCGGTCGGCACGAAGCAGCTGAGATCGGATCCCATATTGTCGAGGATCGCCTTGGCCTGCTTGTAGGCATGGTCGGTAATGATGTGTGAGAGGTCGCCGATCCCGTAGATCCGTGGCACCAGCATGCGCAGACGCACACTCTGGTCCAGCTGTTGCTGGATCCACGAGCCGCCAAACACCTGGCATCGCTTAACGCCTGCCGCGTTGAAGGCGGCGCAAATCTCCTTGTCCGCTTCACCCGATACGCCCGCATTGGTTAAGATCACATAATCCTCAGCGAGCCCGTTCTGAGCCAGCAGCACTGCCTTCGGCAGCTCGCTCTTGAGGTTGGCCAGCGTGAGGTTGGCGCCCGGTTTCCCCGTGTACTTGCACTGGAGCGTCGACTTGATCGGCTGACCGTCGTCACCGGTCCAAGTCCCGAGAAACGCTCCGTCTCGACCTCCATCGTTCGACCCCAGGAAGGTCTGCACCGGGCGTTTCAGGATCTCGGCCGTGACGGCCGTGGCGAGATCCTGAAAAGCCTTCCAGCCCAATTTTGTCAGATCAAACGTCATCGCTGTGTTTCGCCTGCCGCGAGATCATTCATCCTGATGGTGGATTGGAACTTGTCGCTGAGGACAAGATCCAGAGAGCACCCCTGAAGGCATTTCGCCTTCAACGACCTCTGTGTTTGGCTCTTCGTCGTCCCCGTCGCTCTTCCCGCTCACCAATCCCGTCGGAACGTCCCCCGCCAGCAGCTTCTCTTTCGACAGCAGCCCGGCGTCCTCGAGCGCCTCGAAATCCGGCAGCTGGCGCAGCGTGTCGAGCCCGAACTGCGACAGAAAATTCTTGGTCGTCACATAGGTGTAAGGCGCCCCCGGCTGCGGACTGCGCGGTCCCGAGGCGATCAGGTCCTGCGCGCGCAGCACGCCGATCAGGTCGCGCGACACCTCCTTGCCGAAGAAGGAAGACAGCTCGCCGCGTGTGATCGGCTGGAAATAGGCGATGCACATCAGCACGAGCGCCTCCGACTGCGTCAGCTCTTTTGCACCCTGCCCCGCTGGCGTGCCGAAAGCAGCGTGGATGACGTCGCCAAAGACCTTTTTGGTGCGGTGCTGCCAGCCGCCGGCGACCGCGACCAGTTCGTAGGGACGGCCGGCGAGCTCGGCGCTAATGTCGTCGATGACCAGGTCGAGATTGCATTTTTTTCCCACCACCCGCGCCAGCACCTCGCGCGGCACCGGTTCATTTGCCGCAAAGATCACCGCTTCGACGCGACCCATCCACTCGCGCCAGCGCAGTTCCGGCGGAAGGTGCTCGAGCTCGGTGTCCAGCAGCGCCGGCTGCTCGTTTATCTTGCGGCGGACGGAGGCTTGGCTCATCGCTAGAGCCCAAACAGCCGGAAGGTGGGACGGCCCGACAGCTCGCGCACGGCATCCAGTTGCTGGAGGCGCTCGAACAGCCGTCGGGCCGCAAAGCGCGACAGGTTTTTGGTCGTCAGCGATCCGGCGACGGCATCTTCATTCAGAAGCAAGAAAATCACGTCGCCGGCGCCCTTAGCCCGCAGTTTCGGCGCCACCGCCAGAAGTTTTTCGGCGCGGCGCGACAACTCGCTGGCCAGCCGGCAGACCTCCGCCGCCGCTTGCACCAGCGCGAGGCAGACCGCGCGCTCGAAACCTCTTTCGCCCGGTCGGATGCGGCTGCCGCCGGCCTCGGTGCGGAAGGCCGGGCCATAAGCCTGGGCCATCAGCAGCGGCAGCGGCCGTGGCCAGCGCAGGCTTTGCGCCAGCACCAGGTCGGCGAGCCACCAGGCCAAAAGCTCGGCACCGGGACGCATGGCGACGACGCGAGCGGCGATTGCCGCCGTGGCGAACGGCGCCGGCCGCTGCGACCCCGCCACGTCCTCGATCTCCATGCTCAGGTCGGCGAGCGCCTCATCGTCCCGGGCGAGCCCGAGCATCTCGGCCACTTTTGCCAGCCGATCGGCGCTGACCGCCGGCGGCTGCAACGCCAGCTGGCGCCAGGCGCCAAAAATGGCGCCGGCGGGACCGGGATCGGCGCCGGCAGGGCAAAGCTGCCAGGCATCGCGCAGGGCGGCTTCATCCTCGGCGCGGCCGGCCAGCCGCATGCTGGCGGCGGCGCAGCGGAGCGCCAGCCGCTGGCGCCAGGCGCCGACCCAGGCCGGCTGCGCCCGAGCGATCGTGTCAACGGCACCCAGGGCGGCGCCGGCCCGGAAAGCGGCGTCTGCGTCATGCGGAGCACCACCGGCCGTGAGCGCCCAGGCCGGGACGGTCGGCGGCGGAGCAGGATTGGCGGTCGCGGGATCGAGGCGAATCATGATTTTGAGGGTAAAGTGGCCGTGCGCTTTCTGCCACGATTTTCGGCATAAAACGCACAGCTTGTCGGAGCGACAAAACGAATGATAATGTTGCCTTATCAGTCGCTTACGCCTTCAGTACTTCCATCACCGTTAAATTAGCCGGATAATCATTAACCTCTCGATGGAGCACCCTCCAGGCACACCTGGACGAAGATTCCGTGCGGCCATATCACGAAACACTCGGCCCGCTCCTCTGCCGGCCGATGGTCCATGAAATCCCCTCCCGCCCCATGATGCCAGAGACGTCTTTGCCAATTTGACGGTCGAGCGCCGGCCGCCATGGCACAAGGGTGAACTCGCGCGATTTCTCAACCACTGCATATTTGCCGCTGGCAAGCTCGATCGATCGGCGCAACGTGCCCTGTATTCGATCTCCGGTCTGGGCTTCGGCATAGGGCATGCCAAACTCTTCCGAGAGCTGACCGGCAACCCGGTTCAGCTCGCGCTGACGCAAGACCGAAATCATGTTGGTGCGATAGACGATCCGGTCCTGGTCTTCACGCGCAAGGCTCTGCGCGATCAGCCACTGCCGCCGGCGGGATTGTGCCTCCCGCACCTCGCGGCCAAAACCGGAGTCCCGTAAGGGCTCCGCTCTGTCGGAGACCAGCTCGCGGTCGATCCAGGTGGCGCCGTCGAATCCAAGCTGCTGCTGCAGCGTCATCGATGAGAGCTTTTCGATGACCACAGGGGCCGCCCTAGCCAGCCGACGCTCATAGTCGGCAACACGGTCGAGATGATCCGGCGTGACGATCCACGTGCCGTCCGGTTGTCGCTCAACACCGGCAGTAGCACGCCGGATCGCCTCCAGCCGCCGCACATGCGTTTCGGCAAAGCGTTCGGTAGCCGATGCGTCGTGCTTCAGATGTATATCGATGCTGTAGCGACCGTCGTGGGCGGTGGCAATCTCGGCGGTCGTCAGGTCGACTTGCCTCGGCTCCGTGCTCCTAGGCGTGACACGGACAATGCTGCCGTCCGGAGTCGTCTCGGTGGCTTCACCTTTGCCGATGTCGATGTAGTGGCTTTTGCCGTCTATGCCGTCGACGATGAGGTAATGCCTGTCATTGATCTCGTCGCTCAGCCCTCGCGCGACAACGCGGCCGACCACAGGCTCAGTATTCTGTCCCGCATCGTAGACAACACAATCAGCGACACTGCGGGCGAGTCCCTTGCTGGTCAGTTCGCGATGCATGGTCTTGATGATGTCGCCTCGCTCGCCAATGCGGCGCAGCGTTGGTTCGAGCTCATCGTCCAGGCGCCAGCGGCCCGAGCCGATTTCCGCTGCAAGATCCATCCGCTCGAGCTTGCGCAGCCGGCCCTGATGTATCGTCTGCCGAAAAGCATCCCGCCCATCCGGCGCAACAAGTCCGTCGTGATCGCGATTGCGTAGCAGCTGGCGGTCGATGCTGGTGAAGCGTTCCTGCTCCATTTCCTGGCGCAGGCGCTGCTCTATTTCGCGATCTGTGCGCGGACCAAGATCGAGGCTCACCAGCTCGGCCGCCCGCTCTCGCAGACCAGAGGAGATGTACTCGCGCGCGATCACCAGATTCTGGCCACGATCATCCTTGCCACGGACGATGATGTGGGTGTGCGGATGACCGGTGTTGAAATGGTCCACGGCAACCCAGTCGAGCTTGGTGCCGAGATCCTCTTCCATCTGCGCCATAAGGCGCCGGGTCAGTAGCTTGAGGTCGTCATACTCAATGCCGTCTTCGGCGGCGACGATGAAACGGAACTGATGCCGGTCGCCGTCGGCACGATCGAGGAAGGCTCTGCCATCGACCCGATCTTTGTCAGCACCATAGAGTTGGCCAGACTCGCCATCGCGGGTGACGCCGTCGCGCTGGAGGTAGCGCAGGTGTGCGCGCGCTCCGTCCGAACCCTTGCCGGCCAGTTTGACGACCCGTGCCTTGACGACGACACGTCGCAGCCGAAAGGCGGCGTAGCGATCGCGTGATTTGAGCAGCGCCGCAGCAGCGCCACCACGCCCTGCCCGGCTTCCTGTGAAGCGGCCGCCACGACGGGGTTTGCCGCCGGCTCGGTTGATCGCCGCCCGGACCTGGCCGGCGAAGCGCTTTCCTGCCTTCGAGCCCTGCGAGCCGATTTTGCCAAGCTTCGGCCTGAATTCATCATTCTTCACGTGAAGCTCCCGGAAATCTGGCGCCAGATCAAAGGGTTGCCGTCATCAGCCTCCAAGGCACGTGAACAGCCTCCGGCAAAAACGATGTGCAGACAAAGACTTGACCGCCTCCGGGAGGCGGTCCCTTTATCTTGCCTTCCGCGAACCTGTCCTCGCCCGCCTCCGGTCAAGCGCGCCGGCCCCCTTCCCTCGATCCGGCCTCATTGATGCGATCCAAGCGGTACCAAAATATCGCCGTTCGGATTGCTGCCAGGGACACCGTTTCTGAGGAAGAACAGCGACCGCCCTGAGGAGGTTTTCGACGCCTTTTCGGGCGGAAATTTGCCCTTGAACTCGTTGATGTCCGCAGCCGAAACTCCAGCAGCATTGAGCTTTCTGAGATATTCGACCGTCTCGGACGGCAGCGGTCGCCCGCGCCGCAAATGGTCGTCATAGCGCTCTGGCCCGGCGTTGTAGGCAGCGAACAGGCCGGGGAATCCAAAGCGGTCATACATTTCGCGAAGGTAGGCCGTCCCGGCAAAAATGTTGTCGCGCGGATCGTAGGGATCGACGCCGAGACGGTGCTCGGCGCGCATCTCTTCATAGGTCTTGGGTATGACTTGCATAAGGCCCATTGCGCCCGCACGCGAGGTGATGGGACGCCCGTCGACGATAGTCCTGCCGCCGCTCTCGGCATCCATGACGGCATAGATCCAGGCCTGCGGAACACGAAAACGTTGGCTTGCTTCCGATACGAACTGTTGCCACTTTCGAAGCTGCGGACTTAGGGAGATGGCGACCGGCTCAGCACCGGTCGAGGCGGAACAGGCGCATGGTGCAACGGCGATCATGCCCAGCATCAGGAGGGTCACTCGGTCCATAGCGGCACGAGCCTCCCGATGATGTTTTTGGCGGGCACCGGCCCGAAATACCGGCTGTCGAAAGAGCGAGGAGCCCCGCTGTTGAGCAGGAAAAACTCGTCAGCTGAGAGCGTGCGACACTCGTTCCACCAAGGCATCGCACGACCAAGCGTGTCGGTCGCGAGGCGACGCGCGACAATCTCGCCGCCAGTGATGATTACCTCGTTGAAGGCGCAGACGTGCTCGCGCGGCAGCGCGGCAATGCGCTTCACCAGCGGCACATTGCGAGGCAGATAGCCGCGCTGAGCGGAGAGATCTGCAATGAATTCCGGCGCGCGAGCGAGCGCGAGATCGCTCCGCGCAGGTGTCCCGGCGACAACCCGATAGAGACCGATCGGCGCACTTGCCGAGGCGTTCCAGACGAGCCAGGGCGTCGGTTTGGTAAAGGCAGTGAAGGCAAGCAAGCCCAGGCCAATCGCTGTCGCGGCGATCACTTTGCGGGCGCGAATTCGCCGCAGCCTGCTGCCGATCAGATGCGTGGAGGGTCGCCGGCTCATGAGCGACCTCCATCATTGGAATCGATCTCGTCCTGGTGACCTTTCGACCACTCGTCGAGCTCGTCGATGTGGTAGCGGACATAGCGGCCGTGCTTGCGGAACTTCGGGCCGGCGCCCTTGATCCGCATCTTTTCCAAGGTCCGCTGGGAAAGGCCGATATAGAAGGCAGCCTGCGCCGTGTTGAGGAACGGGCTGCCCTTCTTGGCGCGGGCGGCGCGTTCGTTTTCGTCATCCATGATGATCCTCGTTTCGCCGATGGAAGGCCGGGCCAAGGATCGGCGAGCGAGGTCGTCTGCGGGACGGGCGAAGAGTCGGTCGGGAGTTTTCGCCGCCCCTTCCGGCGCGCTAGGTTCGCGCTGGAAGACTTCGGAAGGGAGCCCCCGCGCCGGCGGCGCGAGGGCTTTTGTTCTTGCCGATCAGTCGACCGGGTTCCAGATGATGGCGTAGGTCTCGTCGTCATCCTGGCCGGCGGCGCGGCCGAGATTGGCGTAGAGTTTTCGCGGGCCGAACTCCGGGGCTGCGATCGACAGGCTCACATAGTCCTTGCCGGAAGCCTCGCCGGTCCGTGTCCAGCCCGCACCCACTTCGACCCCTTGAGTGAGCACCCGGAAGTCGGGATGATTGTCGGCGCTCTTGGCCTGGTTGGGCACGATGTCGATGTCGGCGCGGACGCTGAGGGTCTTGAGCTGGCCCTTGTAGCCGCCGTTGTCCTGCTTGGTGACGTATCCGATCGCGGTCATTTGAAGTCTCCATTTTCTCCTCGCCGGGGACCATTCCCCTGCGATGGCGGACCGTGATGGGCGCGTCCGTCCTGCCCGAACCTGCAAGGCCGCAGCGTCAGCGGAGGACCCGAGCGGACGGCTTTTTTGAAGCGAAGCGGCGCGAGGAAGCCGCCGCAGGCGGCGGGGAAAAAAGCTGGTAGCGAGGGTTTCGGGCGGGCCGGATCCGCCCATAGGTCATTAAGCCAGCCGCAGGGAAGGGTCTTCGGTGAGCACATGGAGACAGGCCAGAAACGCGGTCGCTGCAGCCAAGCAGGCGCTCAAGGCGGCCACAGGAGCGCGAACGCCTTATGCCCTGCCCGACCATATCCCGGCCATAGGGACACGCGCCGAAACTCGCAGTCCGGACGAGGTTTGACGCTCAGTTTGGGAAGGATGCGTCGCTCAGAACGGAGCGACGAAGCGCTGGTGCCGTGGACGGGTTCTGTCGCCGTTTCAAGCTGGCGGAACGGGCAAGCGGCGGCAGGGCAAGAACGCCGCCGCTCGCGCTGCGCTGATTACTGAGACACGAACAGCGACTGGACCTTCGACCATTGATCGGCGGTGCGGAAGCCACCACGTTTCGTGTAGCTTTCGACCGGGAATTTCATCCAGCGCGGCAGCCAGTCATCGACTTTCTGTCTGCCGTTTTCGCCCATGAGGAAGTCGCGAATGATCTTCTTTTGCGTCTTCACCTTTTCCGAGACATTGCCATCGGCCACAAGCCTGCCGCCGATGTCGGCGAGCATTTCATTGGCGACTTCCTTGTCGCGCAACAGCTCGAAGAAGGCATCGTCCGGCTGCCAGTAGTCGCCCATGTTGACGTTGATATGATTGCCGAGCGCTTCGACAACAGCGCTGCCGGAGGCAAGTGTTTCGGCCATCACGATGGCCAGTACGCGCATGACATCGTCATCGGAAAGCGCAAGCAGCCGAGCGAACACGCTTGCCGTGGCAAAGTCGTCGCCATTGCCGCCGGCAATGGGACCATCCTCGTCATCCGTGCCGATCAACGCCAGAACCTCGCGCCGTTTGTCGTCGAAAGCGGCTTCGGCCTTGCAGCCGGCGATGCTCGCGGCAACCGTTTCGTTGGCGGCGCGCTGCGGGTCGGGACGCACCTGCCACAGGCTTGAGCCTGTAATGGCATGCGCCACCATCAGGCGCAGTGCCGCGCCCGGATGTTCGAGCATGGCGGTGCGGGCGGCAGCGTGGCGATGCAGATCGACATAGTTCTGCATCGGCCCGCTGAGTTCAGGCCGCGACGGCTTGGCTGGCGTCTCGGCCTGCTCGCTACCCTCGTCGTTGGAGCGAGCGCGATGAGCTTCCTTGCGCGACAGGTAGCCCTCATGAGCCTCGACCTCGCCGCGCTGCGAAATGGTGATGACGACCTTTCCGCCCTTTTTCTTCGGCGTCTTTTCGTAGTCCCATGAGTGAAAATACTGGCCCGGCTCAAGCACCACCACCTCGCTCCAGCCGGCTTCAAGATAGGCATCGCGCTTGGCGGCAATCGCCTCGTTCTGCGTTTGCCAGAAGAGGTCGGCGTCGGCAAAATAGCTGTCCTCGCCGAACAGGTCGGAGACGATCAGGCCGGCATAGTCCTCGATGGCAAACAACGCCACCTTGGTGGAGATCGACTGGCCGCCGAACAGCCATTGCTTCAACTGCCAGCCGCGTGGCGCTCGGTTGTCGGGATCGGCGTAGAGCGCCAACCAGTCCTTCTGCTGCGCCTTCGATGCCATGGTGAGATGGCGCACGGTTTCGGTGTCGATCTCGTCGCGGCGATAGGCCTCGCGTATCTTCGGCAACAGATCGCCGAGCGCCAAAATGCGCTTCACCTGATGCTCGGTGATGCCGAACGTGGCGGCGACATCAGCTATGGTGCGCCCCTGCCCGATCAGCCGCGAAAACGTCTCCCATTGCGAGACTTCATCGGGGTCGAGGCGGGCGATGTTCTCGATCAGCGAAGCTTCGAGCGCGTCGGCATCGTCGCCGTCTTCCATGATGGCACAGGGCAAGGGCTCCGCCTCGCCACGCTCGTCGGCGACGGCCCTCGCCGCGAAATAGCGCCGCCGCCCGGCGACGATCTCGAAACTGTCCGGCGCGCCGTTGGGCCGCACCAGAAGCGGCACCAGCACACCGCGCGCGCGGACTGACGGCAGGATGTCGGAAATATCCGGCGCGCGCTTGGAATGCCGCATGTTGACGGCTGAAACACTCAATTGTTCGATTGAAACGTGAGCAAGCTGCATGGTTCTGTCTCCTTTTACTCGGGTTCAAATGATCCCGCCGCAACGCGGCGGGGCCGGTTTTGCGCCTACCGGCGCTTATGTTCCGCCGCGTCGGGCGGAAGCTCGGAAATGGGAAGCGAGAGAGCGGCGGCGGCCTGCCGCAAAAGCCGTTCGGCCTCGGTGATGTGGCCGGCGATACGCGCAGCCTCGGCATAGACCGAGAGCGGAAAACGCGCCTTGAAATGAAGGTCACGCTCGATGCCGAGGCCAAGCGGACCCTTGACGGCTTCAAGCTCGGCGAGGCTGACGGAACCGAGTTCGGGGAAGCCGAAGCCGAGGTCGCAAAGGCCGAACAACGTATCGCCATCCGCGTCGAGTTCGGTCAGGAGCCAGGTCGCTGCTCCGGTCGGATTGAAGAATTTGACGACAGGGATATGGTCGGTTTCGGTCTCGGCCGCGCCGTTGGCCAGCAGCCGGGCGCGCAATTCATCGGTGATCAGGATCATGTTGAGGCTCCTCGTCAAAACAGGTCGAGTTGATTGCGAGCGTTCGGCGGGAGAAAGATTCACTGGATCTTTCTCTGATCCGCCTCACCATCGAAGAGGCCGATGTCGAGTGGCTTCTGCGCGCAGACGCATCGGCGCTTCCGCAAGCAGGTTGAGCCGGTCGCGCGGTGACCCGCCTTCGCGAAGCCCGCTTCGGCGGGCGAAGTTGGCCGAACGCCGGGAACGAGCGTCTGCTCGCCTGCCGGCGTCGGCTCAGTCGCCAAGGAATGTGGACCGCGCGCGCTCATGCCGCGATCTCCCCGAGGCCCTCCGCGTCAGCAGCGTCGGCACCGAAAGCGAGCAGGAAATCAGCGGCTTTCGAAGCAAGACTGGCGGCGCGGAAGATGGCGCGGTTGTCTTCGCGCAGCACGGCGAGCCATGAGCCGATGTAGTCGGCATGGCGCACGGTCGGCTCGATGCCGAGCGTGGAGCAAACGAAAGCTGCGGCGATCTCTGCGACTAGTTCCTCACGGGCATAGGCCTTGGAGCCGAACGAGCCGGACATGTCACGGGCGAGCCGCGTTGGGTGCCCGGTCCAGTGGCCAAGCTCGTGAAAGCAAGTGCGGTAATAGTCGATCTGCTCGAAGAAAGCGGGCTGCGGCGGCAGTTGGATGAAGTCGCCGGCAGGCATGTAGAACGCGCGATCTCCGCCGATGCGGATATCCGTGCCAGACGCGCGAACAAGAGCCTCCGCCTGCGGAATGATCTCGCGTTCGGGTAGCGGCTCCGCATTACCGTAAAGGTGTTCGGGCAGGCCATCGCACTGCGAGACGTTGAAGACAGTGAAGCGCTTGAGGAAAGGAACGGCCTGTGGCTCGTCGCCATCGGTCTTGGCGCGCTCCTTCTCGCCTTTCGGAACGAAGCGGTCGGCATGAACGATGGCCGTGCCGTGCTCGCCCTTCCGGACATTGCCGCCCAGCGCAAGCGCCTGCCGGAAGGTGAGCCAATTCTGGCCAGAGTAACCGCGTTCGATCACCGCGCCCCACAGGATCAGGATATTGATCCCCGAATAGCTTCGCCCCGTGGCGGCGTTCTTCGGCAGGCCGAGCGATGCCCTGGCCTTTCCCCAAGGCTTCGCCCACGGCACGCAACCCCGCTCCAGATCGGCAATGATGCGGTCGGTGATTTCCGAATAAAGGCTGGTCCTTTGTTGCCGGCTTCCTTGGCCACCATCCTCGCCACGGGCAGGCCGCTTGCTGGTTTTGCGCATGATCTGATCTCCGCTCGCAAATCTCGCCGCGCCTTCCCCGGAAGCGGGGTGGGCGGCGAAAACGACCGGAAAGGCTCGCCGTCAGAGGCGGCCGGCATCCGAAGGACCGGAACGAATGTGGAGGACCCGGAGCGGAGCGGAGGGTTGCGGGCCGCCGCGGCGGGCCTAGAAGGGAGAGCCGCCCACCCCGCGCCGCCGGGAAGGCCACCTACCAAACCGCGCCGCCAACAGGCGGCGACCACTTCAGCCCGGAGGGCTGCATGCGCCAGGGGGCGAAGCCGGATGGCCGAGACCGCCTGAGCATCGCGAAGAAAAGCGGGTTCGGTTTATGAGCACCCGGTCCGCGCCATTAGGCGCGCTGGCGCCTTTTCAGCAACGACAGATCCTGCATCTGTCATGTTGCCGAATCTGACCTGGCTGGTGATACACTACCGACGCCAGATCTACCGTGAATCGGGATCGAGCAAATCAGCCGGGCTAACCTCGAGCACTCTTGCCAGTCGTGCAACCGTGTCGATGCTGGCTGCGTAGACAGAGCGCTCAAGGGCGCTCACATAGGTTCGGTCGACGCCAGCCTCATGTGCTAGTGCCTCTTGTGACAGCTTCTTTCGTTGGCGATGCCTGCGAAGATTGCGGGCAAAGACCTCTCGGATCTCCATGCATGAGAGGCCACTATCTTGTCGAGGATTTCACCACGGAGTATTCTCTACAAATCGTTGTTCCAAGGGCTTGCTGAGAAAAAGAAAATGATCGAAAAAATCGCAGACGAAGTCCCTTGGGCCGACAGCCTAACCGCCTACGACAATGAGCATTTCGCGATATATCTCAGGCTCCTCGACGCGTGCGCCGACAATGCCAGCGAGGAGGAGATGGCGCAGACGATATTGGGCATCGACCCAAGGCAGGAGCCAACTCGCGCTCGCAAAGCAATCCGTAGTCATCTGGACAGGACGAATTGGCTGATAACAAGCGGGTACAAGGAGCTGTTCGCAGGCTAAGTGGCCAGAGCCGCTACCGAAGAAATTGCCGGTATCCGCCATTCATGAGTGCGCGCCCGCGCCTGACCGCTCGACGCACGATGTCACGAAGATGGTCACCGGGATCGGCCCAGTCATCATCGACACGGGCCTCACCGAACAGAGCGACACCGATCTCGCGATGCAAGACGCCGGCAATGGAGCCGTCGAGCGCGCGCAGAACCCAGCGCAGCCGCGCACGCCGGGGCTCTGGTCGAAAGAACCTCGCGGGCAGCCTCCCCGTCGACCGTAGGCTGTTCAAGCATTCAAGACCACGCAGGCGCTGCTTTAGCTCCGCAGGAGGCCAGATGACGCTGGCGGTCAATCGCGCAGGCTCGAAGAGTGTTGCGCCGGAGACTGTCAGTTGCAGGTTCCTGCCATCATCCGTGAACACCACGTGTTGGTGGCCATCTCCTGTAAGAAGAACGGAGATCCGGCAAAATAGCGCGGAGAGATCGAAAGCGTCCGCAACAGGCGAGCTTTGTGCGCGTTCGGCGGCAACAGGCAGCACGTGGCTACATACGCCAGGGCACCAGAAGACGCTCGCATGACTGTCGATCGAGCTGGCAAAAAAGAAGCCCCCATCGTGAAAGATCAACATCCTCCGGCGACAGCACGGTAAGGGAAGTTCTTGATCTTAATTCAGAACGCTGCGCATGACGAAGCGCGTCCCGCACATCGTTCCGGAAATGATGATTGCGCCTTAGAAACTCCCAGGCCCAACCGCGGCTGGTAAGGTGCACCGTATAGTCATATGCGCTGCTGTCCCGCCAGTCGGGATAGGCAGGACCAAGTTCTGTCTCGTCCATCGCACCGCTTCCAACTGGCGCAGGAAATCACATTCCAAGGTCACGATGCGATCTCGCAGCCGGCGCCCACAGCACCGGGCCTTTGATGCCGCCATTGCGGCGAACGACTGCCAGGCTGTCGCGAGAGATGTCGAGATATCCGGCGACGGCTCGCGTGTTGCCGATCGTCCGTGGATCGGACAAGCGCTCGAGTGGCCAGCCGGCGCGACGCAGGATCCGCTCAATGCGCAAATCCGTCACGGTGACGATGCTGCGCAGATCGCGTGACAGACCGAACTCGATCATGCCGGCGAACAGTTCGTAGGTGGCAAGCGCGATGCCTGCCACTTTCGGCGCGGACGACGGAACATCCAGCGCGAAACGGCTGCTTTCCCAAATCCGTAAATCCTCCGGCGCCTGGCGGCCGCCGAGAAGGATGGGGAAGCTTTCACGCAACATGGTCGGGCCGGTGGTCGGCAGCATGCGTACGCAGCCATCGATGCCCCCACTCGGACCCTTAAGCAGCAGATAGTGAGGGCGGCCCACCGCATCGAAGGTGTCGACTTCGTAGCCACTTTCGACCGACACATCCCACTCGAGCCGATCCTTGAACACACGATGCCGCAGACGGTGCATCTCCTCGAGCTCGTCGGCGAATTCAGCGTAGCTGTCGGGCGTAATCAGCAGCATCATGACGGCCTCTCCTCGCATGAAAGATGCCTGCGATTGGAGATGAAGGCCGGAGTCGCTACAACCTGTGCATGTATACAGGTTGATCAGGTTGTTACTTGTAATCCGATGGCTTGGACATTGCGAACCGAATGGCAGCCTGGGTGACGGTACGAACGCCTAGCTTCTTCTTGGCGTTGTCGAGGTGAAAGGCTGCAGTGCGCTGACTGATTCCCAAAATCTGGCCGATGTCCCAGGCTGACTTGCCACGCGCAGCCCATTGCAGGCACTGAATCTCCCTAGTTGACAGAGCAACTCCATCCACGGTTCGGGCGGTCGTCAGCCTACGACGCGCCTGGATGTGGAAGAAGATGGCTATCAGCTGCAGCGCGCGCTCATATCGGTCAATGACCCGGAAGAACAATGGCTGCCTTTCATCGGAGGCGAAGGTTAAAGCGGCAAACAGACCGCGGCGGTCATGGATGGGGATCGTAAAACCGCTGCGGAGGCCGAATTGGTTCGCCTCATCCATCAGCCGTCGTTGTGGAGTCGACAAATCGAGATCCCCGCCGTCGGCATCCCATCGGAATGTTTCCTGACGACGACGCGCGTGATCAATCACTGGGTCCAAATCTTCATAACGGCTGTGAAGATAGTGAGACGTCCAAGGCTGGGGATAGGTGGAGATCAGATCCGTCGCGCGGCCCAGTTGGAGCGAGGGGAAGAGGTAGGCGAATAACGGGATATCGAGCGAAGAAGCCGTCTCAGCCAGGGCATTGTGAAGATCCACTTTGTCAACGCTGCCGGTAAGCTGCTCGGCAAACCTGTGGAAGAGTTCATACATGGCCAGTGTAGCGCGCAACCAGTTGCGGCATCTCGGTCATCTGCACGCGGGCGGCGACATCCCCAACACCGAGCTCGCGGCGATCAGCACACGCTGCGATGCGTCGTTTTGTGCTCGAATTGGGTGCCTGTGGGTCGTGTGGGAGGTTTGAGGCCCACCGACGTCCTCACGCGCCGCCGTGCGGCTAGGATAGCGGATCAGAATTGAAATGACGTTCGACCGAGGCACGCTCGCTGTCCCTTGGTGACCGACTGAGAGCGAGCCGGGTCTGCCTTTGTTGTCCATCGTCAAAGTCGGCTGTGCCACTATTCACCTTGTCTCGATCGAAGAACGGTATTCACTTTGACGGGAGGCGAAGCAAACTGGGACCGGTCAAGGAGGTTTCGGCTGTCTGTAGCGCGTCTATAAAATCTCCTATTCCGCAGGGTGCGGATGTCCGAATGCCCCGGGCCATTCACATGCTCGGGCAGCGAAGGTTGCCGCATGCTGGAGGGCGTCGTCGATCGAAGCGCCGTTGATCCGCGTGGCGAGCAAGCCCGCTATAAACGCATCTCCGGCGCCCATCGTATCAACGAGCTTCGCCTGAACGATCCCTTGACGGAGGATGCGTGTGCCATCGCTGAAGACGGCGCCGCGCTCACCTTGGGTAACGCAGACCATAGGGGCGCCAAAGGCGTGAATTCTGGCGATCAACTCTGCCGTCTCGGTATCGGGCAGATCCGAGGCGGATAGAAACGCAAGCGTCACGATCGGACAAACGGCCGCGAGGTAATCCGCGTCACGTGTGGTCGAGAAATCGAATGAAAGCCCCTGAACAATCGCGCGGATGCGCGGTAGTTCAGGCTCGATATAACTAAAGCACGACGAGTGAACGTGACCAAGTCTTGAAATCAGGTCGAGATCATCCTGATCCATACGCAACATCAACTTCCTGCGGACACCTCCCTTGTTCGACCCGACAAAGACACGATCGCCGTTGACTAGCGTTACCTTCGCCTTGCCAGTCTCGCCTTTGGCGAAACGCAGCTGGCTATCGGACATGCCCTCGGCAAGGATGCAGGCGTGCACATGTCGGCCCTCCTCATCCTCGCCCAAGATGCCGATGTAGGCTCCGTTGGGCAGTCCGAACCGGTGCGCGAGTACTGCAACGTTCAGGGCATTTCCTCCGGGGTAGTAAACGCCCTGGTCAAGATAATGGTCGACGACATTGTCACCGACGCCGACGAGGCCAAGTTCGAACTGGGAGGCATACACCATGAGCAAAACTTTCGGATCTTACGGTTCGCCCGTGTGCGCTAGGGCGGGGAAGACCGACACGTCTTCAGCACTAGCCACCCCCGGCACCTCCACAAGGAGCTCCTTGTTGGTGCTCAACACGGTCGCAGGCCCACGCGGAAGGCCTACCTCCTGCGCCAAATCAATATTCCATCTTCCACATATAACGGCGGACGGTGAGCGGATGACCTTTGGCCTCGGACAGCTTGTCGGCGTAGGCACGCAAGACAGGCGAGAAGACCAATGGCGCAAGATACTCGGATACACTTTCCGGCAGTGAGGTCGCGCCGAGATCATTTGCATCCAAGACCGTCACGCGCTTGCTGTATTTCTGCGCGAAGGCGAGCGCGCGTTCGTCCATCGCGCGGGACGGTCCCAAACCCATGAGTTGGATGAACGGCACGTCGAAGTCAGTGATCTCGAACGGGCCGTGGAAATATTCGCCAGCATGAATAGCCGCCGAATGAACCCACTGCATTTCCTGCAGAAGGCAAATGGCGAACGAGTAGGCCTGCCCGAAGTTCGGTCCTGACGCCATCGTGTAGATAATCGCTTCACGTTTATGCGTCTCCGCGAATTCGGCAACCTTATCCTGGTGGTCCGAGACGAGCTTCTCCGCGAGAGCGGGGAACGCCGCTAAGCCCTTGTCGAAATCATCGGCCTTTGTGTTGCCTTCCCGGGCTTTGAGAACGCCGAAGGTCAGCCTCTGCAACACTGCTGCCGAATGAATGGGCGACATGGTCAGAGGTGCATGGACGTAGGAGATCGTGAACTCGGACTCCCGGTCGAGCGGGCTGCCAAGATCATGCGTCAATGAGATGGTCAGAGCACCTGCAGCGCGGGCGATTTTGACCGCCTCGACGGTTTCCGGAGTCGTCCCCGAATGGGAACAGGCGATGACGATGGAATTCTTGCCCAAGCGCTTCGGCGCCCGCGCCTTGAACTCGGCCGCATTGAGCGCATTCCCGATGATGGCTTTTGCCTCGCGCTCCACGATGTATTGGTTCGGAAGCATATGCGCGTACGAACCACCACAAGCGACAAAGAAGATATCGCTGACATTTTCGCGACCAGCCACGGCGTTCAACGCGTTTGCAATTTGAGCGTCAGTTTGATTGGTAGTCATCGTGTGTCCTTGACTGTTTGACTGGGTTTGCGTGTCGCGCCGATCTGGTGATCGCCGCTATTTCGGTGAACGAGGTCTGGCGAGTTGGCCGATAACGATCAACAGGATCGAAATGACGATCAGGCAGGTGCAGATCGCAGCGATCGTTGGGTCGAGCTCGTCCCTAAGTGAATTGAACATCTTGCGGTTCAGGGTCGAACCGGGTCCGGTGGAGATAAACATCGCCACAACGACTTCATCGAACGAAGCAAAGAACGAAAACAGCATCGCCGAAATCACCGAGAATCTGATCTGCGGCAGGGTCACGGTGAAGAATGCGTACAGGCGAGTTGCGCCAAGGCTGCGCGCGGCCTGCTCCTGATTGATGTCGTATGAGGCCAGACCCGCGGTAACGACGATCATCACGAACGGCAGCGCCATCGCCGTGTGCATGAGCGTAAGGCCAAGCGTCGTATTAACGAGACCCAATCTGGCGAAAACGAATAGCGATCCAATCGCCAGCAGGATCACGGGAATTGCCATCGGAAGAGCAAATAGACCCCAGATTGCCGCTCTGAAGCGCGGCTTGCCGACCCAGATTCCGTAAGCCCCGGCGGTACCGATCACGGTCGCGGAAAGCATACTCAGCAGGGCGACGCTAACCGAGACCCATGTTGCCTGCATCCACTGTCGGGACGCGAAGTAGTTCACGTACCATGCCAAAGAAAAGTCCCTCGGTGGGAATTGAAGAAACTTCGATCCCGAAAAGGACATTGGGATGACGATCAACGTTGGCGCGACTAGAAATGCCAACGTCAGAAGTGTGATGAAGTACAGCCAAAGCCGCTGCAGATGAGTGACTTGGGTCAGAGACGCCGGTTGAAGCAGCCACTTCATCGGAACATCCCCTGTCCCGCTCTACGCCCGACAAAGCCAGCCACTAGGATCAGTAAGACGGTAATAAGCAGAAGGACAATTCCGAGCGCGCTGGCCGCGCCCCAGTTTGAGTAGACCCGAACATTGGCGTCGATACGCATCGCAGCCATGATCACGCGGCCACCCCCCAGAACTGCCGGAGTAACATAGAACCCAAGGCAAAGGACGAATACGATCAGGAGTCCCGAAAGGAATCCAGGCAGTGACAGTGGGAAAAAGACGTCCCTGAACACTCGAGAAGGTTTGGCACCGAGATTCGACGCGGCAGCCATAAGGTTGGGATCGATCGCCTTCATCGACGCGAAAAGTGGGAGCACGAGAAAAGGCAGCATGATTTGCACCATGCCAACGAGCGCGCCCGTCATGTTGTGGCTGAGCGGCAAGGGCTGCGAGATCAAACCAAGCCCAAGGAGCCCTTCATTTATCAGGCCACGGTCTTGGAGTAGCACCAACCAGGCATAGGTGCGAACGAGTACCGGTGTCCAAAATGGAAGGAGGACGAATAGCAGGACCCAGTTTTGAGAGCGATCCGGCAACTGCGAGAGCGCATAGGTCAGCGGATAGCCAATGATCGCGACCAGCAGAGTGGTAAAGAAGGATATCTTGAATGTCAGGTCGAAGACTTGTTCATATACCGGGCTAGTCCACAGCCTGGCGTAATTCTCTAAACTGAAGGAACCGCTCTCGCCGATGAAAGACTCATACAGCATCACGCCAAGTGGGAGCAGAATGACTGATGCAACAAGCACGATTCCCGGCAGAGTGAGCAACAGAAGGCTGCGGCGTTCCCGACCCTCCGCTCTGCGTAGCATGTCGCGGTTAAGGTCAGCGGTCGCGGTGGAAACAGCGATCGTCATCTTACCCCTTCAAGTCGTCGCGAACGATCCGGCTATCGTTCTTATGCAAGCCAAGCGCTACAGGGCTGCCCGTCGGAGGAAGAGTGGAGCTGTTTCCTTCGTTCAATTGACGTCGAACGGCGACAAGCTCCCCACTGATCAGGCGGACAAAGACCACGCTGCTCTCGCCCTGGAAAAGAACACGCTCCAGGGATCCTTCGAAGTAATTGTATTCGGACTGTCGTTCGTGCGTGGTGACCACTTCCAGTTTCTCGGGCCTCAGCACCAGGAAACCGTCTGCCAATGCCGCGCCGCCATCAGCGACCGCGAGCGGCTGCTCGCGATAGAATGGCACACCGTTGCGCAACGTCACCGGCAGGAATGCTGATTCGCCTAGAAAGCTCGCGATAAACGCCGTTGTCGGCGCGTTGTATAAGGCGGAGGAAGTGTCGACCTGCGCGATTTCACCGTTTCGCAGGACGGCGATACGATCTGACATCGTCAAGGCTTCTCGTTGATCATGCGTCACGAGAACCGTTGTCATGCCCAAGCGTTCATGCATGCCCCGCAGTTCGAGCTGCATCAGCTCCCGCAGATTCTTGTCGAGGGCCGAAAGCGGCTCATCCATCAGCAAAATCTTGGGCTTAAACACCACAGCCCGGGCCAACGCTACGCGCTGCTTTTGCCCACCGGATAACTCGGAAATGCGGCGCGATTGATACCCCGACAGTTGCACCGTGGAGAGCACCTCGTCCACCGCGGCATCTATCCGTTCCCTGGACCACTTACGAATCCGAAGGGGATAGCCGATGTTCGTTGCCACGCTCATATGGGGAAACAAAGCGTAGTTCTGGAACATCATGCCGATACCTCGCTCGTGAGGCGACTTCGCGATGACCTCTTCTTCGCCAAACATCACCGATCCCGATTGTGGACGCACAAAGCCCGCGAGAACCATCAGGAGGGTCGTCTTGCCTGATCCCGAAGGACCAAGCAGAGTCATGAACTCGCCGCTCTTGATGTCGAGGTTGACGTCTTTGAGGGCGGCGAGCGCGCCGTACGTCTTGGTCACAGACCGAATGGAAATCGGAAGCGACTTCGACGCCACATTAGTACTTCCCACCTTATGTCCAGAGATTTCGTTAGCGACCATTCATGCGCCCAGCAGCAGGATGATGAAGTGGCCGGCGGAAAGATCACTCCGCCGACCACATTTCGCAGAGACACGGGAGGATGCGCCGCTGCTGTGTTGAATACAGTTCAGTTGAAGAAGAGCACCCTACCCAACCTATCGGAAAACAGTCTGCGCCAGCTTCATGCCCTCTCCTTGATGGCTCTGCCATCGCACGATGTTTACTACCCTGTTGGGCGAGACCCTCGATGTTTTCCGCGCCTCGCGTCTGCCCTATTGGTATATACCAATCTAGAGACCAGTCGAACCGGAGTCAATGACCAATTTGCCATTTCAGTAGTCTCATCAAAAAAGATGGAACGGTTGGATCGTGCTGATCAGACCGCGTGCGTGGCACGCCGCTCGTTGGCAGCCATCACTCCACAAGGTTGAAGGCTAGCCGCCAAGCCCTGCCTTGTGTAGCGCTCGTACATGTCAAGTCAGTTGATGCTTAGTCTCGACCACGCATCAGCCACACTATGCGTATGCTTGACCCATGATCGTTAGTCGCTGGGCATCGAGAAGTAAGAGAGCGGTTTGCCTCCCCAACTCAAGTGCTCCTTCGGCCACCGACTGGTTCTGCAGGTGCGCACTAGGAACGAAGATGTTGACCGAGCAGCGTTAAGTCTGCCTCACTCAATCTATCGCTCGCTTCGTTCCTCTGATGCCAGTACGGATAGAGGATCGGGGGCATGCTGACGTCATCCAAAGCCTTACGCTCGTCCATTGACAGCTCCAGCTCGGCGGCAGCCAGGTTGTCTTTGAACTGTGCCTCAGTACGCCCGCCGATTACGACCGAAGTAATGGGTTTTCGTCCAAGCAACCATGCAAGTGCGACCTGAGCGGCGGATACACCGCGTCCATCGGCAATCGATGCCAGCAGGTCGACGATACTCCACAGACGGTTTTCGTCACGGATTGGAGGCTCGGTCCAGCCGGCGAATTGCCGGCTGCCCTCCGGCGCCGCTTGGTTGCGGCGATGTTTGCCGGAGAGCAGACCGCCAGCGAGTGGGCTCCATACGAGAACGCCCAATCCCTTGTCGACCGAGATTGGAAGGAGCTCGTATTCGGCGTCACGAGCCTCAAGCGTGTAGTGGATCTGTTGGCTGATGAAACGATGGCGTCGGTCCCGTTCGCTGACACCGAGCGCCTTCATGATATGCCAGCCAGAGAAATTGGAGCACCCGATGTAACGGACTTTTCCGTCTCGCACGAGCGTGTCGAGTGCCTCCATCGTTTCTTCCAAAGGCGTCAGCCCATCCCATTCATGTAGCTGATACAAGTCGATGACGTCAGTTTTCATCCGCTTCAAGCTCGTTTCGCATGCAGCGATCAAATGCTGACGTGAGGAGCCGACATCATTTGGTCCGTCACCCATTTGAAAGCGCGCCTTGGAAGCGAGAAGAACGCCCCCTTTCCGCTTGCCGCCGAGGACCTCTCCAATAATCTCTTCAGCTACTCCGTTGGAGTAGACATTGGCGGTGTCGATGAGATTGACACCTGCGTCGATGCAGAGATCGACGAGTCGCTTGGCATCCGAGACACCTAGGTCGCCGGTCTTCTTTGCCCAACCCACGCCGCCAAAGGTCATCGTTCCCATGGTGACGGTTGAGATCTTTAAGCCCGAACGGCCAAGTAGACGATATTCCATTTTATTTCCTTGAGAGAGCGAAACGGGTGCCGGCCATGTCCAGGTCAAAAGATTGGCTCTAGAAGATGTCTTCGAACTCGCAATTGACGACCATCTCGGCCATTGCAGCGTTGTTCGGAAGCTCGATCGCCGTTCTGACGAGATGGGCTATCGTGGACGGGTCCGTCATCTCGTCCTGCCGAATCTTCAGGGTCGGCGACTTGATGCTCATGCTAGTCCTTACCCAGCCGGGACAAAGCGCAGTTGCCCGAATTCCTTTATCCCAACCATAAGTCCTGATCGCATGTGTCAGTCCCATGGCGGCGAATTTCGTCGTGCCATAGCCGACCGTGACATTCTTTATGCGCTTGCCACCCAGCGAAACAAGGTTGACCACACGGCCCTTGCCGCAAGCCTCTAGATACGGCATGCACAACCGCACAAGGCGCAGGGGTGTCTTGACGTTCACCTCCCAGAGCTTATCCAGATCTTCATCGTTGTCGTCCATGATTGTGACGCGCAGACCAAGACCGATAGCGTTTACCACCCCGTCGATCTGTCCGAATGTCTTAGCTGTTCGATCGACCCAAGACTTGGCACCTGCGCGGTTGAAAGCGTCGAACGACTGGTAGATGCGGTCGGGTGTCTCTGGTCCGAATTTCTCGACGAGAGTGCGAGCGTCCATCGCGCCCAGACTAAGCCGATAGCCGTGCTCCATCAATTCGGTGACTATCGCCGAGCCGATACCACCGTCACTGCCGGAAACAAGAATAACTGGTCTGTTGTTGGCCATCGTTAGTCGATCCACTTCAGTTTGCAATTTTCGGCCTGGAGTCGAAGGTGGCATAGGGGCCTGGGCATTCCGCCCCGGTGCATGCCCAATGCACCGCTGCGCCTGCCAAATGCCCAATGCCTGAAAGCGGTAAGCGTCAAGCCCCCTGGACCGGCCCACTGCATAGCTCTGAAGTTCGGCCGAACTTGGGGTTTGTATGGGATACAGAGCGCCTTGATGGCGGACGTGCCGCCACCAAGGCAAATCCTCATTACTTCAGTAGCATCGCGTCGAATGCTTCCGACAGCTTGGCGCCGTTGGCTCCCCAGAAGGCCGGATCCTGGGGATACTGCCCGACCAGGTTCTGCGGTGCCAGGGTTAACTTCGAAAGGACTGCCGGGTCCATGCTCTTGTAGGCCCTCAGGTCGGAAGGGCCATAGGCGACATACTTCACCATGTCCTTGCTGTATTCAGGCTTGAGAATTTCCTTGAGGAATTTGAGGGCGTTCTCGGGGTGCGGGCTGCCCTTGAGAATCGCATAGCAGTCCGTCTGGAGGATGCCGTCCTGATAGACGATCTTCCACGGGGCGCCGGCGGTGATGGCCGCATTGAGGCGACCATCCCAACCGTAGGCCAAGTCAACTTCCTTATCCACGATCAGCTGGGTGAGTTGAGAGCCGCTATCCCACCAGGTCACGGACGGCTTCAATTCCGAGAGCTTATCAAGCGCTTCCTTCTGGCCTTCGTCCGTGGCCAGGAAGCTGTAAACCTCGTTCTGGGCCTTGCCCAGCGCCAGGGCAGCTGCCTCGGCATTGCCTTTCACGGCGCGGTTCATCCCTCTTTTACCTGGGAACTTCTTCGTGTCGAAGAACTCCGCCATATTCTTAGGGCCCTTGTCGCCGAATTTAGCTGTGTTGTATCCCATCACCTCCGAGAAGGCGGAATTCCCGATGCAGTAGTCGCTTACCGAGCCCGGCGCGTACTGGGTCCGGTCGACGATATCCGCGGGCAACTTGACCAAAATGCCCGCTGCAACCGCCTGCGGCACCTCGCCCATGTTGAAGTTTACAATGTCCCAGGTGACGGAACCTGAATCGACCTGCGCCTTGGCGTCAGTCCAGGACTGGGACGTGTCCTCGTCAAAGGTGATTCCGAGCGCTTTCGCGGCAGGCTGCCACATCGCTTTACGTTGGGCGTCCTGCGGTGGGCCTCCACTTCCGGTAATCACCACGTCCGCCGCTCGTGCGGACCATGCCGCTCCAGCGATCATGACGGCGGCAGCGGCAATTACCGCGAACTTGTGACGTCGGGTATTCATTCCAGTTCCCTCCTGTTGCGGTATTACCGGATGGTACATACCAGTGAAGTGCTCCACCAAATGGCTTCGCCTGCAAGGGCTCCTGTCGCCACAAACGACGCGACCCGCTCTTCGGCGCAACGGTTTCCCCAACCGCTGGAATATACCAGCGACGGCCGAAATGCCTGCCGACGCAAAGCTCGACGGCGCGAAGGGGGTCTATATCGAAATGCTCCTGCGAGCGGATTCCCACTGAGCTGGCGCTTTCCGAGCGTAGAGACGTTCTCCTCCCGCCTCGCGCCATTGGTATATACCAATGTTATGCACGCGCGCGGTAAGCTGTCAACAACGATTTTGGTAATTAGCTGCAACAGGAGGGCTGGCATGAAACAGACTCGTGTCGGGGTGATGCCGATATCGGTTAACCCTTAACGCTGACCCAAGGCGCTGGTAGAGGTCGCCAATCGCTTGAATGCAAGTTTTGTTTTCGCTGCGGTCGCGAGATTGGCCTCTTCCCCCATCAGGCCGCATATCCTGCTTTAGCTGTGCCGCTTGCCGATAAGGCCAGTGCGCGTCTGGCAGCGGTGACGTTTTAGATGCGCTTGCCGCCCAACAAGGTTGACGCCACGGCCACCGCCGTAGGCATCGAGATCCAGCATACATGACCTCAGAGAGCCGGGGGCTTTGACCTCCCCAGAGCTTCTCATAGCCTTCATCCTATCGGCCCAAAGAAGCGCGAACTGGCTCCTGCTAGCTGTTGAACATCCAACGGATGGGCGGGGGGCTCTGGTGGGCATCCCGCTTCCCGGGCGGCTGATTGATCGTGAAACTTACGCGATCAGGATGATTAAGAGAGCGCAGATACTCAAAGGGCTGGCCATCACTCGTTACAGTAACAGCGTCGAACAGGAGCAGAGGCGCGCCCACCTTTAGGTCGAGGAGTTCTGCCTCCGCTTTCGTAGCGTAGTGAATGCTGATGCTGCCGGTGCCGCTATGCAGGACCACGAGAAATCTTTCCCGAAAAACCTTGTAGAGGGATTTGTTCTCCATTAGGTCGCTCGCTGACAACCCTGGCACGAGGCGCGCCGGGAGGTGGCTGAACTCGAGACAGACGGGCACTCCATCGACCGTCCGTTGCCGCTCGATGGCAATAACCGGATCGCCGACGGTCAGGCCAAGTTTTGACGCGACGACGTTATCGGCCTCCCGGCGCTCGAAGAACAGCAACTTCGATCCCGGGGTGTGACCGGCTTTTTTTACAACGTCGGAGATACTGTATGGCGCTTGGTCGCTCAATGGGCGGTCGAACAAACGGTCGGGGACGTATGTACCACTCGTGCCGCGTCGCTCGAGCACACCCGCCTGCACAAGATGATCAACTGCCTTGCGCATTGTCATGCGGCTGGCTCCAAAACGAGCCGAGAGCTCTCTTTCGGAGGGGAAGCGTCTGCCCGGCTCAACCTCTTTATCATGGATGAGCTTGAGTAGATCTTTCTGGACCCTAACGTAGAACGGGGCGCTATCCAAAGTAGTGTCGTCCATTAGCTTATCTTTCTTTGGCGACGCGAGCCGCCTAACCGCCGAGAACCGGCGGCTCGCTCGGGCAAAAAAGCCCGCCGCATCCATATCCTTGAATCCGGTCGGAGCAACCGGGATATTGGCATAAACCAAACAGTGGCGAAGGTCCATTTGCAAGCGCCTTGGTGCAGCAACAAGTGCCGTCCAGGCGACGGCGCTAGCCCAGACGCAACGTCGCCAATAGCAATAGTGCGCATTAGGTTACCGCAAAGCGCTTGACAATTTGGTATATACCAACGACAAAGGCACGTTGAATTGCGCTGATACGGTTCGCAACCAACGGCGCCGTTGTTCACGGCGATGTCTAGGACCAACCCCAACGATCCCACCTGCGCTATGCCCGGAATAGGGATCTCAACGTTAAAGGTGATCTTTCGTGAGATTGGAAGGCAAAACCGCCGTCATCACAGGTGCTGGCCGAGGTATCGGACGTGCCACCGCCCATGCGCTCGCCCGGGAGGGCTGTAAAGTCGTCCTCGCCGCGCCTGAAATGGACCAAATCGAAGCTGTCGCAGCTGAGGTCTGTACAATTGGTCCCGAGGCGCTGGCCGTCCAGACGGACATCCAGCATAAATCTCAGGTGGTGGCGTTGGCCCAAGCCGCATTCGACCGCTTCGGTGCGGTCGACATCTTGGTAAACAATGCCGGCGTGGCGATCCACAATTCAATTCCCAACATCAAGGAGGAAGACTGGGATTGGATGATGGCCATCAATCTCAAGGGCACATTCCTTTGTACGCAGGCCTTTTTCCAGCATATGTGCGATCGGCGGACCGGCCATATCGTCAACATCGTCTCCCGCGCCGGTAAGATCGGAGGCGCCAAATTCGGCGCTTACGCTTCATCAAAGTTCGGCATGCTTGGCTTCACCCAAGTGACCGATGCCGAGGGCGTCGAGTTCGGTGTGAAGGCGACCGCAGTCTGCCCAGGCGCCGTCGACACGCAACAGCGCGCTGAGAACCACGTCGATGACCACTCAAAGCTGCTTCTTCCAGAGGACGTGGCAGACTACGTAGCCTTCATCGTTACTCGGCCGGCCCGGGTCTACATCAGCGAAGCGATGCCGGTGCCGCAGTACATGAAGCCACTCCCCAGCAGCAACAACCTGAAGCCAGGTATTTGACCGAACGTCCGCGACGGGAGGATGCACCGGCATCTACACCGTCCCCGCGAGGCCGGCCTACGAGCAAAGTTCAGGACAAAGGGCATTGCCTATGGCGAAATCTACGTTTTCGTACGCCGATTTCATCAACGACCCCGACCGCTCCTGTGCAGTCGTTGTCCATCGAGGAATGTGGCAGGCGGCGCCCGAGAACAGCTTGCTCGCAATCGAGAGAGCGATCGTCGCCGGGCACGATGTTGTGGAGATCGACGTCCGACAAACCGAAGACGGCGAATACGTGCTCCTACACGACGATACACTCGAGCGAATGACCGGGCTCGACCGTCGGCCTGAGACGATGTCGTCACGCGAGCTCTTGAACTTGCGCCTAAGGAATCGTGACGGCGGCGAGGAGAACGTTCTCACAGACGAGAAACTGCCGATCCTCGCCGACGTGCTCGATCTGACGCGCGGCCGCATCTTCATTCACATCGACGTCAAGCATCGCAACGTCATTCCTGGCGTGATCGACTTCGCAATAAAGCAGGGCGTTGATCAGCAGGTCGATTTCTGGGCTGAGCTAAAGAACGAGGCTGACTATGCCTGGATCATCGAAAATGTGTCTCCGCCCAAGGTACTCTTTATTGCCAAGACTCGTCTCAATGGGCCCGATGCCACAACCCAGCAAGAGCTGATGCTTAGGCTCTCCCCGCTCATCTGCGAGGTCTATTTCGATAACCTCGACCAGGTGATCAGCCTTGCCACCCACTGCAAGGAGATTGGAACATCCCTCTGGTACAACACATTGGATCCGGTTGCATGCGGCAGGTTCACAGATATCGAAGCGCTGAAAGACCCCGATGCAATTTGGGGCAGGCTCATCGATGCAGGGATCTCAGCCATTCAGACTGACTTTCCCAACGAATTGAAAGCGTTTCTCAACCGTGACGAAAGTCCTCAAGGTGACCGTCGCCAAGCAGGCAGGTGAAATGGAGGCCGCAAGTGATGCGTCCCCTTGTACCAAGATTGGGTTGGAAGCTGACCTTTGGATGTATGTCGTCCGGTTCAGACTATCGCTCAGTGATCCATCGCCTTGACGATTCCTCAGTCATCTTCTTGGCGTCGCCGAGCATTATCATGGTGCCGTCCTTGTAGAACAGCGTGTTGTCGATGCCGGCATAGCCGGAGCCGAGCGAGCGTTTGACGAACAGTCAGGTACGGGCCTTGTCGACGTCGAGATCGGCATGCCGTAGATCGGCGAGGACTTGTCAATCGCGCGTGGACGGGTTGGTGACGTCGTTGGCGCCGACGACATAGGCGACGTCGGCCTGCGCGAACTCGGAGTTGATGTCCTCCAGCTCGAAGACTTCGTCATAGGGCACGTTGGCCTCGGCAGCACGTTCATCTGGCCGGGCATGCGAGATACTCTAATGGGCGCGGTGTATATCTGGCCTCCGATGCGTCGGCGCTCGTAGCCGGAACTTCCCTGGCAGTCGACGGGGATGGACTGCGGGCTGGCAACGCGCAAGGGATGCGTTGACTGGCAAGCTGTCGCAGTTCACCTTCGCGGCGATACGACAGCCCTCGCACCTTGGGCGTCGAACGCTCGGGGGCACATGCGGGACCACGCGGCAGCAAGCCGGAGAGAGGCACGTTCAAGCAAGGTCCACGATGCCAGCGTGGATCTGATCGCAGTGGTCGTGGCGGTCACAGATCAGGGGCCGAGTGTTCTGACCGTCGAGCAAGGCAGCGCCCTGCCCTCCGGTCCGTTTGAGCTTGGCCATCGGTCCTTGCAGTCCGGCCTGCGAGCGTGGGTAGAACAGCAGACCGGCCACCAGCTCGGCTATATCGAGCAGCTCTACACTTTTGCTGACAGCGACCGGATCGGCGAGCAGCGCCAGCAGAGGGTGATCTCGATCAGTTATCTTGCCCTGACGCGCGCCGAGCAAACTGCCGGCCCCGCCAAGCGCGCGTGGCGGCGCTGGTACGATTATTTCCCATGGGAGGATCACCGCGCTGGCATCCCGCCGATCATTACGGAGGTTCTGCAGCCGCGCCTGCTCGCCTGGGCGGACGGCGCCGGCCAAAACCAGATGAAGCGCGAGCGCCGGCAGCGCGCCGCAATCGCTTTTGGCTTCGACGGCCCCGACTGGAATGAAGAGCTGGTCCTGCAGCGCTATGAGCTGCTCTACGAGGCGGCCCTGATCGAGGAAGCGATGCGCGGGCCGCAGCCTGGCGCATCCCCGCCTGTCCCTGGCGTCTCGATGACAGCCGACCACCGTCGCATTCTGGCGACAGGGATCGCACGGTTGCGCTCAAAGATCAAATACCGGCCCGTCGTGTTCGAGCTGCTGCCACCCTCATTCACCTTCCTGCAACTGCAACGCACCGTGGAAGCGCTCTCAGGAAGGCTCTTACACAAGCCGAACTTCCGGCGCCTCATCGAGCAGCAGGAACTGATCGAAGAGACGGGAGAGGCAACCGCCGACACGGTCGGGCGACCAGCGAAACTCTTCCGCTTCCGCCGCGCCGTCCTGGACGAGCGGGTTGTCGCAGGGACGAAATTGCCTCTGTCGCGGGCTTGACACCCTTATTCTCATTGTGAGTATATATCGTAATTATACTCAAATTGAGAATAATTTGGAGGACCAGTGCCGGTTTCGCTTTCGACCACCGCCTCCCTCTACGATCGTGTGCGCCGGGTGATCCCGCCGATCGAATGGCCGGCCTTCACCGATGACATCGAAGCCATTTTCGCGTTGAAGCGAAAACGCAACGCGGTCATCCTGGCGCACAACTACCAGACGCCGGAGATCTTCCATTGCGTGGCCGATATCGTCGGCGACAGCCTAGCGCTTGCTCGCAAGGCAATGGCGGTCGACGCGGACATCATCGTGCTCGCCGGCGTGCATTTCATGGCCGAGACGGCCAAGCTCCTCAATCCCGGCAAGACCGTGCTCATTCCGGACCTCGGCGCCGGCTGTTCGCTGGCGGACTCCATTACCGCTTCGGATGTGCGCCTGATGCGGCAGCGCTATCCCGGCGTGCCGGTCGTGACCTACGTCAATACCTCCGCCGCCGTGAAGGCCGAGTCCGACATCTGTTGCACTTCGGGCAACGCACTGGCGGTGGTGGAGTCGCTCGGCGCATCGCGGGTGATCATGCTGCCGGACGAGTACCTGGCGAAGAACATCGCGGCGCAGACAAAGATCGAGATCATCGCCTGGAAGGGGCATTGCGAAGTCCATGAGCGCTTCACGCCCGCCGATATTCGCGAGCTGCGCGAGGCGCATCCCGGCGTCACTGTGCTTGCCCATCCCGAGTGTCCGCCGGAGGTCGTCGCGATGGCGGATTTCGCGGGGTCGACCGCGGCGATGTCCGACTATGTCGGGCGCCACAGGCCGGCGCGCGTCGTACTGATGACCGAATGCTCGATGAGCGACAACGTCGCCGTCAAACATCCTGACGTTGATTTCGTGCGCCCCTGCAATCTCTGCCCGCACATGAAGCGCATCACGCTCGCCAACATCCGCACGGCACTCGAGGAGAACCGCCACATCGTAACCATCGATCCGGACATCGCCGAGCGGGCGAGCCGGGCGGTGGAGCGGATGCTCGCCATATGACCATGCACCACCTCGGCGGACGGCCGGTCATCATCGGTGGCGGCATTGCCGGCATGGCGACTGCGCTCCGTCTCGCACCCGAGCCAGTCGTCATCATCTCCAAGACCTCTTTGGGCGATGAAACCTCCAGCGGGTTTGCTCAGGGCGGCCTGGCGGCAAGCCTCGGCGCCGACGACAATCCCGACCTGCATCTTGCCGACACGCTCGCGGCCGGCGACGGGCTTTGCGACGAGAAGGCCGTACGACGCGTGGTCGAAGCGGCTTCTCAAGCGATCGAATTCCTCGAGCGATTGGGCGTTGCTTTCGACCGAGCGCCCGGTGGCACGTTGCTGCTCGGGCTCGAAGCGGCGCATTCGCGCCGGCGGATCGTTCATGCCGGCGGCGACGCCACCGGCCGGGAACTGGTGCGTGCGCTCGCAGTCGCTGTGCGGCGCACACCTTCGATAACGATCCTCGAAGGCGTCGAAGCCCGGCGCCTGTTCGTTGAGGACGGCGAAATCACCGGCATGCTCGTGGTTGGAGACGGCGACGCCGTCTCGCTTACCACGGGCCGCGTGGTGCTCGCGACCGGCGGCATCGGCGGGTTGTTCGACCACACGACGAACCCGCTCGGTTCGTTCGGCCAGGGCCTGGCGCTGGCCGCGCGTGCCGGCGCGGAGCTCGCCGATCTCGAGTTCGTGCAGTTCCATCCGACCGCGCTCGACGGCCCGCGGCGTCCGATGCCGTTGGTCAGCGAAGCGGTGCGTGGCGAAGGCGCGGTGCTCGTCGACGAGCACGGCCGGCGCTTTCTTGGCGACACACCAGGCGGCGAGCTCGCGTCGCGCGATGTCGTGGCACGGGGCGTTTGGCGCGAGCTTCGCGCCGGACATCGGGTGTTCCTCGATGCGCAGCAGTGTCTCGGACCGAGATTCACCGAACGCTTTCCGGCGATCGCATCGCTCTGCCGCGAGGCCGGAATCGATCCCGCCTTGCAGCCGATCCCCGTGCGTCCCGCCGCGCATTATCATATGGGCGGCGTGGTCGTGGATGCCGAGGGCCGCAGCACGGTTGCCGGCCTGTGGGCCTGTGGCGAGGTTGCCCGGACCGGGCTGCACGGCGCCAATCGCCTTGCCAGCAATTCGCTCATCGAAGCCGTAGTGTCCGCCGCCTGGGTCGCGGCAAGCGTCGCCGCCGCCTCTCCGGGCATGCCCAGGCGGCTGAAGCCCGCGATCGTGCCGCCGCGAGCCGATGCCTCGCGCATCCGCCCGGTTGTCTCACGCGCGCTCGGCATCGAACGCGACGGCGAAGCGCTGCGTAATGCGGCGAGAGCCCTGGCGCCGATTGCCAACGCAGGCGAAGCGGCGTCCGATCCCGCGCTTGTCGCGCTGATGATCACGATCGCCGCCCTTCGCCGCGAGGGAAGCCGGGGCTCGCACTTTCGGAGCGATTTCCCGCAGCGCGATGCACGGCCACGATCGCTGCCGTTGACGCTCGACGAGGCCTTCAACGCGTCAGTCGCCCTTAGCAACCCAGCCCCAGCAAGGATCGCTTAACAATGACGTCACCATTGCCTCTACCCTCGATCGTTATCGAACCGATTGTGCGCAGTGCGCTGCTGGAGGACCTGGGCAGAGGCGGCGATCTGACAAGCGATGCAGTTATCCCTTATGACAGCACCGCTACGTTTGCGCTTACCGCGCGGCAGGCCGGCGTGATTGCCGGGCTCGATCTGGCTGCCTACGCCTTCCTGCTCATCGAATCGACGATCGACCTGCGGATGCAGCGCCCTGACGGCAGCGAAATCGCGGCGGGTGAAACCATCGCCAGCGTGAGCGGGCCGGCACGCTCCCTGCTCGCCGCCGAGCGCACGGCGCTCAACTTCCTGTGCCGCTTGAGCGGCATTGCGACGGCGACAGCAGCGCTCGTCGAGGCCGTTCGCGGCCATAAGGCTCGAATCGTCTGCACGCGAAAGACGACGCCCGGCCTGCGCGCCCTGGAAAAATATGCCGTGCGCGCGGGCGGCGGGGTCAATCACCGCTTCGGTCTCGACGACGCCATGCTTATCAAGGACAACCATATTGCAATCGCTGGCGATATCCGCACGGCCATCGAGCGGGCGCGGGCAGCTGCAGGTCACATGGTGAAGATCGAAGTCGAGGTCGACACACTTGAACAGCTCGATGTCGCACTAGCGACGGGCGTCGACGCGGTGCTGCTGGACAACATGTCCGTCGAGCAACTGACCCACGCGGTTGCGATGGTGGGTGGCCGCGCCATCACCGAAGCATCTGGCCAGATAAGCGTGCAGACTGCACCCGCAATCGCCGCGACCGGGGTCGACCTGATTTCCGTTGGCTGGATCACGCATAGCGCGCCGATCCTCGACATCGGCTTGGACGCGGTCGTCGATGTGAATAAGAACAAGCTTTTGAACTGAGCACAGCGTAGAAAAAGACGCTGAAGCTCGGACCACACATAGCCGCGCCCGGTTCGGCCGCGTCTTCAGATACTCGATCATCACCGGATCTTCGTTGCGGGCATGCGCAGCGGCCATCTCAACAATTCGCTTCACACGATGTCGTCGCGGATGCAGGCCTTCCGGTGCCGGGGAGCGACCTCTGTCAAGGCAGGCGCCACCTCAGCGCAAGCTTCGACGGCGTACGGACAGCGCGTCCGGAAAACGCAGCCCGACGGCGGATTTGCCGGGCTTGGTACGTCGCCGTTGAGAACTTGTCGCCGCCCCTTGACGGCGGTGTCGAGCGAAGGGATCGCGGAGAGCAAAGCCCGAGTGTAGGGATGTCGCGGGCTCGCATAAAGCTCCGCGGCGGGGGCCACTTCCATGATCCGCCCCAGATAGAGCACCACGACCATGTCGCAGATATATTCGACGACCGCGAGGTCATGCGAGATGAACAGCATTGTCAGACCAAGGCGAAGCTTGAGGTCGTGCAGGAGATTGATGACTTGCGCCTGGATCGAGACGTCGAGCGCGGATACAGGCTCGTCAGCGACGATGAATTCAGGCTCCAGCGTGAGAGCGCGCGCAATGCCGATGCGCTGCCGCTGACCGCCGGAGAATTCGTGCGCATAGCGGTCGAACGCGTCTGAAGGCAGCTCGACCGCGAGGAGAGCCTCCTTCGCTCGCGCGCGGCGCTCGGCCTTGCTGCCGATGCACTGGATATCCAGGCCTTCGGTCAGGATCTGTCCGATCGTCATGCGCGGCGAGAGGCTGGCGAAGGGATCCTGGAAGATATACTGCATCTTGCGCCGTTGCCGGCGCAGCTCGGTCGCGCCGAGCTTAGTGATGTCGATCCCCTCGAATCTGATCTCGCCTGAAGTCGGCTCGATGAGCCGGAGCACCGAGCGTCCGATCGTGGTCTTGCCCGAGCCGGATTCGCCGACGAGCCCGACGACTTCGCCACGCCCGATGTCGAAAGAAACATCCTGAAGTGCCTTGACTATCGGGCCGCGGGAAAAGGCTTGGGGCGCGAAGTGCTTGGTCAGATTGCGGACGGAAAGATAGGGGGCCGGCATCGCTAGAGTTCCTCCCATCTGAGACACCGGCTCTCCTGGCTCGGCGGCACGTGACGGAGTGGCGGCACGGCGGTCCGGCAGGCATCGATCGCCATGCTGCAGCGTGGCGCGAAGGCACAGCCCTTTGGCAGCATGGCCAGAGAGGGAACATTGCCGGCGATGGTGGGCAGCGGTGTGCCGGCGGCCTTCAGCGCGGTCGCCTCGCCGAGGCGCGGCGCGGAGCGCATAAGGCCAACCGTGTAGGGGTGACGCGGATGGGAAAACACCTGCGCCACCGGTCCGGATTCGACGATGCGTCCCGCATACATGACGGCGACCCGATCGGCGATTTCGGCCACGACGCCGAGATTGTGGGTGACGAAAAGAATGCTCATGCCGCGCTCTGCCTGCAGTTTTTCCAGAAGCTCCAGGATCTGTGCCTGGATGGTCACGTCGAGCGCCGTCGTCGGCTCGTCGGCAATGAGCAGCGTCGGGTCGCAGGCAAGCGCCATGGCGATCGTCACGCGCTGGCGCATGCCGCCCGACAACTCGTGCGGGTATTGGAGCGCCCGCCGTTCGGGATCCGGAATGCCAACCTGCACCAGCAGCCGCACTGCATCCAGCGCGGCCTCGCGTCGCGATTTGCCAAGATGGATGCGGATCGGCTCCGCGATCTGCTCGCCGACCGTGAAGACCGGATTGAGGCTGGTCATCGGCTCCTGAAACACCATGCCGATGTCGTTCCCCCTGATGCGCCGCAACCCTTCGGCATCAAGGGTGGTCAGCTCAGCTTCGGTGCCGTCCTTGCGCCTGAGCCTGATCGATCCCTCGACGATCCTGCCGACGCGTCGCGGCAGCAAGCCCATGATCGACAGGCTCGTCACCGACTTGCCGGATCCCGACTCGCCGACGAGCGCGACGGTTTCGCCCGGCGCGATCGTCAGGCCGATGTCCTGGATTGCAGCGATCTCGCGCCCCGCGATACGGAACGCGGCGCGCAGACCGGAGACGTCGAGGGTGAGCGCGCCCACGGCTTCAGCCAAGCAATCCAACGTCGCGCAGGATGGTGTCGATCTTCGCCGCCTCTTCGTCGTTCAACGTGCGCTGCGGGCGCGCCATCGTGTGCGAGGCGATGATCCCCAGGCTGCGCATCGCCGACTTGAAGGCGCCGACGCCGGCCGAGCCGGCGCTTGTGCGGCCAAGCGAGATCGTCACGATCTCGAACAGCTTCAATAGGCGCTCCTGTTCGGCCCGAGCAGCCTTGTGGTCACCCGCCTGTAAGAGATTCCAGAGCTTGACGTAGCCACGCGGGTCGACATTGGCGAGCCCCGGAACAACACCATGAGCGCCCATCGACAGCGCGGTATCAACCATGATCTCCGACCCGGTCATGCCGAAGAAGCCGCGGTCGCTGGCCATATCCTGCAGCACGTAGCGAAGATTGCCGTCGTCGCCGCTGGAGTCCTTCAGTCCGGCCACGATCCCCTCCCTGGCCATGGTCACGGTCGTCTTGCGCTCCAGCTTGACGTGGACGCAGACTGGAATGTCATAGGCGATGATCGGGATATCGACCGCATCCCTGATGTAGCGGAAGTGGTCGATGATTTCGGGCTGGCTGGTCCGTGTGTAGAACGGCGCGGTGACGACGATGGCATCGGCACCAGCCGCCTTGGCAATCCGGGAATGCTTGATGACGCGATCTGTTGTCGGGTCGATGACGCCGACGAAGAGAGGCACTCGCCCGTTATTGACCTTGACCGCATGCTCGACGATCGCCTGGCGGGCGGTTTCATCGTGGAACACGACCTCACTGGTCGAGCCGAGCACGAACAGACCGTGCACGCCACCATTCAGGAGATTTTCGAGAACCCGCGTGAAGGACCGGAAGTCGACACTGAAATCGGGATTGAGCGGGGTGACGACGGGTGGCACGACGCCGGTGAAGAGAGGCATTTTGAACCTTTTGGTCAGTTGAGATCGGATCTGGGGTCGAAGGCGTCGCGCAGGCCGTCACCGATGAAGTTGATGGCCAGAACGGTAAGCACGAGGGCCGCGCCGGGAAACATCCATTGCCAGGGATACTGCTCCAGCACGATGGTCGAACGGGCAAGGTTGAGCATGTTGCCCCAACTGGCCTCGGGCGGCGGTATGCCGAGCCCAAGGAAGGAGAGGCCTGCCTCCAGCAGGATCGCATTGGCGATCTGCAAGGTAGCGTAGACGACTAGTATGTCGATTGAGTTCGGCAAACCATGGCGTAACAGGAGGTGCGGCATGCGCGCACCCATCCCGCGCGCCGCAACGACGAAATCGCGTTCGCGCAGTTCCATGAGGCGTGCGCGGACCATGCGCGAGAGCACCGGCCAGGACAGCAGCGAGATGACGAGGATGGTCGGCATGATCCCCGTCCCGGCAATCGAGGCTAGCACCAGAAGAAAGATCACAGGCGGCAAGGTCATTGCGAGATCGACGAGGCGCATGACAGTGCTGTCGACCACGCGGCCGCCGAAACTGGCGATCGCACCGACCAGAAAGCCGATGACTGTCGAGATTGCGACCGAACCCACGGCAACGATCAGGGAGATGCGACCGCCCTCAAGGACACGCGCCATGACGTCGCGGCCGACGCCGTCGCTGCCCAGCCAATGCGCCACCGACGGCCCTTTGTTCATTGCCCTGAGATCGATTGCATTCGGCCCGATCGGCCACCACAGGTGATAGGTCGAGACGGCAAGCAGGATCGGGATCAGGATGATGAGACCGGCGCGTGCGGCGCGGTTTGCGATGAAGCGGCCAAATGCCCGGCGCAGCGGACCCTTTGTCCGTGGCACTCCCTGTCCCATGCTTATCGTTAGGGCCATCACGACACCCGAATGCGCGGATCGACAAACGCATAGGCGATGTCGGTGAGAAGATTGACAAGGATGACGCAGGCGCCGACTACCAGCGTCGCGCCCATGATGACCGGATAGTCGCGGGTGCCGACGGCGTTCACCAGCAAAAGCCCCATGCCCGGCCAGTTGAAGACGCTCTCGAGAAAGATCGCTCCACCCACCGCGATACCGATGGTCGAGCCGATCAAGGTGATTACGGGAAGCAGCGCGTTGCGCGTCGCATGTTTCATGATCACCCAGAACTCGCGCACGCCCTTGGCCCGCGCCGTGCGCACATAGTCCTGGCTGAGAACCTCGAGCAGCGAGGAACGCATATACCGCATGATCATGGCCGCATGGCCGATCGACAGCAGGCAGGCGGGAAGGATGAGATGTGTAAGCACGTCAAACACCGAGAATGGCGTTCCGGGCGTCTGCATACCGCCGGATGGAGCCCAGCGCAGCAGAACCGAGAAGAAATACAGGCCCAGCAACGCAGTCAGGAACGCCGGACTGGAAATGCCGACAAACGACAGCACCGAAAGGGAGATGTCGGGCCATGCGTTGCGTCGAATTGCGCTGACGATGCCACCGGCAATTCCGACGACAACCGCTATCGCGAGGCCAGTCCCCATGAGAAGCGCCGTCGGGCCGACGCGTCCCAGCACCAGCGGAAGCACCGCAACGCCGCTCCGCTGGATCGAATAACCGAAATCTCCCGACAGGGCGGCGCGAAGCCAGCCGAGATACTGGATCGGCAGCGGCTGATCGAGGCCGAGGCGCAGCCGCAGTGCCTCCAGGTCTTGCGGCGACAGTGGCACCGACGGATTGATATAGGCGTCGATCGGATCGCCGGGCGCTAGCCGCAGCAGGAGGAAGATCAGGACGCTCAATGCGAGCACCATCAACAATCCTGCGGCGCTGCGGCGGGTGATGAAGCTCAGCATGGCTTTCACGTCTGACGGCTGACCAGGCCGGCACATGGTGATGCCGGCCTGGATGGCGAAGTTATCTATTTCACTGGATGTCCCAGAGTTCGGGATGGGCCGCATAGGGGCCGCCCGCCGGAGCCGGCGTCCACACGAAATCCTTCAACTTCTTGGAAGCGACGCCGTAGCGATTTGCTACCCACAAGGTCGCCCAGGGCAGGTCCTTGTTCATCGCCTTGCAGACATCCTGCCAGGAAGCGTTGACCTTTGCGGGATCGGTCTGCCCGAGAGCGGCATCAAACGCTGCGCTCAGGTCGTCGAACTCGATGCGCATGGTGTTGAAGCCCGCCGGGGGGAGCTGCGACTTGTTGAGGCCAGGATTGAGCCCCGCCGGATTCGGACCGTTCTGCAGGCCGGCATAGATCATCGGAAACGCGTTCCAGTCCGGCGTGCCTTGCTTGTAGACGATGCCGTTATAGGTGGGCGTATCGACGACACGCGGCACGATGTTGACGCCGACCTGGGCGAGCATCGACTGGATGGCGGCCATGACGTTGGCGGCCTGCGGCGAGCCGTAATAGGTCAGCAGGGTGATCGGCTTGTCGCCGTTGATCTTGTCCCAGCCGGCCTCGGAGAGCAGTGCCTTGGCCTTTTGCGGATCGTAGGCGTAGGGCTCCAGCCCTTCAGGCACCAGATGCGGCGCGACGTAGCCGCAGTTCGCGACCTTAGCGGCACCGCCATAGAGGCTCTTGACGATCGCATTGCGATCGATCGCATACATGATTGCCTGGCGCACCTTCAGGTCCTTGAAAAGGTCCACCTTCTGGTTGAGGCCGATGTAGTTGACCACGTAGGAGCCACCTTCGATCAGCGTGTAGTTGCTGTCGTTCTTGAATGTGGCGGCGTCGTCCGGCTCGACATAGGTGAACTGGATTTCGCCGGCACGAAGCGCGGCGACGGCCGCCGCCGGGTTCTCGAAATAGCGGTTGATGAGCGTGTCGACCTTGGGCTTGCCGCCGCGGTAGTCGTCATCCGCGGAGAGCTCGACATACTGGTCCGTCACATATTGCTTGAATTTGAACGGACCCGTTCCGACCGGCGTCGTCGACCACCATTTGCTGTTGGCCAGCTGTTCTGGCGCGATGCCGGCAAGTGCGTGCTCAGGCAGGATCAGCACCTGGGTGATGACGGCGAGGAAGGAGCCATTGGGCTTCGACAGCTTGATCACCACCGTGCGGTCGTCCGGCGTCTCGACCGATTGGATGTCGCCCAAGCGGGCGGCAAACAGGCTGCCCGATGCCTTGTTCCTCGCAAGATCGAATGTGAACTTCACGTCCTTGGAGGTGAAGGGCTTGCCGTCGTGCCAGGTCTCCTTGGCAAGGTTGAATGTATAGGTCAGCTGGTCGTCGCTGACCTTCCAGTCCTTGGCAAGACTGCCTTTCAGCTCGGTCAGCTCGGCGTTCCAGACGACCAGCGGCTCGAAATAGGTGCTGAGCCAGGTAAAGCCGGCGGTCGACACGAGCGGGTTGAAGTTCTTGGGCAAGCCGCCTGGGCCGACATCGAAGCCGCCGGTGATGGTCTTGCCAGCCTGTGCCTCGTCGACCGCGGCGAAAGCGGTTCCGGCGATCAGCAGGCCGGCAAGGGCCAGACGACACGCAGTGTTCCTTATGCCCATGATTTCCTCCCTTGGCATTTTCACGTGTTTCGATTTTTGGCTATGACTTGCTGGATTCCTCGATAGTGATCGTCGAGGCGCTGGCGCGCGCGCTCGGTATCCTTGGCCGCCACGGCCTCAACGATCTCGTGATGGTCCCGCCAGGTGGCGAGGGGCGTCGGATTGTCCAGGTTCGCGAAGTTCGATGCCTTGTTGAACGCGATCCAGAAGATGTCGATCAGCGCGCTCAGCATTCGGTTGTTCTGGCAACGGAACAGCAGCTGGTGGAACTGCTGGTCCTCGGCGGCGAAGCTTTCGTTTCGCTCGGCGCGCCGGCGCATTTCCTCGGTCAAGCCGCGCAGAGCCTCGATGTCCTCGGCGCTGATCATCTCGACCGTCTTGCCGATGAGCCCCGTCTCAAGCACGCGGCGCATTTCGCGGAGCTCCTCGACGTCGCGCAACGAGTCCTGCAAGCCATAAGCGAGATTGTCGAGCAGCGGCTTGAAAGAGAACTCCTTGACGAAGACGCCGATGCCTCGGCGCGTCTCCAAGATGCCGATCGACTCCAGCGCCTTGATGGCCTCACGAACGGAGTTGCGTCCGACACCGAGCTGCTGGGCAAGGAATGTTTCCGGGGGCAGCGCGTCCCCGGCCTTGAGCTTGTTCGCCTCTATGTAGTTCCTGAGGCTCTCCTGCACCGTGACATGCAGCAAGGGTGGGCGATTGAGTGGCTCGAGCGACTTCATCGCCTGCACGTTTGCTTCTTCCTCCTTGGCCATTTCCGCATGCTTCCACGAAATGAGCGTTGTCGGCTTGTACTGATAGCGACTTGTAGGATATCCTGCAAGCAGTAAAGGAAAGCGCCTGCACATGAAGATCATTCTTGCCGGTTCGAGCCACTGGCACGCCGGAATGCACCTGGACGCTGCCCGCGCCGCCGGCGGCGAAATCATCGGTGTTTGGGACGAGAATCAACAACACGCAAAGATGTTTGCGCGGTCGAATTCGCTGTACTGCTCAATCGATCGCTTCGACGATGTGCTCGCGGCCGGAGCCGACGTCATTCTTCTGATGGGACATCCCCGCAGTGTGCCGGAGCGGGCGCGCCGGATTATTGATGCAGGCATTCCGTTGATCCTTGAGAAGCCGGCGGCAAGCAACACCGAGATTTTGTCGGAACTGCTCGAGCTGAGCCGGCGTCGAAGTGCCTTCGTGAGCGTGCCGTTCCCCAACCGCTTCGGGCCAGCGGTCACCGCGTTCCGCAAGCTGCAGCAGCAAGGCCGCGCCGGGACCGTTGCGCATGGCCACTTCAGGATCGTCAACGGCCCGCCCGAACGCTATGCGCAAGATGGGGTAGCCTGGATGGCCGACCCAGAAATCGGCGGCGGAGGCGCGTTGCGCAATCTGGGCATCCACGGCATCGACGCCGCGCTCGACCTCGCTGCCGGCCGCCTCAGGCTGAAAACGGCATATGTGGGCAACCGCATCCACAATTCACCTGTCGAAGACTATGCCCTGCTGGTGCTCGAGGACGAAACCGGTGCGATGTTCACCGTCGAGGCGGGCTATACCTTTGCATCCATGCGCCCCGGCGGTGATTTCGAATGGCGCATCGTCAGCGCCAACGCGACTTTGATCGATCACGGCGACAAAGCTATCTCGGCCAGCCTGGATGATGGAGCAGGCACAGAGCTCACGCCGGAACGGCCGGCGACGCGCTACCGCCTTTGCATGCGCGACACTTTCGGCCGGCTGGCGCGAAACGAGCCGGCGACGATCTCTCTCAATGACTACGTCGCGGCAATGTCGCTCATCGATACCGCTTACCGGAAGGCACGAGAATGATTGGAGTTGGGATTATCGGCGCCGGGCATTTTGGCGCCGCGCACGCGCATGCGATCGAAAAGGTAGATGGCGTCCGCCTTGTCGCGGCATGCCGCAACGACGAGCCCGCGCTTAGCGCCTTCACCGCCGAGCACGGCGGCCGCGGCTACAGGGACTGGCGCGCACTCGTCGAAGACAGGGATGTCGATGCCGTTCTCATCGCCACGCCGCACCATCTGCACACGGAGATGGCGATCGGCGCGGCACAGGCCGGAAAGCACATCCTGCTGGAGAAGCCGATGGCTCCGACCGCCGCCGCCTGCGACGCGATCAATGCCGCGGCCGCTGCGAATGGCGTCAAGTTGATGGTCGGCCATCTGATGCATTTCTCACGCCCTTGCATGGCGGCAAAGGAGGCGCTCGCCGAGGGGTCGCTCGGCCGCCCGCTGATCGCTTCAAGCTGGATGATCAAGTTGTGGATGGAGCAGAACCGGCGGGATTGGCATCTCGGCTATGGAACCGGCGGCGGTATGCTCATGACCGCGGGGATTCATGCGCTCGACCGGCTGGTCTGGCTGATGGACGACGACGTCGTCTCGGTCGGCGCCATGCTCGGCGCCAAATTCCATGACCAAGAGGCGGACGACGCCTCAATGCTCAGCCTCCGCTTCGCAGGCGGTGGCATCGGCCAGATCCAAAGCGTCGGCTACCGCGACGGCGTCGCCAGTTTCGCAATGGATTTGGTCTGCGAGCACGGCACGCTGCGGATCGACATGGACCGGGGCACGTCGCTCGGTCGCGGCACCCGATTGACCGATCTGCCGAACTCATTCGAGCCAAACTGGATGCACGATGCCGTTATCCGCGAATGGACACATTTGCGCGACGCGATCCTTAACGATGCGCCGGTCACCGTGACCGGTAACTATGGCCGCAAGATCATCGCCATTATCGAGGCTGCATACCGATCGAACAAAAGCCGCAGGGAGGAAGAACTTGCCTGACCATCTCGCCGCCCTGCCCGCCAACGCGCCGCGAGGCATCTGGGGCGCCGTCCTGCTTGCTGTCGGCGAGGATGGTGAGATCGACTGGAGCGCGACGCGCGAAACCATTGCCAGCCTGTGCGCCTCCGGCGTCGACGGCATCTATTCGAACGGCACGGCATGCGAGTTCCACTCTCAGACCGAAGACGAGTTCGACAGACTGAGCGCGTTGGTCGCGGAGGAGGCAGATCGTGCCGGTGTTCTTTTCCAGATTGGCATTAGCCAGTCGAACGCGCGCGTGGCGCGCGAGCGTCTGCGGCGTGTTGTGGAGTTGTCGCCTTCAGCCATCCAGTTCACCGTGCCCGACTGGTGGCCGCCGAGCGACGATGAGATTTGGCGTTTCGCGAAGGGCCTCGCCGAGACGGCGCCAAGCCTCCCCCTTGTCCTCTACAACCCGCCGCATGCGAAACGACGGCTTACGTTGCAGGCTATAGCGCGCCTCCGGGAGGCAGTGCCGACATTGATCGGCGCCAAGCTACCGGGAGGCGACGAGAACTGGTTCGATGAGATGCGAAAGCTGCTGCCGGGTTTCTCGGTATTCGTGCCCGGGCATACGCTGGCGACTGGTTACGCTCAAGGCGCCCACGGCAGCTATTCCAATGTCGCCTGTCTCAGTCCAAAGGGTGCGTTGTCGTGGTGGCAGCAGATATTGAGCGGCGCACCGGATGCTATCGAGATGCAGGCGCGCATAGGGGCATTCTTGGCCGATCACGTATTGCCGCTCCGCGAGCGTTGTCAGGTCAGCGACGCCGCGCTGGACAAGGCAATGGCTGCGGCCGGCGGCTGGGGCAACATCGGCCCGCGCCTTTTGTGGCCATACTGTTGCGTCCCCGATGCTGAGATCGTGCCGTTGGCAACGGCGGTTCGTACGAGCTTTCCGGAGTGGTGGTAGAGGGGCTGCACCATGAACCCAGCAGATCGGTGTCTTGAGCAAAATATTGACCTGAAGGCGTGCGTGGCGCGGTCGGTCTTCCCTGCACTACGAGGCAATCCAACGTCTCGACAGATTGGCGCGCAGGTCGGCTGGATCTTATCCCGTGCTGCTGTTCGTCATCTGCGGCTGGTTGGACTTCACCTTCTGGAGAGTGGGATCTATGCGCAATATTTCACCTTGCGGACCAGACCCTTGCTCTCGGTGATTTCGACGGAAAAGCTTTTCCGTCGAGCATAGATTATTTTAACATGCGGCAGAGGCTTACGCCCCCTCAGCTACAACAACGTGATACCGACGGCGCCATGTGGCTCGTCACGTCCATAGCGCCGCTGAACGGCCTGCTACTGCTCTTCCCGTCGTTGGGATGGTGGTAGCGGACCTTCGACTCGACTCCTCGAGGTTACATTGCGGACGACCAAACGATCCCGTTCATACGCCTCGACAGTAATTCACCGCACAGTCCGTCCCACGTCTCTTCCGGAGGTTGCTGTCACGATCTAGATCCCAATCGCTGCACAGAAATCCACCCGCAAAGTCGCGGGGACCGCAGGTGGGCATGGTCATGAAAAGCGACTCCTTCTCCTATCCTCCTCGGGGTCTGTCGCGTGAAGAAGCCGCCCGGTACGTTGGCGTGGGGGTGACCAAATTCGATCAAATGGTCGCTGACCACCGCATGCCGAGGCCGAAGAAGGTTGACGGCCGCGTGATTTGGGATCGCTTGAAACTCGAAGCCGCGTTTGCCGAACTACCTGGAGACGATGAAGAGAATATCGTCGACTTCCTGTTGCAAGGGAATCATCGCAGGGAATAGATTCATTCTGCCATGACCGACAAATATCCCGGCCTCTCCTCCTACACTGATCGCCACGGAAAACTGCGCTGGCGCTATCGGACGAAGGAGCGTGTTGTTAGTCTGCCGGCGCCCAACCAACGCGGTTTCAAGGATGCCTACCAAGCAGCGGTCGAGGGCCGGAAAGTCCCCACGGCGCCCGTCGTCCAAATGCCGGGAGCTGCCTTACCCGGCACGTTTGGAGCCGCCTTTCAACGATTGAAGATCTCAGTCAAGTGGCTGGCGCTTGACGAAGCCAGCAAGCGCAAGAACACGCGGCTCATCGAAGAGTTTTTAGAACTGCGGGTGGTCCCTGATCACCCACTCATCTGGCGGAACGTGCCGGTTAAGAATCTTAGACGCATCCATGTTGAAGAGCTTCTAGGCCGCTTCATCGCCACGCCCCACAAGGCCAAACACCTATTGGTCGGCATACGCAAGCTGATCTATGTCGCGCGGCGGCAAGACTGGATTGAAATCGACCCCACCGCGGCAGTCGAGTGGCGGCCCGCCTATGCCGGCTGGAAAGCATGGTCGCGTGAGGCCATGGCTCAGTTTGAAAACCGTTGGCAACTCGGCACCGCAGCACGCACTTGCTACGGTTTGGCGCTTTGGCTCGGCAACCGCCGCGGCGATGTCGCCGGGCTGCGATGGGATCAGAGGGTCACCCGCCGTGTCTTCATCGATGGTGTCGAGCGTCACTTCGACGGGTTTGATATCGTTCAGGCCAAGAACAAGGGACGAACAGGTGGTAAACGGCTTTTCGTGCCGATCACACCGATGCTGTCCGAGATCCTGGATGCGGCTGACAGGCGCGGCGAGACCGTTCTGGTCAACGGCTATGGGGAGCCCTTCTCCGCCAAGTCACTGACTGGAATGATGGCGCATTGGTGCAAGCTTGCCGGTCTTCCGAAGGGCTTAACGCTGCATGGCTTGCGGAAGTCGCTTGGCGTCTATCTGGCCGAAGCCGAGGCATCAACCAGGCAGCTTATGGACGTGCTCGGTCACGACGATATCGACCATGCCGAGCTCTATTCGCGCGAGGCCTCGCAGGTTCGACTGGCGGTACAGGGGATGGATCGAGTCGTGCGTCTGGTGACGCGCAAGCCGATGCTTGGCGAACCTATTGGCGAACCTCGTGGCGAACCACCCTATAAAGCATTGATAAATAACGATAATGGTGGGCCCGGAGGGACTCGAACCCCCAACCAAGCGGTTATGAGCCGCCGGCTCTAACCATTGAGCTACAGGCCCCACGCGGGCTGGCTTAGTGTTTTTCGCTCCGCCGCACAAGGCTTTCGAACGCGCTGGCGACAAACGCCAAAATCAGCCCATATTCGCTCCGTACAGCGGCGTGCGCGCCCATAGGGCGCGTGAACAGGTTCGGGCCAGCACCGCATTGCCGGGAATCGACGCGTTTTTCGAGTCGGGCAGAAGGTGGCAGGGATACCGGATCGCAGATCTCGAGGAGTTTTCATGACCAGACGTCTTTTGCCTGTCGCGCTCGCTGCCGCGATCGCGTTTCCGGCGCTGGCAAGCGCCGCCGACACGCAGCCGCCTCCGCGCATTGTCGTATCCGGCGAGGGCGAAGCGACCGTGGCGCCGGACATGGCAATCCTGACCCTCAGCGTCATGCGCGAGGGAAAGACCGCGCGCGCCGCGCTCGACGCCAACAACGACGCCATGGCCGCGGTGATCGCGGCGATGAAATCGGCGGGCATCGCCGATCGCGACCTGCAGACGGCCGGCATCCAGATCAATCCGCGCTACAACTACACCAACAAGGCCGACGGCAGCCAGGAAGCAGAGCTCGTCGCCTACCAGGTGACCAACACGCTGTCGGTGCGGGTGCGCGACGTCGACAAGACCGGCGACATACTCGACAAGGCGGTGTCTCTCGGCGTCAACCAGGGCGGCGGCATCGCCTTCACCAATGACGATCCGAAGGCCACCGTCGCCGAGGCGCGCAAGAAGGCTGTTGCCGACGCGATCGCCAAGGCCAAGACGCTTGCGGAGGCCGCCGGCGTCAGCCTTGGCAGGGTCATCGAGATCACCGACCAGAACGTCGCGCCGGTACCGATGCCGATGAACGCCAAGGCCTTCGACGCGGCTCGCGCGGCCGTGCCGGTGCAGGCCGGGGAGAATTCCTACTCCGTCCAGGTCACCGTCACGTTCGAGCTGAAGTGACGTCCGCCTTGCGCACGACGCCCAACCTTCAGTTCGGAAAGGACCATGCGCAAAATCAAAATGCTACGGCGTCCTTTTACGCTTCCGAAACGACGCGCGGCGCTGCAGGTCACGTTTCGGACCACAAACGAAACCCCGGAGGACCGATCCTCCGGGGTTTTTCGAGCCGTTCGCTTCAGGCTGGCTGAAGGGTGCCGGCACTGATAGGCGATCCTCTAGGGGATCTTCCTTCCTGGCGATTTCGCCCTCAGCGATAGATGATCGGGCAGCCGCGCTCGTTGGCGAAGACCACCACCACGCGGTCGCCATACTGCCGGCCGACGACCTTCACCGTGCGCCGGCTGACGTCGACGATGCGGGCGCGATGCAGGCCCATGCGCTCGGCCTTGTCGAGCGCGCGGTCCGGCGAGCAGCCGCGCCAGTCGCGATCCCGGCGCCAGTCACGACGGTAATAACCGTCATCATCGCCGGTATACACGCCGAAACGCGGGTCCTGGCTGTTGCCGAAGCCGAGATAGAGGCTGTCCGCATGCGCCGGGATAGCGCCGAGCGTGCCAAGTCCGACAAGTGCCGAAAGGGCTGCCGTCTTGATCTGGTTGAACATCGTCTCTCTCCTTGTTGTGGGCTTGTCGCCCTTGAACTGATGATTGGCGAACCAATGATCGCAAAATGCCTTTTCGTGTCTGAACTTTTTGCGAACCGGCCGTTCATGTCCGGTTCATGTGGAGGGAAATGCAAATCCTCGCCCCGCTCGCTCAAAATCTGGAGCCGGGAACGCGCCGCGGCGCGCTCGGTTCCCATCAAGGCTCAAGATGCGACCCGTCCGGTTTGTCATCAAGGAACCCGCCAGGATTCATCGTCCAGTAGAGATGCGAACCTTTGGTGGTTCGTCATCAAAATGCGAACCCGTCAGGGTTCGTCATCAACCCGCGAACCCACTAGGGTTCGTCGTCAAGTATGTAATCGAAATAGTCGTCCGGCTCGGCCAGATCGGTTTCCTTGGCCTTCACCCGGCCGCGGATCGAAATCCCGGCTTCGTGCACGGTCTCCGCGCTTCCCGAAACCAGCCTGTGCCACCAATAGAGGTCATGCCCCTCCGCGATCAGCCGATAGGCGCAGGTCTTGGGCAGCCAGGTGATGGTGCGCACGTTCTGCGGCGTCAGCCCGACGCAGTCGGGCACGCGCGCCAAGCGGTTGGCATAATCCGAGCAGAGGCATTTTTCGGCGTCGAACAGCCGGCAGCCGACGCTCGTCCAGTAGATCTCGCCCGTATCCTCGTCCTCGAGCTTTGACAGGCAGCATTTGCCGCAACCGTCGCAGAGTGATTCCCACTCGGCCGGTGTCATCGCCTCCAGCGTCTTGGTTTTCCAGAACGGTGCGGTCATGCGGCTGGATTTGGCGCTGCGGAGCCTTCCGGTCAAGCGCTGCTGTGATAGTGACCCGATGTTAACATTAGAAAACCACGAAATTGCCCTCAAAAGGCCGGCCAGGCGTCCTTGGCTGGCGCCAATGCCCGACGGAACCAATTGCGGTTACTGAAAGTTTGGGCAGGGATGGGACCCCACTAGGAGAAAATCGATATGAAACGCCAACCACGGATTCTGGCGGGTACGGCAATCGGCCTGCTTATGGCATCCGCGCCGTTGGGCGCGTATCCGCTGCACGCCGATTTCGGCACCTCGCGGGGAACGCCGTTTATCCTGGCGCAGTCGAACTGCGCCGAAGGCCAATCGGCCGAGGACTGTGCGCAAGGCGGCGGCCAGCAGGCTGAGCAGCCGAGGAAAAAGAAGCGCGAGCAGCAACAGCAGACCGAATCCGCGCCGGCCGAACAGTCCGCCGAGCCCGAGCAGAAGCCGCGCAAGAAGCGGCAGGAGATGCAGCAGACGGAATCCGGCCAGGGGGAACAAGCAGCACCGGCCGAGCAGCAGCTCAAGCCGCGCAAGAAGCGCGACCAGCAGCAGCAGTCCGAAGCGGCGCCTGCCGATCAGGGCGGGCAGCCTGCGACCGACGAGCAGCAGCCGCGCAAGAAGAAGCGCAACCAGCAGCAGATCGAATCGGCGCCGGCTGAGCGACCGACCGAGCAGGTCGCTCCGGACCAGCAGCAACTGCGCAAGAAGAAGCTCAGTCAGCAGCAACAAGGCGAGACGGCTCCGGCCGAGCAAGTCGCTCCCGACCAGCAGCAGCAACTGCGCAAGAGGAAGCTCAATCAGCAGCAACAAGGCGAGACGGCTCCGGCCGAGCAGGTCGCTCCCGACCAGCAGCAGCAACTGCGCAAGAGGAAGCTCAATCAGCAGCAGCAAGGCGAGACGGCTCCGGCCGAGCAGGTCGCTCCCGACCAGCAGCAGCAACTGCGCAAGAGAAAGCTCAATCAGCAGCAGGAAGCCGCGCCTGCGGAACAGCCCTCAGAACAACAGCCGGCAAATGACAACCAGCCTGAAAAGAAACGGAAGCTGGGCCAACTACCTGCCGAGCAAGGCCAGACCCCGGCCGAACAGGCCCCCGCGGGTCAGGGCACTCGCAAGCTCAAGCCCTTGCCGGTTCCGGGAACCGAGCAGGCACCGGCCGGAACCGAGCAGGCGCCGGCCCAAGGCGAACAGCCTTCGAACCAGAACAAGAGGCAGGCTAAGAAGCCGCTGACCGAGCAGCCTGCAACGGGCCAGCAGCAGCCTGCCACGGGCGAAGAGCCTGCCAACAACAATCAGCCCGCGAATGGCGGTAATGCCGCGCAAGGCGAAGCGCCTGCCAATCCGAACGAGGCACCCATCCTGGACAGCCAGAAGGATGTCTTGCGCAGGCACAAGGGCCGCCAGCCGGCCGGCCAGAACGAGAATGGTCAGGTCGAGCAAGGCGGTAACCAGGCCGGGCAGCAAGGTGGCCAGCAGGCCGAGAAGCAGACTCCCGTCAATCAGGGTCCGCCACCCACCGACGACAGGACGGCGCAGCAGGCGATCCAGCCTGAAAGGATCGTTCCTGCTACCGAGGAAAAAGGCAAGCGCGTCGACCTCACGCCCCAGGAGATTGTCCGCGAGCGCCGCCGGCCGCAGGGTGCCGACGTGGTGAAGCAGTTCGGCGACCGCGTGATCCTCCAGTTCAACAACCAGACATTCGTGGAGAGCAACGAGGCTCCTCGCATCACGCGCGGCGCCAAGGATGTGTACTACGAGGATCTTTCGGGCGGCCGCACCCGCGAAATCGTCGAGCGCGAGAACGGCATCCAGATCGTCACCATCCGCAACCGCAACGGCGACGTCATCCGGCGATCGCGCATTACGCCGGATGGCCGCGAATATGTGCTGAGCTATGTCGACGAGCGGTACTATAACGATGTCGACGAATGGCGCGATCCCGGCGACGATCTGCCGCCGATGCGGCTCGACATCCCGCGCCGGGACTACATCCTGGATTCGGAGGAAGTCGAGGATCCGGACGAGTATTACACCTTCCTCGAACAGCCGCCGGTGGAGAGGGTGCAGCGCCTCTACTCGATCGACGAGGTCAAGCGCTCGGCCCGCGTGCGCGACATCGCCCGTCGCATCGATCTAGACACGCTGAACTTCGACTTCGGCTCGGCGACGATTTCCGATACCGAGGTGCAGAAGCTCGAAGGCGTGGCCACCGCCATGGAAAAGCTTCTGAAGAAGAACCCGGCGGAAACCTTCCTGATCGAAGGCCATACCGACGCCGTTGGCACGCCCGACGCGAACCTCGCGCTGTCGGACCGACGCGCCGAGGCGGTCGCCGAAGCCCTCACCAACTCGTTCGGTATTCCCGCGGAGAACCTCACGACGCAGGGCTATGGCGAGGAGTATCTCAAGGTCAACACGCCTGGCCCGAACCGCGAGAACCGCCGCGTCGCCATCCGCCGCATCACCTCGCTGGTGGCGCCGGTGGCGAGCAACAACGAGCAATGATTTCAAGATCCTGACCCGATTTTCGGAATCAGTACGACAAGACGGGGCCCGCCCTGATCCGGACGGGTCCCTTCTCTTGCAAATTCAAGAAGAATTGTCCCGCTTGTTCCGCCGAGCTCATTGAATCGCCGCATTCCGGCACCCAGATTTTAGTCAGGGCGTTCCCTGCCCCGTCCCGACTCCAGCGGGACACATGAGCCCCGCCGGCCCCCCTCTCCGGCGGGGCTTTTTTCTTGAAAAGAGAGCACACCTGCCCGAAATACGATCGAACCCTCGGAGAGCAATTCCAGGAAGAGTGCGCAGCGGTTTTCCGTCCCGGAATTGGATAGAGACAAACAATCAGAGCGAAACAACCCCGGAACATCTCATGAAGCGTCTCGAACTCGCCATCGAATCCGTCATCCTTGCCTCACGTTGGCTGCTGGTCGCCTTCTATCTGGGGCTCGGCTTGGCGCTGGCGACTTACGCGCTCTCCTTCGGCAAGAAGCTCTACGAGTTCGTCATGAGCGCCTTCACGCTCGGCGACACCGACACGATCCTGAAGATGCTCGGCCTGATCGACGCGGCTCTCGTCGCCTCGCTCGTGGTGATGGTCATCATTTCGGGTTACGAGAATTTCGTCAGCCGCTTCGACGAGCAGGATGGCGAGGTGCACTGGCTGGGCACGATCGACGTCGGATCGCTGAAGGTGAAAGTCGCCTCGACCATCGTCGCGATCTCCTCCATCCACCTGCTGCAGGTGTTCCTCAACCACGCTTCCTACACGACGGAGCAGCTTATGTGGCTGACCGTCATGCATCTGGCCTTCGTGCTTTCGGCGTTGATGCTTGCCTATATCGACCGGGTGATGGCGCTGGCGAAAAGCAAGAAGGCCAAGACGTAAAATACGCTGGGGCTTGTCAGCGTGAGGTCGCGTTGATACCATTTATTGGTATTGGAGCTTTAGCCGTGCCCAAAAATACGTCCGTTACCCTTGGCGATCAGTATGACGCTTTCATCCGGCGGCAGATAGAAAACGGTCGTTTCGGCTCTGCGAGTGAAGCCGTTCGTGCAGGCCTTCGCCTCCTCGAAGAGGAAGAACTGAGGCTCGAGCGACTCCGCGGCGCTATCGACGAAGGAGATATGTCGGGCAGTCCGGAGCCATTCGACATCGAGGTATTCCTCAGGTCGAAGAAACGTGGATGAAACGAGAGGTCCGATTCTCGCCAAAGGCTAATGCAGACTTCGACGGCATCTGGAATTATTCACTGGACCGATGGGGCCCAGAGCGGGCCGAGGCCTACGTCCGCTCAATCCACTCTATACTTACCCTGATAGACCAGTTTCCGGCAATAGCGCGAAACGCCTCGGACGTCCGACCTGGCCTGCTTAAATATGCTGTCGGCTCTCACGTGGTTTATCTGCGGATGAACGAGCAATACATTGACGTTGTGCGTATATTGCATCAACAAATGGACTATCCAAGGCACCTTTAGAACGTACGCGTTATCTTCGTTTCTGAATTGGCGAACACCTCGTCCGGCACGAAGAAGTCGCCGGCCAGCGGCCCCTTGGCGCCCGGCGCATAGACCGAAAAGTCCGTGACGCCCTCGGCCCGCAGAACCTCCTCGTCGATGTAGAAATTGCCGGTCGCCTCGCGCGACGGGCGCAGGAAGATCGCATGCGCCGCATCGGCCATGATGTCGGGCGAGCGGCTCATCGCCACGACCGTCGCGCCGCCCAGCAGATTGCGCACGGCGGCCGTGTCGATGGTCGAGATCGGCCACAGCGAGTTGACGGCGATGCCGGCTCCGGTGAACTCGGCGCTCATGCCGAGCGTGCACATCGACATGCCGAACTTGGCCATGGTGTAAGCGACATGGTTCTTGAACCACTTGGCTTTCATGTCGAGCGGCGGCGCCAGATTGAGGATGTGAGGATTTTTGGCCAACTTCAGGTGCGGAATGCACATTTTGGAGACCAGGAACGTGCCGCGCGTGTTGATCTGGTGCATCAGATCGTAGCGCTTCATGTCGGTCTCTAGCGTGCCGGTAAGCTGGATGGCGCTGGCATTGTTGACGCAGATGTCGATGCCGCCGAACCGTTCCACGGCCTTTGCCACCGCATCGGCGACCTGAGCTTCATCGCGGATGTCGCAGAGCACCGGCAGCGCCTTGCCGCCGGCCTGCTCGATCTCCTCGGCCGCGGTGTAGATCGTGCCCGGCAGCTTGGGATGCGGCTCGGCGGTCTTGGCGGCGATCGTCACATTGGCGCCGTCGCGCGCCGCGCGCAGGGCGATCGCCAGCCCAATGCCGCGCGATCCACCCGAGATGAACAGCGTCTTTCCCTTGAGCGACATATTTGCCTCCCTGCTTCGTCGGCGCGATCCTTGCCCGCACCAACCCGCCGACACAAGGGCCGTGCATCCAATCCGTGGTGACGCTGCGGAGCCTCGCCGTTCTTGCAGCTCGGCCGCCGAAGCAGTATATATTCTATATTGCAAGGTAGAATATAGAATGGCGCTGTCGATCAAGAACATGGATGTCGAGCGGTTGGCGCGGGAGCTTGCCCGCCGCCGTAGCGTATCGGTGACGGAAGCGATCCGTCAGAGCCTCGAGCGTGAGGTGGCGCGCGAGCGGCTGGTACCTCGCAACGAGAGCGGCGACCTTTTCCAGCGGCTGATGGCAATTTCGGACAGCGCCGCGCAGGTCCCGAAACGGGAAAATGCGATGACCGAGAATGAGATCCTAGGCTATGACGAACATGGGGCTCCAACGCGGTGATCATCGACTCGTCGGCCCTGGTCGCGATCCTCCGCGCCGAGTCAGGCCATGATCGCTTCGTGCAGGCGATCACGGATGCCGCAAGACGCTTGATTGCTGCGCCAACCCTCCTCGAAACCAGCATGGTGCTCGCCGGTGGATGGCAGGACGAGATCCTGGACCGGCTCGACGCCTTCCTGCGCGCGGCTTCGATCGAGACCATCGCCTTCACAGCCGACCACGCTGCGGTCGCGCGCCAGGCCTTCCTGCGCTACGGCAAGGGCCGACATCCGGCGGCGTTGAACTTCGGCGACTGCATCGCCTATGCGACGGCGCGGCTCGAAGCGATGCCGCTGCTGTTCAAGGGTGACGATTTCCGGCTGACCGACATCGAACCGGCAATCTGACGGGACGCGTCAAACCAGAACCAGGCCTTGCCGCATGGCAATGGCGATCGCGTCGGTACGGTTGGCGGCGCCGAGCTTGATCAGGATCGCGGCGACATGGAATTTCGCCGTGTGGACGGAAATGTTGAGCCGCCGGGCGATCACCTTGTTGGGTGCGCCTTCCGCCAGCAGCGCCAGCACTTCAGCCTCGCGCGGCGACAACGCCGCGCGAGGCTGGTTGTCGTCAGGCGTCTCGTCCTCGGACGGCTCTCCGTGGAAATCGCCATGTGCCTCTGACTGCCCTACCCTGCTGACGCGGTAGCCGGACGCCGCCAGCCGCAAAGCAGCGGCAATCAGCTGGCCGTCGGCGGAGGCAGGCAGCATCGCAAGCACGTTGCCTGCCGGCCGTTCGTGGCCGGCGCGCCGCGACAGCAGCACGCACGGCGTTGCCGGGCTCACGGCCCGGCTTTCCAAAGCAGCTTCATCGACCAAGGCGACATCCGCCACCTGACTCATGCCGCTTCCGGCGAGCGTCGGCAGCAGACCGTCGCTCGCGAGCGCGTCGGCCAACTGCTCGGCGCGCGCCGCATCGCCGAGCGCGATCAGCACCGTCAGCCGGTGGGATGCCGGCTCCGGTCGGGCGATCGTTTGTACCGCGCTGCTTGGCATCGACCCTCTCAGCTCAGCGGCTTCTCGCCGACGGTGATCGAGACGTCGCGCTCGGCGCCGCCGCTCAGGACACCGAGCGTCACCGTGGTGCCGGCGCTGTCCGGCCCGAGCTTGCGGATCAGCTCGCGCGGCCCATCTACCGCTTCGCCATTCCAGGCGACGATGATGTCGCCGACATGCAGGCCGGCAGCTTTTGCCGGGCCGCTGTCGTCGAGGCTCATCACCATGGCGCCGTGCGTGTCGCCATTGCGGATCGGGTGCAGCCCGGCGCCGAGATAGCCGCGCGGTACATGACCCTTTTCGCGCAGCGTCGCCGCCGCCCGCTCGATCGTCTCGTAAGGCATGACCAGCGCCCGCCGGCGTGGCCCGAACAGCAGCATGCCGATCAGGCCGGCCTTGGCATCGAGCACCGGGCCACCCTCGAAGCGGCCCCCGGTGTTGATGGCGAGGTTGATGCGCCGGTCGATCGTGCCGCCGCGCATCGAGCGCCAGGCCGGCCCGACCTCGCCGACCGTGCCGAACACGGCTAACGCGGCTCCTTCGCTATTGCCGACGGCGATTGCCACATTGCCCGGGCGCACGGCGGCGGCCTGGGGCAGTTGCGGCAGATCGGCAGCGGCCGACGCCGGCTTCAGCAGGGCAACGCCCGTCGAAGGATCGCGGCCGACAAGCTCGGCCTTCACGGCTTCGCCCGAGGCCAGCGTCAGTTCGATCTCCTCGCCCGCCTCGACCGCTTCCTCAGCGGTGACGAAGAAGCCGTCGCGCCAATGAAAGGCGCTCGCGGTGCGATGGTGATGCGTGACAAAGCTCGCCAAAGCCGGCGTGGCGGTCGCCGCGACGTCGGCAATGGCATCGGAAAAGGCGCTGAGGTTGAAGCTGCTCATATCAATCGTCTCCTGGGTTCTGTGACCCAGATATCGCGCCACGGCGCCGCCTCGGGTACTCGCCTGACGGCTAGTCGGCTGCCCGACTGGCCATATGGTCAGGTCGCGGCAATTGCAGCCGCTCCGCACATATAGTGCGTGTCGCCCAAAAGTGCTGCGTGGTTTTGGGAGAACGACACGCACACAGGAAAAACATCATTTCGCTAGACCACACGGGAGCCCGCCGATGGCCTTCGCCGCCGAAGAACTCCAATCCGACGATGTCTTGCTCGACGCCTACTCGACATCGGTCGCCGATGCGGTCGATCGCATCGGGCCGGCCGTGTGCCGCATCGAGCGCATCGGCGCCGGCGGTCACGGCTCTGGCTTCGTCATCGCGCAGGACGGGCTGGTCGTCACCAATTTCCATGTCGTCGGCGACGCGCGCGCCGTGCGCGTCACGATGCCGGACGGCGCCAACCGCGAGGGCCATGTGCTCGGCCGCGACCCCGATACCGACATCGCGCTGGTGCGCGCCGACGGCAGCTTCGCCGACGTCGCGCCGCTCGGCGATTCCAAACGCCTGCGTCGTGGCCAGATCGCGATCGCGATCGGCAATCCGCTGGGCTTCGAATGGACCGTCACCGCCGGCGTCGTTTCCGCACTCGGCCGCTCGATGCGCGCCTCGACCGGCCGGCTGATCGACGACGTCATCCAGACGGATGCAGCGCTCAACCCCGGCAATTCCGGTGGGCCGCTGGTGTCGTCGGCAGGCGAGGTGATCGGCGTCAACACGGCCATGATCCACGGCGCGCAAGGCATCGCCTTCGCAGTCGCCTCCAACACCGCCAATTTCGTCATCTCCGAGATCATCCGCTTCGGCCGCGTGCGCCGCGCCTTCATCGGCGTCTCTGCCGACACCACCAACCTGCCGCGCCGCGCGGCGCTGCTGTCGCAGGTGACCACGAACACGGCGGTGCGCCTGCGCAGCGTCGAGAAGAACGGTCCCGCCGCGAAGGCAGGCCTGACGGAAGGCGACATCATCGCGGCAATAGACGGCCGGCCGGTCACCGGCGTCGATGATCTCGTGCGCATGCTCGATGCCGAACGCATCGGCCGCGGGACGCTCTGCACCGTCGTTCGCCGCTCCGGCGTCAGCCAGGTGGTGGTGACCCCCGTGGCGCGGAGCTAAGGCAATTCTAGGAAAAGTATGAAGCGGTCGGGCTCGGCGACTTCGCCATAGCCTTCTGTCCGGAATTGCGTGAAAGCATAGAGATAGAGTGGTTCGCGGCGATGGCATTCATGGACGGCTTGTCTCCGGCCCCTCTTCTGTCCAGACGCCCGGTTCCATTTCGTTGAAGCAGCCGAGCTGGCGCTTGAATTCATCGATCAGCCAGGATGCGGCGGGCTTGGGGCTGCGATCGGTGCGGTGCATGGCATAGAGCGGCGAGCGCACTTCGCGATAAGGTTCGAGATCGAGCTCGACCAGCCGGCCGCTGGCGAGATCTTCGGCAATCAGCCAGCGCGGCAGGCCGCCCCATCCCAGGCCCTCACGCATCAGCGCATGCTTGGTGCGCACATCCGTCAGCCGCCAGGTGCGATAGGCAAAGACGCCGTAGTCACGGCCGCGCGTCCGCTCCGACTGGTCGGAGACGACGAGCTGGATGTGCTCGCGCAGATCCTCGATGGCGACAGGTTTCGGCAGTTTCGCCAGCGGATGGTCGGGTGCCGCCGCCGGTACCATCGAGGTGTAGCCGATCCGCAGCAGATTGACATCGGCATCACCTATCAGCCCGCCAAACCCAAGATCCGACTGGCCGTTGACGACCTGATCGACGATCAGACCGAGTGAGCCGATGTAAAGCCGCAGCATCACCGCTGGGAACTGGGCCTCGAAGGCCTTTAGCACTCGCACGAGCGCCGGCGAAGGCAGCGCCACGTCGACCGATACCGTCACTTCCGCCTCCAGGCCTTGCCGGTAGCCGTCGGCGCGCGAGCGGATGCGCTGCAGGACGCCGATCATGCGTCTTGCATCCTCCAGCATGGCCTTGCCGACATCCGTCAGCTGCGGCTCGCGCATGCCTTCCCGCTCGAACAATTTCAGGCCGAGTTGCGCTTCGAGATTGGCGATACCGTAGCTCACCACCGACTGCGCCCGGTTGAGCTTGCGCCCCGCGGCCGAGAAGCTGCCGGCGTCGGCCACGGCCACCAGGATCTGCAATTGGTCGAGCGTCGGATTTGGCTGCATGATCAATCCATATTTTCGATGGATACCATGCAAATTATACCAGTTTTCCCGATAAAGCGGCAATCCCATATGGGGGAGGAAAGTTCAATCCAACCCCAAGGGGACACCGCCATGTCTATTTTGCTTGTTACCTCCAGCCCGCGCGGCGCCGCTTCGCATTCGACCCGCGTCGCCACCGATCTTGCTCAGAAACTGCTTGCCGCGGATCCGTCGGCCAAGCTTGTCGTGCACGATCTCGTCGCCAACCCGCTGCCGCATATCGACCCCGACTACGCGACCGGCATCTACACGCCCGCCGAAGCGCGCAGCCAGCGCCAGGCCGAGGTGGTCGGCGTGTCCGATGCCGTGCTCGACGAAGTATTCGCGGCCGACACGATCATCCTCGCCACCGGCTTCATCAACTTCAACATCTCCTCGACGCTAAAGTCGTGGATCGACCACGTCGCCCGCTCGGGCCGGACCTTTGCTTACGGTGAGAACGGTCCGAAGGGCCTGGTCACCGGCAAGAAGGTCTATATCGTGCTCGCTTCCGGGGGCATCTATTCCGAAGGCGCCGCAGTGCAGATGGATCACGCCATTCCCTACCTGCGCAGCGTGCTTGGCTTCCTCGGCATGACCGACGTCGAGGTCATCCGCGTCGAAGGCGTCGGCATGGGCGCCGACGCTGTCACCGCCGCGCTTGCTAAGGCGGCCGCCAAGGTCGACGCCATCGCTGCCGCGGCTGCGGACCAGATCGCCGTGGCCGCGTAGTCGCTGTTCCAGGAATAAGAAAGGGCAGGCGCCGATGGGCGCCTGCCTTTCTGCATGTCATCGGGCGCTACCGATCTGGAACGACCTTTTCTTCCCGCTGGTGCTGATCACTTCCGACAATTTGAAGACAATGCCACAGGGGCCGACCGCGTTCGCAGGCGAATTCACCACCGACTTGGAGGTGCCGTTCACCGGGCTGAACACTGGCGACGCGGCCGATTACGCTGCTCCATATCGTGCTGTCGAAGCAGTTCATCTGCGGCATCACCCAAGGGGCGGTCAAGTAGGGCGCGGTCGAATAGCGAAGAGAGCAGGACATCAAAAAAGTGGCGAACCAGAACAAGATCATCATCACCTGCGCGGTCACGGGATCGATCCATACCCCGTCAATGTCGCCGTACCTACCGGTAACGGCCGAGCAGATCGCCACCGCGGCCATCGAGGCGGCCGAAGCCGGTGCTGCGATCGTCCATCTGCATGCCCGCAATCCGGTCGACGGTCGCCCTGACCAGTCGACCGAGGCGTTCGCGCCGTTCCTGCGGGTCATCAAGCAGCGCTCCAACTGCGTCGTCAACATCACCACCGGCGGCGCCGCGACGATGAGCGTGGAAGAGCGCGTCAAGCCGGCGAAGATCTTCGCGCCCGAGGTCGCCTCGCTCAACATGGGCTCGATGAATTTCGCGCTGTTTCCGATGCTGGAGCGCTTCAAGACCTTCGAGCACGATTGGGAGCGACCTTACCTCGAAAGCTCGCGCGACCGCATCTTCCGCAACACTTTCGGCGACATCGAGCACATACTGCGCACCTGCGCCGACAATGGCACGCGCTTCGAGATCGAGTGCTATGACATCGGGCACCTCTACACGCTGGCGCATTTCGTCGACCGCGGCCTGGTGAAGGCGCCGTTCTTCGTCCAGAGCGTGTTCGGCATCCTCGGCGGCATCGGCACCCACCCCGAAGACGTCGCCCACATGAAGCGCACGGCCGATCGGCTGTTCGGCAAAGACTATCACTGGTCGGTGCTGGGCGCCGGCCGCCACCAGCTGCCGATCGCCACGCAGGCGATCGCGCTCGGCGGCAACGTGCGGGTCGGCCTGGAGGACTCGCTATGGATCGGCAAAGGCCAGCTCGCCCGCTCGAGCGCCGAACAGGTGACCAAGGTTCGCCAGATCATCGAAGGCCTCGGCGCCTCGATCGCCACGCCCGACGAGGCGCGCCAGATCCTGCAGCTCAAGGGCGGCGACAAGGTCTCGTTCTAGCGAGAGATGGCGATGAGCTCGGTCCGGATCAATCGGATCGAGAAACGCTATCGCAGTAGCTGCTGAAAGGCAGCGCCTACCCGAACATCCTCTCGCCCTGCTCGTCGACGAGTTGCATGCCCTTCTTGATCGAGATGTCGACGGCGTCGTCCAGCCCGGCGAAACGGTCGGCGCGGATGAAGCGGTGCTCCTTCATTACGCCGTCCACTTCCTTGGAGACGACGCCGCAGGTCTGGTACTGGCCGTCGGCCTTGTAGGGCGTGGCGCTGATCAGGAATCCCTTGTGCTCGACCTGCTTTGCCGGCTTCGCGGCTCCGGTATCCGTTGCCTCGCCGCCGCCGCCGAAAAGACGTTTCAGAAAAGACATTTCAGTATCCTCCAACGGCAATCGTCCTGCATCACATAGCGCGTTGCAGGACGATTTTCAGTAGCGGTCGTTGGCTTGGCGGGCAATACCCGCCCGGGGAACCGGTCGCCGCTCAGCGGCGAGACAGCGCCTCGAGCGCCGCCGCGGCGTCTTCCAGGATGCTGATCGCCTCGGCCTGCTTGTCTTCGCTCGCATCGACGATATCGCTGAGCGCCGCACGCAGCCGGTGGCGCAGCGCGCGGAACCGGTCGCGCTTTTCATCCCGCCTTTCATGGCGACCGCGTCGGCCATCCTCGCCCTCGTCGTTCCAGCCGAACCAGTCCCGCGCCTTGGCCATCTTGCGGCCGAAACGCTCAAGGTGATCGAGCACGTTATCGATCATCTCGCGGTTTTCCTCGAGATGCGCCCTGCCCGCCTCGGTGATCGAGAACACCTTCTTGTTGCCCTCGCTGGACGAGACGGCATAGCCCGCTTCCTCGAGGAAGGTCAGGGTCGGATAGACCACGCCCGGGCTCGGGCTGTAGATGCCGCTGGTGCGCTCCTCCAGCGCCTTGATGATGTCGTAGCCGTGGCGCGGCGCCTCGGCCAGAAGCGACAGCGTGATCAGCTTGAGATCGCCATCGGCCAGCATGCGGCCGGCGCGGAACATGTCGCCCGGGCCGCCGCGGCCGCCGCCGCGCATGCCGTGGCCGAACGGACCGAAGCCGCCGCCGCGGCCGCCGAAACGGCCGGCCATATGCATGAACATGCGCTCGCCGAAATGGTTATGCCCGAAATGGTTTTGCTTGTGCATGGATTGCTCCTTGAGTTCTATCTTACGATATATCTTAATTAAGTCGCAGCCCTCGGGGAGTCAAGATATATCTTACGATGTATCGAGAAGAAACTGCGGGAGTGCCGCTCGATCGAAATAAAGATCAGCAAGCTAAAGCCGAAGAGGACTACCAGCGGCCCTTGCGGCGGTTCCAGGCGTAGAGCAGATCGGCGAAACGATCATAGGCAAGGCGCGTCAGCGGCAGCGCGATCGGGTTGCCCAGCAGTGACGCCAGCCAGCTTTCGCCCGGCGTTATCCGCCAGACCGCGACCGCCACGTCGGCGCCCACCAGCAACCTGCCCTCGGCATCGGTCGCATGCAGCCGGCGGCGGATGTCCTCAAGCGAGGCGCCATGTTCGGCCAGCGCCGCCGGCTCGAAATTGATGTCGCGGAATTCGACGCGGCCGGCCTTGACCGCATCGACCAGCCGCCGCCTTTGACGCCTGATGCCGGCATCGCAGACCGGGCAGCGCGTGTTGTACCAGACGGTGAGCCGAAGCTTGGACATCGCGCGACTATCGGCGACGCGGTGTGGCATCGCAATGTGACGCGCAGCTCCAATGGAGCCTTGTCTCCGTCGCCGCTTCACCCGAGCGAGGTGATGATCTCGCGATAGGCGAATTCCGGAAAGGCCTTGAGCGTGCGCGTTCGAACACTGCCGCCCGACGACAGCATCAGCGCGAAACGGGCGAGCACCGCATCGTCCGGAGCCTCGACCACGGCCACCATGTCGCACTCGCCCATGGTCAGATAAAACGCCTTGAACGAACCGCCCATCTCGCTCAGCTGCTTCTTGGCGGCATCGAGCCGCTTCGGCGACTCACGTACGTTCCTGGCGCCCTGCTCCGTCCAGTTGATCAGCATGATGTAAGTCGTCATGACACACCTCCCTCCGGTGCCACGGAGCGCGGCGCCTGGCCGTTACGGCCGACGCCGGGGCGGGCATCCGGCTTGTCGCCCAGAAATGCATCCGACCTCGAAATTAAACTCCTGTCGGGCAGCCCCGGCAAGGCAATGCTATGGCTGGAGACGCAAAAAAGGGCGCCCAAGACGCCCTTTTGATTTTGCCTGTCCAGTGATTTTCGTATCAGCTGTCGAGGAAGCTTCTCAGCTTGCGCGAGCGGCTCGGATGCTTGAGCTTGCGCAGCGCCTTGGCCTCGATCTGGCGGATGCGCTCGCGGGTGACCGAGAACTGCTGGCCGACCTCTTCCAGCGTATGGTCGGTGTTCATGCCGATGCCGAAGCGCATTCTGAGCACGCGCTCTTCACGCGGGGTGAGCGAGGCGAGCACGCGCGTCGTCGTCTCGCGCAGATTGGCCTGGATCGCCGCATCGATCGGCAGGATCGCCATCTTGTCCTCGATGAAGTCGCCGAGATGCGAATCCTCCTCGTCGCCCACGGGGGTCTCGAGCGAGATCGGCTCCTTGGCGATCTTCAGCACCTTGCGCACTTTTTCCAGCGGCATGGCGAGCTTCTCGGCCAGTTCCTCCGGCGTCGGCTCGCGGCCGATCTCGTGCAGCATCTGGCGCGAGGTGCGCACGATCTTGTTGATCGTCTCGATCATATGCACCGGAATGCGGATGGTGCGCGCCTGGTCGGCGATCGAGCGGGTGATCGCCTGCCGGATCCACCACGTCGCGTAGGTCGAGAACTTGTAGCCGCGGCGGTATTCGAATTTGTCGACCGCCTTCATCAGGCCGATATTGCCTTCCTGGATCAGGTCGAGGAACTGCAGGCCGCGGTTGGTGTATTTCTTGGCGATCGAGATGACGAGGCGAAGGTTCGCCTCCACCATTTCCTTCTTGGCGATCGCGGCTTCGCGCTCACCCTTCTGCACCTGGTTCACGATCCTGCGGAATTCCAGGATCGAGATCGCGGTCTCGGTGGCGAGGCTCTGGATCTCGGCACGCAGCTCCTTGATCGCGTCCTTCTCGTTCTTGGTGAATTCCTTCCAGCCGCGCGACGTCAAATTGGCGATCGAGCGCGTCCAGTTCGGATCGAGTTCCGAGCCCTGATATTCCTTGAGGAACTCCTCGCGGCGCACGCCGTAGCTTTCGGCGAGGCGAAGCAGCTTGCCCTCGTTCTGCACCAGGCGCTTGTTGATGTCGTAGAGCTGCTCGACCAGCGCTTCGATGCGCGCGGTGTTGAGCGACAGCGACTTCACCGCCTTGATGAGCTGGTCCTTCAGCTCCTTCAGCCGGCGATCCTGGCTGGGCGAAAGCGTGCCGGCGGCGGCGAGGCGGTTCTCGACCTGCTGGTCCTGCAGCTTGCGCAGCTTCTTGTAGGTGTCGGCGATGACGTCGAGCGTCTCCATCACCTGCGGACGCAGTTCCGCTTCCATCGCGGCCAGCGACAGGCTTGCCTCGTCCTCGTCGTCTTCCTCTTCTTCGAGCCCACGCGTGTCGCCGCCGACATTGGTGATGTCGTCCTCTTCGTCGCGCGCCACCGCGCGGCCGCGCGGCTTTTCCTCGGGCTTGGCGGCTTCCTCGACGCGTTCGACGACCGGCGCCTGCTTGGCCTCGGGGCCGGCATAGGTCGCCTCGAGGTCGATGATCTCGCGCAGCAGGATCTTCGATTCGTTGAGCTCGTCGCGCCAGATGATGATCGCCTGGAAGGTGAGCGGGCTTTCGCACAGGCCCGCGATCATCGTTTCGCGGCCGGCCTCGATACGCTTGGCGATCGCGATTTCGCCCTCGCGCGACAGAAGCTCGACCGAGCCCATCTCGCGCAGATACATGCGCACCGGATCGTCGGTGCGATCGGTCGGCTCTTTCTTGGCGGTCGTGGTGGCGACGGCAGTGCCGGTCTGCTCGGCAAGCTCGTTGGCATCTTCGTCGGAATCGGCACCCGAGTCGGCCGCTTCTGCCTCCTCGCCCTGCTCGTCGTCCTCGACGACGTTGATGCCCATGTCGGACAGCATGGCCATCGTGTCCTCGATCTGCTCGGAGGTCACTTCCTCCGAAGGCAGCACCGAGTTCAGCTCGTCCATGGTCACATAGCCGCGCTTCTTGGCGGCCTTGATCATCTTCTTGACAGCATCATCGGAAAGGTCGAGCAGAGGGCCATCGGTGGCGCCTTCGCGTTCGGTCTCGACCTCTTCCTTTTCCTTTGTCGCCATTCTTTGTCGTCTCCAAGCGGCCTAGTGTCGACCGCGTAAGCTGCCGGAACCGGTCATACCGGATGCGCTCGCACCAGAACGCTTCTTACCGGGCCAGTAACCGCATCTCTCGTTAAGTCCAGATTAACCCTGGTATCTGTGGCAGGCCTTTTGCCTGTCCAGTCACCAGCACCTCACATCGCTCAAAATTTCCCGCCGACGCCGGGGCACGGTTAACGTTTCGAATCGTCCTGATTCCGCCAATCTGCCAGAAGGTCAAGCGCCTCTGGCATGATTCGCATGAAAAAAGCGAATCAATTACCCGACTTAGAGGCGTCGATTCGACGCGCCTGCGCATTTCCACTTCATTTTCGCGGCCGGCTGAACTAAACGCGTCCAGCCCTGCCTGAGGAAACGCCGAACCCTTCGATCAGCGCTTCCGTTGCCTGTACATCGTTGAATTGCGCTTGAATCTCGACGAGATGCCGGAAGTTTTCATCCGAAGGGTCTGCATCGAGCGCCGCCTGCGCCTGTTTCAGCTCCCTATGTAAGGTGCGCGCGCTGCGCTGCAAGTGCAGCGCTTGGTTGAAGGCGTCGCGGGCATCGTCAAGGCCGGCGGTTTCGAGCGCCGGCCACTGCCTTGCGCGCTTGATCAGCGCGACCGCACGCTCCCAGATGCTGCCGCAGCCGGCGCGCTCGATGGTCGCGATCACCGCGTCGCGGTGGTCGGCCGCGTCATGCGCCATCGCGTCGAGGATGGCGGCGTGCAGCCGCCGCAAATCCGAATTGGCCAGGTCGAGGAATTCGACATGCGCGAAATTCTCGTCGATCAGTGGCGGATGGTTGACCAGCGCCACGATGATCGTCGCTTCGCGCACCGACATGGCTTCGCCCGTCCGCTTGACCAGCGCCGAGCGGCCGAGGCTTTCGGTGATGGCGGCGCGTGCGCCGGCAGCGCCTCGGCCAAACGCCCCGCCTGGCGCCGAACCTCTGCCACGCTCGCCCAGCCGACCGTCCTGGCGCCCCCCCTGATGGCCTTGCCGCGCGCCGCGCTGCGAGCCGAAGAAGCTCAAGACGCGCTCGCGCATCTCCTGTTGATAGTGGTAGCGCAGGCTTTCGTCGCGGATGCGGCCGGTGAGCTCGCGCAGCGCCTTTTCGAGCTCCGCCCGCCGCTCCGGCGTGTCGAAGACGCCGCCGGCCGTCTCGCGCATCCACAAAAGATCGGCAAGCGGTCTCGCTTCCGCCAGCACCGCGCGAAAGGCGTCCGGACCGTCCATCTTGACGAGGTCGTCCGGATCCTTGCCTTCGGGCAGCAGCGCAAAGCGCGCCGAGCGTCCGGGCTGGATCGCCGGCAGCGCGAGGTCCGCGGCGCGCCAAGCTGCCTTCAGCCCGGCCTGGTCGCCGTCGAAGCAAAGCACCGGTTCGCCGGCCATGCGCCACAAGAGCTCGAGCTGGTTTTCGGTGAGCGCGGTGCCGAGCGGCGCCACGACGTTCTCGAAGCCGGCCTGCGCCAGCGCGATCACGTCCATATAGCCTTCGACGGCGATCACCGTGCCGCCCTTCGCTACCGCTTTGCGCGCGCGGGCGAAATTGTAGAGCACATTGCCCTTGTGGAAGAGCTCGGTCTCAGGCGAGTTCATGTATTTCGCAAGCGCGTCCGGCGCCAGCGCGCGTCCGCCAAAGGCGATGATCCGCCCACGCGAATCCGGGATCGGAAACATGATGCGGTCGCGGAACCAGTCGTAGGAGACCGGGATGTCGTCGCCGTGCCGCACCAGCCCGCAGGCCTCGATATCGGCCTTCGGCACGCCCCTGGCGGCAAGATATTCTTTCAGCGCGTTGCGGCTGTCCGGCGCATAGCCGAGCCGGAAGGACTGCTGTGTCGCCGGCGTCAGGCCGCGGTCGCACAGATAGGCGCGGGCTTTTGCCCCTTCCGGTCCCTGCAGCCGCTCCTGGAAGAAGACGGTCGCCATCTCCATGACGTCGGTCAGGCTGGCGCGTTCCTTCTCGCGCCGCTCCTCGGCGGCATCGCGCACCGGCATCGGCACGCCGGCCATCTCGGCGATCTTTTCGACCGCTTCGGGAAAGCTCATGCCGTCGAGCTCGGTCAGGAACTTGAAATGGTCGCCCGAGACCGAGCAGCCGAAGCAATGGTAGCGCCCTTTCTTGTCCTCGCAGTGGAAGGACGGGCTCTTCTCGCCGTGGAACGGGCAGCATGCCCAGAAATCGCCGCGCGATGCGTTGGACTTCTTCCTGTCCCAGGAGACGCGCTGGCCGATGACCGAGGAAATCGGCACGCGGTCGCGTATCTCGTCGAGGAAGGCGGGCGGAAAGCGCATCGGGAAAGGCTCGTTTGCCTCCATATAATCAAGCCGTCCGGGCGCGACGACTCGTTAAAGCCCATCGTACCCGCTTTTCACAGCCAAAAAGAAGGCGGCCAAGCGGCCGCCTTCTTGGTGTTCGGACCGTTGCCGGGTCAGTGCGCGGCGATTGCGCCGAAGATGATGCCGGAGACGATGCTGACCAAAAGATAGTCGTTGCCGACGCGGATCCACTCCTGGCCGGGACCGGGACGGCGCAGACCGTAACGGTTCCAGTCGCGCACCGCCTGATGGCGCTTCCAGTTGGAATATCTCTGGCCGCTGCGCCAATGGCTGCGCCTCACCACCACCTTCTTCTTGACCACTACCTTCTTCTTCACGACGCCCGGCTTCTGCCAGTCGACCTGGATGTAGTTCGACTGCGGCGCGCTCGGCCGGTTGAGCGACGCGGCCTGGCCCGAGAGGGCCGAGGCGGCCAGCATCGAGGCAGTGACGACGGAAAGTATGAGACGCTTCATGGTCGGTGCTCCTTGGTTGTCGATAGGCAAGGAGATAGCCGGGCCCGGATGAACCGAAACTGAACGTCAGGATTACAATCCTGTAATGATTTCCAATGCTTATATAAGCTGCTTCAACAACCTGCAGAGACCAGGCAGATCATCGGCCAGGCATACGCGTGAAGTCTGCCGCCCGATTCACAGGCGACATGCAACCAATGTGCCCTCTATCCATTTCCGACACACGCCGTCGCGTGCCGAACGTCGGCCGAATCGGGCAAAATTTATTATCCGGCTAATGTAAACTGCTGTAGTCTCGACCTTCGAAATGCTCGCGATTCGTACCCTTTTCCGCTTCCTTGCCGCCTCGCCGCGGGGTTCGGCATGAGCGGATCCGTCGTCCTTCTGCATCTCGCCGGCGCGGTGGCGCTGATGCTGTTTGCCACCCGTATGGTGAAGACGGGTGTCGAGCGCGCCTACGGCGACGTGCTGCGCCACAGGCTGCGCGCCACGATGCGCAATCCGCTGATGGCGGTGCTGGCCGGCTGCGGTCTCGCGATCGCCTTGCAGAGCTCCACCGCCGTCACGCTGCTGGTCGGCTCCTTCGCCGGCGCCGGCATCGTATCGGGTGCCGCCGGGCAGCTTGCCGTGCGCGGCGCCGAGATCGGCTCGGCGCTTGTCGTCAAGCTGTTGACGTTCGACCTGTCGCTTCTGGTGCCGGTCTGCCTCGTCGCCGGAACGGTTATGTTCATGGCTACGGAACGGCGCGACTGGCGCCAGTTCGGCCGCATCCTGGTCGGCATTGCCCTGCTGCTGCTCTCGCTGGAGATGATCGGTCAGGCCTCGGAGCCGCTGCGCCAGAGCACGCTGATGCCGATGATCGTCAATTATTTCTCCGGCGATCCCATCACCGCCTATCTTTTGGCGGCACTCGTCACCTGGCTGTTCCACTCCTCCATCGCCGCTGTGCTGTTGATGGTGACGCTGGCCGGCCGCGGCTTCATCCCGCCGGAGCTCGGCATCGTGCTGGTGCTCGGCGTCAATCTCGGCTCCTCGATCATCGCGCCGTTGCTGACCCGTAATGCCGATCCCGGTGTCCGCGTCGTGCCGGTCGGCAACCTCCTGATGCGCGGTATGGGCTCGCTGATCATGCTGATCCTGTTCATGACGGTGAAGCCGCCGGTCGGCTTTCTCGGCGCGACCGGGCCGGACCAGCTCGTCAACGCGCACATCCTGTTCAACGTGGTCATCCTGCTGGCTGGCCTGCCGCTCGCCGGCCTCGTCTACCGTGCCTCCGAAAGCATCGTGGCGCTCGGCGCGAAGCCCGAACCCGCGGCAGCGCTCGACGTTGTCGAATTGTCGGCGCTGAACGAGAGCGCGCTCGACACGCCGAGCCAGGCACTGGCCAATGCCACGCGCGAGGTGGTGCGGGTCTGCGAGACGGTCGAGATCATGCTGAAGCGCATCATCGAGCTCTACGAGAGCGCCGACGGCGACAAGATCAAGGCGCTGGCCGCCCTCGATGACCGAGTCGACAAAAAGCACGCGGCGATAAAGCTCTATCTCGCCAAGGTGACGAAGAACCCGCTCAGCGAGGACGAGGCGCTACGCTGCCAGGAACTGATCGGCGCCTGCGTCAAGCTGGAGCAGGTCGGCGACATCATCGTGCGCAACATGCTGGTGCATGTCAGGAAGAAGCTCGAGCGTGGACTGGAGTTCACGCCCGAAGGCTGGCGCGAGCTCTTCGCCTTCCATGCCTCGGTGCTCGCCAATGCGCGGCTAGCCTTCAACGTGCTGGTCTCGCGCGACCCGGAAACAGCCCGGCAACTGGTGTTGGAGAAGGACCTGCTGCGCGAGCGCGAGAAAGAGACGAGCGCCAGCCATTTCGTGAGGCTGCGCGACGGCACCGCCAAAAGCGTCGAGACCAGTTCCATCCACCTCGACACCATCCGCGACCTCAAGCAGATCAACTCGCTGCTCGCCTCCATGGCTTATCCCGTGCTCGAGGAACGCGGCCTGCTCGGCGGCTCGCGGCTCAAAGCGGGCTGACAAAATTTAGTCTTTGCTCATCCTCGCATGCGTCGGCTAAGGAACATCCGAGGCCCAACGGGAGGATGATTTAGTCGATGGACACCCATTCGCGCAGCTTCGTCAAGGCGCTTTCCTGGCGCGCAACCGGCACGATCGACACGATGATCATCTCCCTCGTGGTGACTGGAAGCATTAAGCTCGCTGTAGCCATCGGCGGCACTGAAGTTGTCACCAAATCGCTGCTCTTCTACCTTCATGAGCGAGCATGGCTGAAAATTCCTTACGGCAGGCACGGGAAGCCGGCCTCGTCCCCGGCGACCGAGGCAGAGCTGGGCCTGGTCAAGAAAAGCTAAAGCGGCATCGACAATTTCTTCATTGCCGGCAGCGCGCATCCGTGGTTTGACGCCCGGCATTCAAACCAACCCTTTGCGCCATGCTGCCGCTAGTTGCCCTTTTCATTGCCGCCTTCGCTTTCGGCACGACTGAGTTCGTCATCGCCGGCGTGCTGCCGGAGGTGGCGCAAGGGCTCGGCGTGTCCGTTCCCACTGCCGGCTATCTCGTCTCCGGCTACGCTTGCGGCATCGCCATAGGCGGTCCGCTGCTGGCGCTCGCCACCAGCAGGGTCTCGCGCAAGGCGCTGCTCATCGGGCTGACGATCGCCTTCACCCTTGGCCAGGCCGCCTGCGCGCTGGCGCCCGATTTCACTTCGATGCTTCTGCTGCGTGTCGCGACCGCCGTGGCGCATGGCTGCTATTTCGGCGTCGCCATGGTCGTCGCGGTCGGCCTGGTGCGCGAGGATCAGCGCGGTCGGGCTGTGGCGGTCATCCTCTCGGGACTGACCGTCTCCAACGTCATCGGCGTGCCGGTCGGCACCGCGATCGGCGGTCTCTGGGGCTGGCGCGCGACCTTCTGGGTGATGTGCGCGCTGGGCATCGTCGCGATCATCGCCATGGCCGCGCTGCTGCTGCGCACCGCGGGCGCAGCCAACCGGCCCGCCGGCCTGGCGCGTGAAGTGCGCGTGCTCGGCCGCCAGCAGGTCTGGACCTCGCTCATCCTGATGCTGATGCTGATGATCGGCCAGTTCGGCCTCTTCACCTATATCACGCCGACGCTGCTCGAAATCACCGGCCTCGACGAGAGCCTGATCCCCTTCGTGCTGCTGCTCAACGGCGTCGGCGCCACGATCGGCGTTCTTTTGGGCGGCAAGCTCGCCGACTGGAAGCTGATGCCGTCGCTGATCACCATGCTTTTCCTGCAGGCGGTGATGCTTGGCGTCATCTACGCCGTCAGCCCCTATCCGGTGCCGATGATCGTCGCCATCGTCATCTGGGGCGGCCTCAACTTCGCCATCGGCGCGCCGATCCAGACCCGCATCCTCTCCTGGACGGCGGACGCGTCTAACCTGGCTTCCTCGCTCATCCCGTCCGGCTTCAACGTAGGCATCGCGCTCGCCGCATCGCTGGGCGCGGCAATGCTCAATGCCGGCTTCGGCTATCGCAGCCTGCCGGTTGCCGGAGCGCTCGCCATGCTGGTGGCCGTAGTCGTCGCGCTCGCCTCGCAGGCGTGGGAATGGCGCAGCCGCGCGACGCCGCCGCTGCCGGCCGCGGCGGAGTAGGGCCGCCGCTCCGTCGCCGGCCTGACTGGATCAAACCGGAGCTGACGAGATTTCGAAGCGACCGGCAAGGATCGACAGCAAACTGCGCAGGCCCTCCTCCAGCCTTTCGCGGCTGGATGCGGCGCCCAGCGCCAGGCGCAAGCCGTCGGCTATGCCGGGCACGACGGAAAACTCCTCCGCTGGACTGATGGCCAATCCGCGGCGCCTGGCCACATCGCCAAGCTCTGACGAGCGCGGCCGCCCCTCCAGCGGATACCACAAATGCAGGCTCGTTTGCGTCGAGGCGAAACCCGCCGGCAGGATCTTGCGCGCGATCTTCTGCCTGGCCTCCGCCTCGGCTCGCACCGCGCCCGTGATCTCGCCGGCCAAGCCGCTTCGCACCCACTCGCAGGCGAGACCCGTCATCAGCGGCGGCGCCATCATGGTGATGCCCCGGATTGCCGCCGCGATCCGCTCGACGGCCTGCACGTTGGGCGCGGCAAGGAAAGCGGTACGCAGGAATGGCGAGATGCATTTCGCCAATGTCGCCACATGGAAAGTCCGCTCCGGCGCCAGACTGAGGAAGCCCGGCGGGGAAGTGGTTTGCAGTGGACTGTAGGGATCGTCCTCGACGACCATCAGGCCAAGTTTGCCCGCCATCCGCGCAATTTCCCGGCGCCGGCCCTCCGGCATGGTGAGCGCGGTGGGATTGTGGAGCGTCGGGTTGACATAGAGGACGCGCGCGCCGTGTCGTCGCGCCGCTTCCTCCAGATGGTCGGGACGCATGCCGCTATCGTCACGGCCGACACCGGTCAGCTTCCGGCCCGTGGTCTCCGCCAGCGCGATCAGGCCGGGATAGGTCAGCGTGTCGGTGAGGATCGTATCGCCCTCGCGGGTTTGCGACAGAAGGACGGCCGCGAGCAGCGCCTGCGCCCCCGACCCGACAGCCACGCGTTCGACCGGCAGCCTGTCGCCGGTTGCGGCGAGCCATAACGAGGCGGCGGCGCGTTCGGCGGGTGAACCCGGGCCGGGATGGTAGGAAAGCAGCGCTTCCGCGCTTGAACGTTTGAGCAGCCCTTCTATGCCGCTCCTGATCAATACCGGCAGGCTGAGACCCGAGGGCGCCGGCGGAATGTTCATGCTCAGATCGAGGATCGGCTCTTCCGGCTCGCCGGGCGTGACGAAGGTGCCGCGACCGGCCGTTGCATCGATCAGGTTCCTGCGCCGGGCTTCGGTGAACGCCCTGGTGACCGTGGTCAGATCCACGCCAAGGGAGCGGGCAAGCTCCCGCTGCGGCGGCAGCCTGTCCCCAGGCTGCAGCCGGCCGATCGAGCGGGCGGCAGCAAGGGCATCGACAATTTTGAGATAGATCGGCCGAGGGCCTTCCTCCAAGGGAGAAAGCCAGCTGAGGTCGCTCTCGTCGTTCATCCTGCGATCCATACATTTTGTCGCATTGTATGCATACAATCATGATACTAGTATGCGTTGGTGACCTCAAGGCCGATCGAAATGCCATGCGAGGTCCCTGGAGTGACGACCATGCAAGATTACGCGCACTATCCCCACCTCGACCCCTGGCGGGTTGGCATCCGTGGCCGCTGCCCGCGTTGTGGGAAGGGCCGGTTGTTCGACGGATTTCTGAAGCTGGCGCCGAAATGCGACGTCTGCGGGCTCGACTATTCGTTTGCCGATCCCGCCGATGGCCCGGCCTTCTTCGTCATCTGCTTTGCCTGTGTGCCCTCCGTGCTGTTCGCCGTCTGGGCCCAGGTGACCTTCGAGCCTTCCATGTGGTTCCACGCCTTCGTTTCGGTGCCGATAATTCTGGCGACCTGCATTCCGCCGCTCCGGCCGCTGAAAGGCTGGCTTGTCGCCAGCCAGTTCTACTACAAGGCCGAAGAAGGGCGGCTGGCCAGGCCCGGCGAGTAGCGCACCGGCACCCCTTGCCGCGACGGGGTCTAAAGATCGATCCGGAATTTGAGGCTTTCCGCCCCGCCATAGGCGGCATCCTCGAAGAAGCGGCCGACCAGCCTGCCGCCATTGGCCGTGATCACCTTTTGGGAGGTCGGGTTGTGGGGCTTTGCGGTGATCTCGACATGGTCGAGACCCACCGCCCTCGCCTCTTCCAGCATCAGCCGCAGCGCTTCAGTCGCGTAGCCGCGGCCTCGCTTCCAGGGCACCACGGCGTAGCCGATATGGCCGAGCACATGCGAGGGCAACGCCGACGTGCCCTTCTGCCAGCGAAGCCCGATCGAGCCGGCCATCTCGCCATCCCAGATCCAGCGCCGGAAACCCGGCAGGCGTGGCACGGTCGTGCCGTCCGGCAATGTGATCGGCGGCCCTTTCGCCTCTGGGTCGTCAAGACCGGCGAGAAATGCCACCGGGTCTTCCTCGATGGCCGCGAGCTGCTCACGCGTCGCTTCCAGGAGCCGCACATTGTCCGGCGACCAGCCGCGCTCCAGCGCTGACTTGTAGGACGGCAGATGTTCGAGCGCGGGCTTGACGATTTCGACCATGATCCGGTGTCCTCTTGCAGACCCGGCAGGCATAGCCGCGGCACGGATTGCGCTCAAGCTGCCTGAAAGCGGATTTCGCCCTTGTTCAGGAAGCACATCTTGTCGAAGAGCGACAAATCCAAAGGGTTCGGCAGCCGGACATCGCCAAGGTCGGGAAATGGCTTCCTGGACAGATCGTACGACCGGTCGATCTGGGAGATGAAGATCAGGATCAGTCCTCTGTCGCGCGCAAAAGACCGCAACATCGGAACTTGTATCTTAAGCTCCGGATTCTCGCGCCTCTGGTCGAGAAGTTGCAGGTAGTCGATGACCGCCAGTGTCCCGCGAGGCGCCGTCCGCAACCTGCCGATGATGTGGTCGGCACAGATGGCGTCCGAATTGTCGAATTCGAACAGGCCGTCGAAGAGCGCCGGCTCGGCCTCGATGACGCGAAACCGATCCAGAATGTCCGTGTGCGTGTACTCCAGCGTAAAGAATACGCTGTGTCGGCCGGATTTCATCGCCTCGACCGCAAGCTCGAGGCTCATCAAGGTCTTGCCCTGGCCAGGCCTTGCGCCGACCAGCACGAGGTCGCCAGGCGCCAGTTGCGCAAGCAAGTCACCTGCGGGTGTCGCCTCTGCGGCTTTGGCCGCAAGCAGGCTCCAGCTGGCGAAGCCCTCCCCGGCGGCGACCCGATCGAGGGCCAGGTGAAGCGGCACTCCTTCCCCGCGGGAAAGGAGCCTGGCCTGGCGCTTCAGACGATAGACGGGCGCGGAAAGCCGCATCGAAAAACCTCCTGGTGCGAGCAGTCTTCGCAACCCCTCCTTATGCCTGGTGCTCGAACAGTCGGTTGAGTGATCCAATGCCCCGCATGGACGATGCTTTCCCGATGGAGGGAGGAGGCGTGGGCGCGCCGGAATCACATGATACCCCAACACGAACGGGCCGGGAATCACGGATGTTCAGGGCACGCTGAACTAGAAGTGTTTCGCCGATCGGCGTGAGGGCTTTTATGATTGGCGCAGGTGATTCATCCCAGGAAATAGCGGCTGGAGAGGGGAAATAATCCGGTGCGGTTGAGATCTGTTTCGCTGGGCGTCGCGATTGTCTGCTTCCTCGCCGTTGCCGGCGCGCTGACGATGTCGGCCCGATCCTTCGCGGCGCTGCGGTCGTCGAGCATTCCGACCTGGCTGCAGGCCCATGTCGGCGAAGGCGACGGCCAGATCGCTCAGGTGGTCTTGGAACGGGCACGCGCGCTTTACCTGAAGAAGGTGAGCGAAGGTTCCGTGAAAAATCCCTGCTACTTCGCCATGGACGCGACGCGTCCCGGCGATCTGGGCAACGGAGTGCTGGGACGCCGCTACTACATCATCTGCGAGGCCGAGCAGTCGTTCCGCGCGGTCTCGGCCGGTCACGGTGGCGGCCGAAACCTGAAAGGCGTCGCGGATTTTTCAAACGGCAGGCGTTGCGCCAAGAACTTCGGCAACGCGATGGACTCGGAACTGACGGCCGGCGGCGCTTATATGACCGCCGAGGCGAAAACGTCGTTCAAGGGTTTCTACCGTGTCGGTGCGAAGCAGAACGCCGTGTTCATGCGCACCTTCATACAGTTCGATGGCGAAGGCGAAACCGCAAACGCCAGGCAACGCGTGATCGGCGGGCACCCGGCAGCGCTGCTGAGGGGAATGTGCCTTCGCAAAAGCCCTAACAGCTCATACGCCGACCACGACGGCTATGTTCCCTTTGGCAAGCTGGTGAATTACGCCGGCGGCCGCAGCAATGGCTGCACAAGTTGGTCGCCCGCGGATGCCGAGCAGATCATCCCGATGGTGAAGGACAATCCGACTACGCTCTACATCTATCCGGAATCGCGAGACATTGCCGCCATGGCGCGTACCGTGGCGGCCAGACAATCGGCTTCGGCCGCCGAACTGTACTGGAACGCATCCTGCCTGAAGGAGATCGGCGCTCCGAAATTTTGGCCGAAGAGAATGCTCGAGCCGATCATCGCGCAATACAAGAAGGATCACCCTTTGCCGCCTCCGCAACCGGTGCCGATCTGCAAGGGTCCGTGAGTTCCCGCCGTCGGTCGACAATTCTTACTGAAGCAATCCCTTGACGACGGCGCTTTGGCTCGGCGAGGTCCATCCGGCCGTCACGGCCTGCGCCCGCTCGCTGGCAAACATCGTGAGGCACCATTCCGATCGGACTTCGTCGTGCCGCAGGATGTAGAGCGCGCCATCGCTGCCCTTGATCTTGCAATAGCGGTAGTCGGCGCCGAACCATTGGTCGACCATCTCGAAAACATCAATCTGCTCGCCGTTGAGGCTGAACCTCCGGGGCACGTCGACGTCGCCGTCTTGCCGAGTTTCGACCTTGATCCGCATGCGCGCCTCCGCCCATTTGATAGAGGTTGATCGTTGTCCTTCACCTAGGTACTCGCCCAGCCGCCTGCCACCCGACCGGCTCGGACGGGCCTGATCGCCCGCGAAAGAACGCAGCCGCAAGACGATCTACAGCACCTGCTCGAGAAACGCCTTCGTCCGCGCCTCCCGCGGATGATCCAATATTTCCTGCGGCGAGCCGTGCTCCACGATGACGCCTTGATCGGTGAAATAGATGCGGTTGGCGATCTCGCGCGCAAAACCCATCTCATGGGTGACGAGGATACACGTCATTCCTTCAGCTGCCAGTTCGCGTATCGTGACCAGCACTTCCTTGACGGTTTCGGGATCGAGCGCGGCCGTCACCTCGTCGAACAGCATCAGATCCGGACGCATCGCGAGCGAGCGGGCAATGGCGACACGCTGCTGCTGACCGCCGGACAATTCTCCCGGATAGGCGTCTTCCTTCCCTTCGAGGCGGACCTTCCTGATCAGCGCCCGCGCCCGTGCCTCGACCTCACGGCGGTCCTGCTTGAGGACGTGGATCGGCGCCATCATGATGTTTTGCAGCGCGGTCTTGTGCGGAAACAGATTGTACTGCTGGAAGACCATGCCCACCTTGCGGCGCAGCGCCAGCTTGTCCACTGCCGGATCATTGACTTCCTGTCCCTCGACGATGATCGAGCCGGAATTGATCGGCACCAGCGCGTTGATGGACCGGATCAATGTCGACTTGCCGGAGCCGGACGGCCCTATGATGCAGATGACCTCGCCCTTCATCACCTGAAGGCTGATCCCCTTGAGCACTTCGATCTCGCCGAACGACTTGTGCACGTCCTGGAGACGCACCATCGGTTCATTGGGGGTCCAGGCTGCCATGGCTCAGCTCTTGACGTTGAAGCGCCGCTCGAGACGGACAGTCCAAAGATTGATCGGGTAGCAATAGATGAAGAAGCACAGCAGCGCGAAAGCGTAGAGCGGCGCCAAAAGGTCCGTCCGGCCACCTTCGGCATTGTGAACCTGCACTGTCAGGGTCAGCATCTCGTTGATGCCCACGACCGAGGCCAGCACCGTCGCCATCGTGACGAGCGAATACAGGTTCATCCAAGGTGGCAGCATCCGCTTCACGCATTGCGGCAAGATGATCATCCACATCGTCTGCCGGCGGGTGAAGGCCAGCGAGTCGGCCGCTTCCCATTGGCCGCTGGAAATGGATTGCACCGCCCCGCGCACGATCTCGGCGACGTTGGCCATGACCGGCAGCGCGAAGCCGATGACCGCCTTGACCCAGTCAGGAAACGGAACCGTGACGTCGCCGATGCGGAACTGGTAGGGGATGAGGTACATGGCGAAGAACAGCAGCACCAGCCATGGCGCGTTGCGGAAGAACTGGGTCAGCACCCACGCGCAGCGGCTGAGCCAGTGGAACTCGCTCAGCTGAAGCAGACCAAGGCCAAGACCCGCGATCGTGCCCAGCGCCATCGACAGCACGGAAATAAGAAGATTGAAGCCGAAGCCGGTCAAAAGCAGCGGCATCCATTTGATGATGACGCCGATTATCGACAGCTCTTCCGAACCCGTCTGGGCACCGGCGGTGGGCGCGAACAAAAGCACTGCCGCGACCAAAGCCAGGCCGTGCCGGGCACGAAACCGCAAAGCCGGCACGGAAGGTGGCCGAACCGGCAGCAGCACGGGCAGGTCGGTCATTGGTTTGATGCGTCCTTCCGTCATTGGCCGAATCCCGGGATGCGCAGCGACCGCTCCCAGCGGTGCATGACCCATACGAGCACGCCGACCAGCAGAACGAACGTAGCCAACAGCACGCACATCATTTCCGTCACGTTCTGCGATTCCGCCCAGATTTGCGTGACCGCATAAAGCGCCTCGGGAACCGCGATGGCGTAGGCAAGCGTAGTGGTCTTCAGCAGATTGACCAGATTGTTGTTCAACGCCGGCAGGCAGACGCGCAACGCCAGCGGCAGGACGACATGGCGGTAAGCGCCGAGGCGCGTATAGCCGAGGGCTTCGGCCGCCTCCACCGTGGTTTGAGGCACTGCTTCGATTCCGGACCGGAAGATTTCGATGTTGAAGGCGCCGGCAAACAGGGAAAGGGAAATGATCGCCCACTGCAGGTTGCTAAGCAGCGGCTCGCGCAGGCCGATGTCGTTGTAGGTGGCTGGCAGCAGCTCGCCCATGCCGAAATAGAAAAAGAAGATCTGAACCAAGGGCGGCGTGTTGCGAAAAATGACGACGAAGATCTCGACGAGGCCGCGCACGATCCCGATCCGCGAGCTTTGCAACCAGGCGCCGGTCACCCCCACGACGAGGCTGATGAGGATCGACACGACGCTCAGATAGATCGTCATGCCGACGCCCCTGGCGAACTGGGTCGCATCGTAGGGATCGTAGAAGATCGTGAAATTCAGCCCTGTAGTCTCGTAGAGGCTACGAAACCAAGCGGCGATTTCCTGCATGCATATCACCCACTGGCAGAGGCAACCAAGGCGCGCGGTCTTTCCACGAGCGCGCCGGTCGCTCGAGGCATGTCAGCTCTGGTTCTTGTACTTGTCGTGCATGCGCTTTGAATAATCGGTGGGCATGATGCCCCACTTCTGTTCGAGCTCGACGATCCTGCCCTTTTTCATCCACTCGATCGTGGCCTTGGAAACGAAATCCCTCAGATCGTCATTGCCCGGCGCCACGGCCATGATCCAGGGAGTCTCCATGATGCCCTTCAGCGGCATGGAATAGTCGGCGGACCATTGCTTATCGAGCAGTTTGCCTTGAATGAATGTCTGGTCATAAAGATAGCCTACACAATTGCCCTGCTTCAGCGCGACGAGCGGCTTGTCGGAGCCATCGAGCCCGACGATCTTGGCGCCGTATTTCTCGGCGACCGACTTGTTGTAAAACGAACCGATCGTCGCGCAGAGCGGCTTGTCCTTCAGGTCCTCCCAGGACTTGATCTTGGCGCGGTTCGATATCAGCACATTGACCGAATCCGAATAATAAGGCGGATCGACTGCTTCCACGACCTTCCGGCGCTCCGGCTTGTCGGACATGGTTGCAATCAGAAGGTCGATCTTTCCCTGCTGGAGGAACTCCATCCGGTTGGCGGCGACGACCGGCACGAATTCCAACTTGACGCCGAGCTGCTTGGCGAGATCGGCTGCCAGATCTGGCTCGATGCCGACGATCGCCCCGGACGGATCGCGGAATCCGAACGGCTTGTAGTCGGCCTTGGTTCCGACGATCAGCGTGCCGCGGGCCTTGATGTCGTCCATCTTGCCTGCCCACGCCTGCGCCGTCAGCATGGCAAGCGTGATGCCCGCAACGACAAAGGAAAGTCTCTTCATTCGCTCCACTCCCGGATAACGCGCGTCAGCCCGTCTCACCGGCGGTCATGACAGCCGGTGGCGTCGAAGCTAGAGCGCGGTTGCGCAAGGTCAATGAAACGAGGGGACCCGGCGAGGTCCTTGGGCCCTCACCGGCCATGAGGTCGTGTGCGTTCGACGATCGTAGCAACCAGCACATCGAGAGCGTCGATTTTCGCCAGGTCGGCATCGAGGCCATCGACGAGGAGCGAAAGTTCGGTGCATGCGATCACCAGGAAATCGACATCGCCGGCAATTAGTCGGCGCGCGACGACATCGAACCGGCTGCGCAATCCGGCCGTCGCGCCTTCCTTCTTGACCGCCTTGATGATGGCCATGATTTCCGCCTGATCGTCTGGATATCGGGTTTCGATGCCGAACGCTTCGAACGCTCTTTCGTAGAGTCCCAATTGCAGCACCGCGGTGGAGGCGAGCATGCCGATGCGTCGCCGGCTGAGCGGCCGGCGCGCGACCGCCCCGGCGGTCAGCGTGACCATGTCGAGGAGCGGTATGCGGACCGCCGAGGCGATGTCGGCGGCATAGCCATGGGCAGTATTGCAGGCGATGGCGAGCATCGTGGCGCCGGCGCTTTCCAGTCCCTTTGCCATGCGCACCAGTTCGTCGAGCGGGCTCGGCCCGATGCCGTCGATCAGGGCATCGATGCGCGACGGAACCTTGGGGTTCTGGTCGACCAGAAGATGAATGTGGTCGGCGTCGTCCGCGGCGGGCGTCGCCTCCATGACCCGGCGCATCAGCTCGATCGTGGCCGCCGGCCCCATGCCGCCGAGCACGCCGACGATGGGGTGAGCGGGCGGGTAGTAGCTGCTCATCTCGATACGGCCTTCTGAATATCCCTCGGAGTCTGACGGCCTGCCGGTCAGAAATTGCTCTGGAGATCGGTCGGATAACCGAACAGTCCGGCCGAGCCGCCGGTGTGTAGAAAGACGACGGTCTCGCCCTTCTTGAAGAAACCCTTTCCCGCCAGGTCGATCAATCCGGCCATGCCCTTTCCGGAGTAGACCGGGTCCAGCAGAATGGCATCGGTGCGCGCCAGTGTGCGGATCGCCGCGATCGTATCGGCGGCCGGCAAGCCGTAGCCGTCGCCGATATAGTCGCAGTTGGCAACGACATCCTCGCGTTTCACGCTACCGGCAAGGCCGAGCTTCTCGGCCGTCCGGCTCGCGAGTGAGAAGACGTTTTCCTCCTGCTTGGCCTTCGGCGCGCGCACGCCGATGCCAAGCACCGGCACGCCGCTGTTGATGCCGATCAGCCCGGTGACCAGGCCAGCCTGGGTTCCGGCGCTGCCGGTCGCATGCACGACACGATCGATCTTGAGGCCGATCGCGTTCGCCTGGTAGATCAGCTCGATGGCCGCGTTCACGTAGCCGAGCGCGCCGATCGGGTTCGATCCGCCGCCCGGTATCGTGTAGACTTTACGGCCCCCGGCGCGCAGCCTTTCAGCGACCTTTTCCATCTCGCCGTTCATGTCGGGATTGGCCGGGCAGCGCTCGATAGTAGCGCCGTGGAGACGGTCGAGAAGCACATTGCCATTTTCCTTGTAGTCGAAATCGGTCTTGCCGGTTCGGTCCTCCAGCAGCAGATGACAGGCCATGCCGAGCTTGGCGGCGGCAGCGGCGGTCTGCCGCGCATGATTGGACTGGGTAGCGCCCTGCGTCATGACGGTGTCGGCGCCTTCGGCCAGCGCCTCGGCCATCAGGAACTCGAGCTTGCGCGTCTTGTTGCCGCCGGTCGAAAGGCCGGTGCAGTCATCGCGCTTGATCCAGATCTCCGGGCCGTTCAATTCCCTGGTCAGGTTCTCGAGCCGTTCGAGAGGCGTGGGCAGGTGGCCGAGCGCAACACGAGGATAGCGGGCGAGATTCATCATCGTGTCCTCCTTCATGGCGGGGAATGCCGCGCGCCGTTTTCAAACTGCGCCGGCACGGCTTGAACCGGGCTGCGTGCCCCTTACATCGTCCTCGCGGCGGAAGCGGCAAGAATGCCTGCCGGCTGCAGCAGTCGCCTACTGCAGCAGCCCTTTGACGATGGCGCTTGCCTTGGCGAAGTCCATCTGGCCGGCATATTTCTGCTTCAGCGCGCCGATCACCTTGCCCATGTCCTTCTGGCTGGCCGCGCTGGTGGTGGCAATCGCTTCCCGCGCGGCCGCCATGATCGCCGCATCGTCGAGCTGCTTCGGCAGGAACGCGCGGATGATCTCCATCTCGCCGCGCTCCTGCGCGGCCAGTTCCGGCCGCTTGCCGTCCTCGAAGGCCTTGGCCGATTCCTCGCGCTGCTTCACCATCTTGGCGAGAATCTGCAGGATCTCCTCCTCGCTCGCCGCCGGCTTGCCGGCGCCGCGATTGGCGATGTCGCGGTCATGGATGGCGGCCTGGATCAGCCTGAGCGTCGGCAGGCGGTGCTTGTCCTGCGCCTTCATCGCGCTCTTCATGGATTCGGCGATTTTCTCGCGCATCGTGCTTCTCCTTCGATCGCGGCGGACAATAGCTTTGCTGGCGGGCTAAGGCAAATTCCGACAAATTATTGATATTGCTTGGCGAAATAAATCGATTCCGTTCGCGGCGAGCGTCATTGACCGCTTTGGCGCCTTCCCCTATGTACTGAGCCTCGCATGAACTGAAAATCTGGTTGCGCGCAGGCTCGCGAATTTGGCGCTGCGCGTTGTTTGCTGCGCGGATCGTCCCGCAAACGGGGTGATCTGGAAGCTGCTTCTAGGAGTGCCACCATGGCCACGACCACTGCTCCCTGGGCCACCGAAAAGCCGACCGCCCTTCTGGTGCTTGCCGACGGCACGGTGATCGAGGGCCGTGGCCTCGGTGCCACAGGATCGGCGGTCGCGGAAGTGTGCTTTAACACCGCGCTCACCGGCTACGAGGAGATTCTGACCGATCCCTCCTATGCCGGCCAGATCGTCACCTTCACCTTCCCGCATATCGGTAATGTCGGCACCAACGCCGAGGATATCGAAGACCTCAACCCGGCGGCGCGCGCCGGGGCTGTCGGCGCGATCTTCAAGGCCAATGTCACCGACCCGTCCAGCTACCGGGCTGCCGGGCATCTCGATCAATGGCTGAAGCGGCGCGGCATCGTCGCGCTTTGCGGCATCGATACCCGTGCGCTCACCGTGCTGATCCGCGAGAAGGGCATGCCCAACGCCGTCATCGCCCACGCGCCCGATGGCGTCTTCGACGTCGACGATCTCAAGCAGCGCGCCGCTGCCTGGTCAGGACTGATCGGCCTCGACCTCGCCAAGGAAGTAACCTCGGGCCAGTCCTCGGTCTGGCGCGAGACGCCCTGGGCCTGGAACAAGGGTTTTGGCGAGCAGGACGAGCCGTCGATGCATGTCGTGGCCATCGACTATGGCGTCAAGCGCAACATCCTGCGCCTGCTCGCGGGCCTCGGCGCCAAGGTCACCGTCGTGCCGGCCAAGACCGGCGCGGAGGAGATCCTGGCCATGCGGCCGGACGGCATCTTCCTCTCCAACGGTCCCGGCGACCCGGAAGCGACCGGCGAATATGCCGTGCCGGTGATCCAGGACCTCTTGAAGACCGACATCCCGGTGTTCGGCATCTGCCTCGGCCACCAGATGCTGGCGCTGGCGCTCGGCGGCAGGACCCAGAAGATGCACCAGGGCCATCATGGCGCCAACCATCCGGTCAAGGACCACACGACCGGCAAGGTCGAGATCGTCTCGATGAACCATGGTTTCGCGGTCGATGCCGACTCGCTGCCTGAAGGCGTCGAGGAAACGCATGTCTCGCTGTTCGACGGCTCGAATTGCGGCATCGCGCTGACCGGCCGGCCGGTGTTTTCGGTCCAGCATCATCCCGAGGCCTCGCCCGGTCCGCAGGATTCGCACTATCTCTTCCGCCGCTTCGTCAACCTCATCCGCGAGCGGCGCGGCGAGCCGTCGCTGGCCGAGCGCGCCTGACCACGACGCGGCTCAAGCGGGGTCGGTCACGGCCCCCTGCGCATGCATGCGCTCGACTTCCTTTGGCGTCGGCTTGGCCACCTTCGTCACGAAGACGAACACCGCCAGCGTGAGGAAAACCGCGCCGAGCACATAAGGCGCCCCGCCGAACTCAACCGGCGCGCGCGGGCCGGTGAACCAGGAAAAAATCGCCGTATAAAGCAGCGGCGTGATGATCGAGGTGATCGAGAAGATCGAGGTCATCGCGCCCTGCAGTTCACCTTGCGCCGAGGGCGGCACCTTGGCGGCAGCGAGGCTTCTCAGCGGCGGATCGGCAAGCGCCTCCAGGCAGCCGGCGACGATCACCGCATAGATCATCCAGCCTTGCGTCGCGAACGCGTAGCCGAAAGCGCTGAGTGCGGTGAAGGTGAGGCCGATCGCCGCCGTCTTCCATTCGCCGAGCTTGGGGATGACGCGCGGCAACACGGTCGCCATGACGATCGCGCCGCACAGGCCGAAGGCGCCGAGCGAGAAGCCGATCTGCTGCTGGTTCCAGCCGTAGCGATAGCTGGAGACAAAGGACCAGACCGCCGGATACATCATGTGGCCGAGCGTCATCAGGAAGAAGACGAGCCCGATCCAGCCGATGCCCTGATAGTTACGCATCTGGATGAGCGTGCCGACCGGATTGGCGCGCTTCCACTCGAAGCGGCGGCGATGCTGCTCTTCGAGCGTCTCCGGCAGCAGGAACATCGCGATCAGGAAGTTCACGAAGGCGAGTCCGGCGGCGAAATAGAACGGCACGCGCGGCCCGAACGTGCCGAGCAGGCCGCCGAGCACCGGGCCGATGACGAAGCCGACGCCGAAGGCGATGCCGAGCAGGCCGAAATTCTTGGCCCTGTTCTCGTCGTTCGAAATGTCGGCGATGAAGGCCGATGTCGTCGAGTAGCTGGCGCCGGAGATGCCGGCGAGCACGCGGCCGATGAACAGCATCGGGAAGGACCAGGCGATGGCGCAGATCAGGTTGTCGATGGAAAAGGTGAGCACCGAGGCGAGCAGGATCGGCCGCCGGCCGAAACGGTCGCTCAAGCCGCCGATGACCGGCGCGAAGAAGAACTGCATCGCCGCATAGACGAAGAAAAGCCAGCCGCCCTCGATCGCCGCCTCGCTGACGCCGACGCCGGTGAGTTCCTGCAGATAGGCGGGCAGCACCGGCATAATGATGCCGAAGCCGATGATGTCGAGCAAAAGCGTGGTGAAAACGAGCGCAAGGCCCCGCTTGGCGGTCTTGGGGTCGATCATGATGGTCAAGCTCCTCGGCCGCCCAAAGCATGTCTCCCGAAAGGTGGAAACCGGTTTCGGGATAAAGGCATGCGCAAATTCAAAAACCTAAAGCGCGTCGCCTGGCTCCGTTCAGCGCGACGCGCTTTAGGGCACAGGCGGGAGGCACCTTATAGGCGAGCTTGCCGCCAGGAACAATAAGCGAACGGCGGCAACTGCCTCATCCTGACATCGTTGCCGGCGGCGCCGCTGAAGGAGCGCGGCGCTAAACCGCCGGTTCAGACCGGATTGTTGAACGTATCGCAGTCCGAAAGCTTGCCGCTCTTGTAGCCGCGCGCCAGCCAGGTCTGCCGCTGCGCGGAAGTGCCATGGTTGAAGCTTTCCGGAACGACATAGCCCTGCATCTTCTTCTGCAGCGTGTCGTCGCCGATCTGCTTGGCGGCATTCAGCGCGCTTTCCATGTCGCCTTGTTCCAAGATGCCCTTCTGCGCGGTGTAGTGCGCCCAGACACCGGCGAAGCAGTCGGCCTGAAGCTCGACCCGCACAGACATCTGATTGGCCTCCGCCTCGCCCATGCTCTGCCGCATCTGGTTGAACTTCTGCATGATGCCGGTGAGGTTCTGCACATGATGGCCGACCTCATGCGCGACCACATAGGCCCGCGCGAACTCGCCCGAAGCGCCGAACTGCTGGTCGAGCTGCTGGAAGAAGGTCATGTCGAGATAGACCTTGTGGTCGCCCGGACAATAGAACGGTCCCGCCGCGGAGGAGGCAAAGCCGCAGGCCGAGCGGATCTGGCCGCTGAACAGCACCAGCTTGGGGTCCTCGTAGGTGAGACCGTTGGCCTTGAAGATGCCGGTCCAGGTGTCCTCGGTCTCCGCAAGCACGGTCGCCACGAACTGCTTCATCTCGTCGGAAGCAGGCGCCCCGGTGCTGTCCTGCGAGCCGCTGTTGTCGGTGATCTGGCCACCGCTGCCGTCACCTAGAATCTGCGACGGGTCGAAGCCGAAATACCATCCGGCGAGAACGACGAGGATGACCAGGATGATGCTCGAGCCGCCGCCGGCCCGTCCGCCGATCGGAATGCGGAACTGACCAGGGCTGCCACCCAATCCGCCACCGAGTCCGCCGCCACTATCGCTGCGCTCGTCCTCGATATTGTCGCTCTGACGACGGCCTCTCCAAAGCATGGCAACTCCTCGCAATGCAGATGTCCTGGAAGGATTGGTCCGCCGACCGCCCCTTCTGACAATTATCGCAACGCATACCCCAAGTCACAGCATTTTTCGCGCCGGCGGCGCTGCACCGTCGCGCTCCGCAACCGATCCGTGTCTCCGGGCACTGGGCTCAGCGGGCGGCAGTCATCGCCCTGCGAAAGGCTTCCAGTGTCTCGGCGCTGACATGGTGCTCGATGCCCTCGGCGTCGATCCGCGCGGTCTCGGCGCTGACGCCAAGCGAGCGCAGGAAGGCTTCGACCGTCTGGTGACGGATGCGGCTCTCCTCCGCCACCTTGCGGCCGGATTCGGTGAGGAACACGCCGCGGTAGGGCTTTCTGGAAACTAGCCCGTCGGCGCATAGCCTGGTCAGCATCTTCGCGACCGTCGGCTGGGCGACGCCAAGCCTGGCCGCGATATCGACCTGACGAGCCTCGTTGCCGTCCTCGATAAGGTCGGCGATCAGTTCGACATAGTCCTCGACGAGCGCGCTGCGGCGCGCCTCGCGCGTTTGCCGGAACCCTTCCGAATGGATCTCGGCATCGGGAAGCGGCTTTTCGCGTCGAACCGGTCTGTTCCTCAGCGCCAATACGCGCTCCTTCCTGGCTGGCCGAAGCCTGAATCGGGATCGCATTCATAACACGAACCCTGGTGGTCCGGCCGTTTATTTGCATTTCCGCTCACATGCAACCGGGCCCTCGGCATCGTCGATGCAAAAGCACAAACGATGAAACATAGCATATTGCATAATGTTGAGCCATGGCATAGATAAGGAGCACGATTGATCCGTTCCAATGGAACCCTCATGTCCGACGCCGAAGTAGCAGCAGTATCCCGTTCCGCATGGCGTTTCGACAGGCCCAACGACGAGCAGCCCAGTCTGCGCGAGGTCAACGCCACGATCGCGGTGCCGCGGACCGGCGTCTGGTTCCGCCGCCTGTTCGCCTTCATGGGCCCAGGCTACATGGTGTCGGTCGGCTATATGGACCCCGGCAATTGGGCGACCGATCTCGCCGGCGGCGCCCAATTCGGCTACACGCTGCTGTTCGTCATCATGCTGTCGAACCTGATGGCGATCCTCTTGCAGGCACTGGCCGCCCGCCTCGGCATCGCCACCGGCCGCGACCTCGCGCAGGCCTGCCGCGCCTATTATCCGCACCCTGTCAATTTCCTGCTCTGGGTCGCCTGCGAGCTGGCGATTATCGCCTGCGACCTCGCCGAGGTGATCGGCACGGCAATCGCGCTGCAGCTTCTGTTCGGCATCCCGCTGATCGGCGGCGCCCTCATCACCGCGCTCGACGCCTTCCTCGTGCTGCTGCTGATGAACAGGGGCTTCCGTTATCTCGAGGCTTTCGTCGTCGCGCTGCTGATCGTCATCTTTGGCTGCTTTGCCGTCCAGATCTTCGTCGCCGCGCCGCCTGCCGCCACCATCCTGCATTCGATGTTCGTGCCGTCGTCCGAGATCGTCACCAACCCGGCGATGCTCTACATTGCAATCGGCATCATCGGCGCCACGGTGATGCCGCACAATCTCTACCTGCACTCTTCGATCGTGCAGACCCGAGCCTATGACCGTACCGACGCGGGCAAGCGCGACGCCATCAAGTGGGCGACCACGGATTCGACGATCGCGCTGATCCTGGCGCTGTTCGTCAACGCCTCCATCCTGATCGTTGCAGCCGTGGCTTTCCACGGCACCGGCCACCAGGATGTCGCCGAAATCGGCCAGGCCTTCGAGCTCCTGTCGCCATTGCTGGGCTTGAGCATCGCCTCGATCCTGTTCGCCGTCGCGCTGCTCGCCTCCGGCCTCAACTCGACGGTCACCGCGACGCTCGCGGGCCAGATCGTCATGGAAGGCTTCCTGCGCCTGCGCATCCCGCAGTGGGCGCGTCGCTTGTTGACGCGCGGCGCCGCCATCGTCCCCGTCGTGATCGTGACCGCGCTCTACGGCGAAAAGGGCACGGCCCAACTCCTGGTCTTCAGCCAGGTCATCCTGTCGATGCAGTTGCCCTTCGCCGTGGTGCCTTTGGTGCAGTTCGTGTCGGACAAGAAGAAAATGGGCAATTTCGCCATCCCGCGCAGCGTCGCAGCGCTCGCCTGGGTGGTCGCAGCAATCATCCTGGCGCTCAACTTCAAGCTGCTTTACGACACCATCGCCGGCTGAGATGGAACCGCGACATCCGAGCCGGCCGCGCTATCTTCTGGAAGCATGACCGGATCGGACGACGCCCGAAAATTCTACGCCAAGCTGATGGCCGCGCATGCACGCTCCGCCGATCCCCGCATCGAGGAGGTGTTCGCCTCGGTGCCGCGCGAGGCCTTTCTCGGGCCTGGACCGTGGACCGTCTTTGCCGGCGACGGCGGGTTCAAAACGCCGACCGCCGATCCAAGCTACATCTACCAGAACGTGCTTGTGGTGCTCGATGCCGAAAAGGGCATCAACAACGGCGAGCCGGTCCTGCACGCCATGTGGATCGGCAAGGTCGAACCGAGGCCCGGCGAAGCCGTCACCCATATCGGCGCCGGCACCGGCTACTACACCGCGCTGCTGGCGAAGCTGGTCGAGCCTGGCGGCAGCGTCACCGCCTTCGAGATCGAGGCCGATCTCGCGGAGCGAGCAAGCCAGAATCTTGCAGCTTACGGCAATGTGAAAGTCATCCACGGCAACGCGGTCGCCAGCCTGCTACCGCCGTCCGACATCATCTATGTCAATGCCGGTGTCGCCGCCCCTCCGCCGGCATGGTTGAGGGTGCTCAAACCCGGCGGCCGCATGATCTTCCCCTGGCGTCCCGCCGAGCGCATCGGCTTGGCGGTGATCGTCACGCGCATGGAGAGAGGCTTTGCCTGCCAGCCGTTCATGGGCTCCTGGTTCATCCCCTGCGTCGGCGCCTGGGTCGCCGGACCAGGGGCAAAAGTGCCGACCCGCGAGCGCGCCGCGCGCACGCGCTCGATTTGGCTGAGTGAAGACAAGGCGCCCGACCGCACCGCCACTGCCGTCTTCGGCGACGTCTGGTTCTCGTCCCGCGCCATCCGCGCCGGGCGCAAGCGTTAAATTTTGCAAGGCCTTGTCGAAAACCAGTCTTGTCGTTCGTCCTTAGAGCAATTCCAGGAAAAGTGCGTAGCGGTTTTCCGTCCGGAATTGCGTAAAGACAAACATTTGAGCAGCTCAGCGCTTCTGTGGAAGCTGAGCTGCTCTAGCCTGAAATCCGCCCGCGACGGCGCGGATCACGAGAGGAGAAAACAGATGCGCAAGATCATCGCCGCCACCTTCGTCAGCCTCGACGGTGTCATGCAGGCCCCAGGCGGGCCGGAAGAGGATCCGGTCGGCGGCTTTCAATTCGGTGGCTGGACGTTCCATTATTTCGACGAGGTTGCGGGCGCGGCAATAGACGAGCTGTTGTCCAAGCCCTTCGCCCTGCTGCTCGGCCGCAGAACCTACGACATCTTCGCCGCATACTGGCCGTATCAGAAGGATCCGATCGCGGATGCCTTCAACCCTGCGACCAAATATGTAGCCACACATCGGCCAGAGTCGCTCACCTGGCAGAACACCCAGTCGCTTGGGCCGGATGTGGTCGCAAGGCTTAAGGAACTCAAACAGGAAGACGGACCTGACCTGCTTATCCAGGGATCGGGCAATCTGATCCAGACCCTGCTCGCCAACGGGCTGATCGACGAGATCCGGCTGATGATCTTCCCGCTGTTGCTGGGCAAGGGCAAGCGGCTGTTCGGCGAGGACGCGATGCCGGCCGCCTTCAAGCTCATCAGGTCGCAGACTTCCAGTACCGGCGTCATCATGGCGACCTATGAGCGTGGCGGCGAGGTCCGCATAGGGTCGTTTGCTCAGCAGGAGCCTTCGAAGGCCGAGCTCGAACGGCGCAAGAACTGGAAGTGACGGGACGGCCCGGCACCTTTCCTCTCCCTCCGGAGGAAAGGAACCCAAGTTCTTCCAGGGCTCAAGCCGCAACCGGCCGCCGCGCCAGCCCTTCCCTGATATGCCGCGCAAACTCTCGCGCGGCGGGCTCGATGCCATGTTTCGGCAGATGCAGGTTGATGGCGAAATTCGGCAGCGCCGGCAGGTCGGCATCAGACAGGATGTCGAGGTCCGCGGGAACTGTCGAGGCAAGCCATGTCGTCACTGCCAGGTCCGAGCGTACCGTCGCCGTCGTGGCGTCGATGTTGCCGTTCTCGAACACTGTGCGCCAATCGAGGCCATGGGAGCCGAGCGCGGCCAGCACCGCCGGCCGAAAGGCGCAGGTGTCGGCGACCATCGAGACCGGCAAGGGTCGCTTCAGGCGCGCCGAGCCGCCTCTCGCGCCGACCCAGACCAGGCGGTCGACCAGCAGGCATTCGCCAGCCGTTGGACCGGCCCGCTCCTCGATGACGGCGAGATCGATCGTCCCTGCCGCCAGCGCCGCCGCGAGCTCCGGCGAGGAGGCGCAGGCCAGCGAGATCTCCACTTGCGGACAGGCCTCGCTGTAGGTCTTGAGTACAGGTTGAAGCAACGTGCCGACGAGGTCGTAGGGCACGCCGATCCGCACCTGGCCGGAGACCGCCTTGCCGCCCATTTCGGCGATGATCTCGTCATTGAGCTGCAGCAGACGCCGGCCCTTGTCGAGCAGCCGTTCGCCCGAGCGCGTCAGCTTCAGACCGCGCCGGTCGCGTTCGAACAGCGTCTGGCCAAGCACCTCCTCCAGTCGCTTGATCTGCTGACTGACGGCGCCTTGCGTCAGATTGAGCGCATTTGCAGCGCCCGTCATGCTCGCTTTTTCGGCTGCAGTGACGAAGGTGCGGACAAGCGTGGTATCGAGATCGCGGATCATTATTCATTATAACTGCTAATGGATACCATATCAAACATTGCATTTACTGATAGCACAGAGCGCCTAGCATACGGCTTCTTCGACCGGGAAAGCTGTATGTCCGAAACCATTACCCCTCTTGTCCTGTTCGCGCTGATTTCGACCTCGACGCCCGGCATCGCTACGACGTTGTCGACCGCATCCGGCGCGCAGTTCGGCTTTCGCCGTTCCGTGCCGCTGATGGCCGGCAGCGCCGCCGGCCTCGCCTCGGTTGCGGCGGCGGGTGCTGCCGGCCTCGCCGGGGCTGCTGCCGCCGTCCCTTCCCTCCAGCTCGCCATGAAGATCGCCGGTTCGCTCTATCTGATCTGGCTGGCGATAAGGATCGGCCGCAGCGGCCCGCCCAATCTCGACGTGAAGTTGGCCAAGCCGAACAGCTTCTTCGGCGGCGCCGGCATCCAGTGGATGAACCCGAAAGGCTGGGCGATGGGACTGGGCGCGGCCGCATCATTCGCGGCGCTCGCCGAGGGCCCCTTGCAGCTCGCGCTGTTGCTGGGCGCCGTGTTCGGCCTTGCAGCGGCTTTCTCGCTGTCGCTGTGGTGCATGGCCGGCACGCTGCTGGCGCACCTGCTCAAGACCGAGCGACAATGGCGCGCGCTCAACATCGTGCTTGGCCTTTTGCTGGCCGCCTCGATCCTGCAGATGTGGCGGCCAGCCTGAGAGAGACTATACGGCGTAACGCGCCGCCGGCTTGCCGGCGAACAGGCTGCCGTAGAACTGGTCCCGCGCGCCGAGATAGGTGTCCAACCCGGCCGGATCGGCCAGCCCCGGCGCGGTAACGGTTTCGCCCTGGGCGAACCCGGCAAGCGCCGCATCGACCAGGTCGTCGGCGCTCATCACCCAGTCCTGATTGATCCGGTCGAGGCTGATCCCGGAGACGTCCCAGAATTCGGTGCGGATCGGCCCGGGCAGGACGACCTGCGCCCGCACATTGGTGCCGGCGACCTCCTTCTGCAGCGCTTCGGTGAAGTTGACGACATAGGCCTTGGTGCCGCTGTAGATGCCGCCGACGGCGATGCCATAGGCGACGACCGAGGCGATGTTGACGATGGCGCCGCGGTTGCGCGCAAGCAGCCCCGGCAGCACCGCGCGCGTCAGCCTGGTCAGCGCCACGACATTGACCTTGATCATGCGCTCGGCCGCGTCGGCATCGGCTGTCGCCACCGTCTCGATGCCGCCCATGCCGGCATTGTTGATCAGCAGCGTCACGCTCTCGTCCGCGCTGATCGCCTGCTCGACCCGGCGCAGATCGGCGTCTGCGGAGAGATCGGCTACGATCGTCCTGACCTTGCGGCCATAGGCATAAGCCAGCCGGTCCGCCACTTCCTGCAGCCGGTCGGCGCGCCGTGCCACCAGCACCAGATCGTAGCCCTGCCCAGCCAGCCTATCGGCATAGACCGCGCCGATGCCCGAGGAGGCGCCGGTGATCACGGCCGTGCCCTTGTTTTCGCTCTTGCTCATCGTCATTCCTTTCGTCCTGTTCGCTCATGTTCGGCGTCGATGGACACCTCAGCCGCCGAGCCTGCATCCAATTAGTGGCATATGCCACTTTTACGGAAGTAGGTATATGCCACTATCTTGTCAACGGCGGTCGCGAAAACTATTTTTGCGGCAGGTCGGCGCACCTTCGCGCCGGCAAGGAGTGGACATGACCGAAGCTCAGCAGCCCGGATTCAGCCGTTGCAACAACGCCACCTTGCGGCGCGCCGCCCGCAGGCTCGGCCGCTTCTACGATGACGCGCTGGCGCCTTCGGGACTGAAGGGAACGCAGTTTGGCCTGCTCTTCCAGATCCATGCCGGCGGCGAGCCGGCGATGGGCGCTATTGCCGAAGAGCTGATCATGGATCTGTCGGCGCTTGGCCACACGCTGAAGCCGCTGATCCGCGATGGCTATGTCGAGACTTTTGCCGACAAGGACGACCGCCGCATCAAGCGCGTGCGGCTGACGCCGCAGGGCCAGACCAAGCTCGACGAGGCGATCAAGCTGTGGAGCGCCGCCCAGCGGCAATTCGAGGATATGGTCGGCGCGGAACGGGCCGCGAAGCTGCGCGCAACGCTGGACGAAGTGGCCGCGCTGGATCTCGAGTTGGCAGCGGCCGCTCCTTCCATCTGAAGAAGCGGCCGTCGGTGAGTTCTTAGAGCAATTCCAGGAAAAGTGTGATCGGTTTTCCGCCCGGAATTGCGTAAAAACGAAGAGTTAGAGCGGTTCAGCGTTTCCGTGAAACGGTGAACCGCTCTAGCGTTTTGGCCGAGCCTATTCTGCCGGCATGGCGACCGGACGGGCGAACGCGCGGCCGGCGAGCACGACGCCCAATCCCATGATCGGGAACATCGCCGCGATCAGGCCGAGATCGGCCGGCGCGCCGAAGCGCAGCACAGCACCGCCGACCACGGCGCCCAGCGCGACGCCGAAATAGAGCGCCGAGGCATTGAGCGAGAGTACGATCGGGGCGGCGTCGGGCGCTATTTTGATGATGCGGCTCGCCTGCGCCGGCGGAAAGGCCCAGCCGACGATGCCCCACGGCACCATCATGCCCATCAGCGCCGGCCCGGCGATCGAATGCGGCAGGAAGGTCGGGATCAGCGAGAAGGTGACGAGCATCGCCGCGGAAAGCGCCAGCGACCAGCAGACGGTGCGCGGCGCGCCGAAACGGTCGGCGGCCTGGCCGCCGGCAATGTTGCCGATGACTGCGCCGATGCCGAAGGCGAGCAGCATGCCGGGCAATGCAAGCGGGCTGAGACCGCCGCCCTCGATGGCGAGAGGCGCGATGAAGGCAAAGACGGTGAAGGCGCCGACCAGCGCCAGCACGGTGGTCACCAGGATCGGCAACACGCCGGGACGGACCGCGGCCGCCAGCCGGCGTTTCAGCGGCAGCCTGGTGCCGATGATGCCGCGCGGCAGCCGCCACCACAGGATCGCGCCGGCAAGAGCGCCGAGTCCGGCGATGGCGAAGAATGTGCCGCGCCAGCCGGCGATCGCCGCCACCAGCGCCCCGAGCGGCGCGCCGACCGCGACCGCCACCGTGGTGCCACCGACGACGACGGCAATCGCACGCGCCCGGTGATGGTCGTCGACCAGCGCCACGGCCGTACCTTGCGCGGTCGCCGCGAACAGGCCGGACGAGAGCGCCATGACGATGCGCGCGATCAGCAGCAATTCGAAGGACGAGCTCACCGCCGCGACCAGATTGCCGATGACGAAGAAGACCAGCGTCCACAGGATGACGCGCCGCCGGTCCCACTCGCCTGTCAGCGTCGCCAGGATCGGCGCGCCGATCGCATAGGCGAGCGCGAAGGCGGTGATCAGCGATCCGGCGATCGGAACGGAAATGCCGGCATCCGCGGCGATATCGGGAAGAAGGCTGGAGATGACGAAGCCTTCGGTCGAGATCGCGAACGATCCGAGCGCCAGCCAATAGATCCGCTTGTCCATGGGGATGTCCTTAGTTCAAAAGTTATTGAACAATTGGACATAAACGGGCATGATGTCAACCGAGCCAGGGGAAAATAACCGACCCCTGCTGACAGCCCTGTGTCAGGACCAACAAAAAACCGAAAGACCGTGCAAACCGGCAGGAGGAGGAGACGCGTTGAAGTTGTTTCAGTTTGTGCTTAATTCTGCGACATGACCTTGCCCCACCCGACCGCCGATCAGATCAGCCTGCCGATCGTGCTTGCCGTGCTCGGCGACCCGACCAGGCTTGCCATCGTACGCTATCTCGCCAGCAAGGAAGGCGTGCCGATGAACTGCGGCAAGTTCCTCGACCTCGCCTCCAAGACCAACCTCAGCTACCACCTCGCCAAGCTGCGCGAGGCGGGCGTGACCCGCACCGAAGCGGTCGGCACCAGCCGGCTGATCACGCTGCGCCGCGACGACCTCGACAGACGCTTCCCCGGCCTGCTCGACAGCGTGATCGCGGCTGCCGGCGAGGACAAGGCACTTCCCGCAGTCGGCGCCGCCGACACCGAAATCGACGCCTGATGCGCATTGCCGTTCTCGCCGACATCCATGGCAACGTGCTGGCCTAAGCGAAGCTCTCACCCAACCGAGCGGCCAGGCCGACGCGTCCATTTTGGAGATGACATGCGACGGCAACCTCCCCTAAAAACGCCGTGGCTTGAGGTGGGCGCGCCGATTCTGGTCGCGCCTGACAATTGCATTGCCCGTGGCCGAAGAATGAAGCGCAAAGTCACGCTCCGATCGACATTGCTGATCGCCGCTCCTTTGCTGCTGGCCGCCATGCCGGCTTTGGCTGAGGAGGCGCCGGCGGCGATCATTTCGATCGTCGGCGGCCTCGCGCCCGACGATCTCCTCAACATCCGCGCCACCGCTTCCCCGGGCGGAAAGGTGGAGGCGCGCCTGCCGAACGGCGCGGCCGTGAAGAACTACGGCTGCAAGCTCGTCAGCAACTATCCCTGGTGCAAGGTCGAGGATACGCAGGACGCGCACATCACCGGATGGGCGCCCGCCCGCTATCTCAGCCCCAACAACCCGGCCCCTGCGCCGGAAGATGCCGCCGTCCCGGCGACTGAGGCCGCCGCGCCTCAGCCCTCCGAGGAGCAGCCGGACATCGCGTCGCGCCTGGGCGGCAGCGAGCCGGCCGAGCCGCCATCCGCGGCCGACATCAGCGTGACCGCCATGCAGGACGCCTATCGTCTCGCCTTCGCGGCCTCGGCGTCGTCAGCCGAAGAATCCGACACTCCTGCCCCCGATGCCGCCGGCGGCATTCCCTGCGCGCGCCGCATCGGCCAGCCGATGACCCGTTGCGAGGTGAGCGTCGCGCGTACGGATGGCGACAGCGCCGTGACCGTAACCTGGCCCGACGGCGGCACGCGCGTCATCAACTTCCATGGCGGCATGCCCGCCGGTTCGGACTCGCCGGATAAATTCCGCTACACGCGCGAAGGCAGCTTGAACATGATCCGCGTCGGCGTTTCCGAGCGGTTCGAGATCACCGACGCGCTGGCATTAGGGGAGTAAGGAAATAGGGGAGTAAGGGAGTAGGGAAAGAATGGCTACTGCCCTACTGCCCTACTGCCCTACTGCCCTATTCCCTTACTCCCCTCTATTCCCTTACTCCCCTGCTCCTCTCATTTTCGGGGTTACATCCGCCAAAACTCTTCCCTATAAGGCCCTCCTAGCCTGATACCAGAATCGCAAGCACAACCGGCCGGGTCCTCCCCCCGCCCGGTTTTTCGTGCAAGCCGCTCGCCGAACGGAACCAACTGCCTATGCCAAGACGCACCGACATCAAGTCGATCCTGATCATCGGGGCCGGCCCCATCGTTATCGGCCAGGCATGCGAATTCGACTATTCCGGCACCCAGGCCTGCAAGGCGCTGAAAGAGGAAGGGTTCCGCGTCATCCTGGTCAACTCCAATCCGGCTACCATCATGACCGACCCGGAGCTGGCCGACGCCACCTATATCGAGCCGATCACGCCCGAAGTGGTGGCCAAGATCATCGCCAAGGAGCGCCCCGATGCGCTTCTGCCAACCATGGGCGGCCAGACGGCGCTGAACACGGCGCTGTCGCTGCGCCGCATGGGCGTGCTCGACCGCTATCAAGTAGAGATGATCGGCGCCGACGCCGCGGCCATCGACAAGGCCGAGGACCGCGCGCTGTTCCGCCAGGCGATGAGCAAGATCGGCCTGGAGACGCCGCGCTCGATGCTGGCCAACGCTACCGAGGTCAAGGACGCCGACCGCAAGATCCACGAGGCCGAGCGCGCCGCGCTGAAGGCGGAGCACCCCGAAAACCTCGACGCCGCGCTCGACGCGCTGGAGACGCGCTGGAACCTCGGCGAAGGCGACCGCAAGCAGCGCTATATCAGCCACGCCATGGCGATCGCCGCCCAGGCGCTCGACCATGTCGGCCTGCCGGCGATCATCCGCCCCTCCTTCACCATGGGCGGCACCGGCGGCGGCATCGCCTACAACCGCGCCGAATTCTACGACATCGTGCAGTCCGGCCTCGACGCCTCGCCCACCACCGAGGTGCTGATCGAGGAGAGCGTGCTCGGCTGGAAGGAGTATGAGATGGAGGTCGTCCGCGACAAGGCGGACAACTGCATCATCATCTGCTCGATCGAGAACCTCGATCCGATGGGCGTGCACACCGGCGATTCCATCACCGTGGCCCCTGCCCTGACGCTCACCGACAAAGAATATCAGATGATGCGCAACGCCTCGATCGCGGTGCTGCGCGAGATCGGCGTCGAGACCGGCGGCTCCAACGTGCAGTTCGCCGTCAACCCGGCCGACGGCCGCCTGGTGGTGATCGAGATGAACCCCCGCGTCTCGCGCTCCTCCGCCCTTGCCTCGAAGGCGACCGGCTTCCCGATCGCCAAGGTCGCGGCAAAACTCGCCGTCGGCTACACGCTGGACGAGTTGGAGAACGACATCACCGGCGGCGCGACGCCGGCTTCCTTCGAACCGTCGATCGACTATGTGGTGACGAAGATCCCGCGCTTCGCCTTCGAGAAATTCCCCGGCGCCGAGCCGGTGCTGACCACCGCCATGAAGTCGGTGGGCGAGGTGATGGCCATCGGCCGCAGCTTCCAGGAATCGCTGCAGAAGGCGCTGCGGGGACTGGAAACCGGCCTCACCGGCCTCGACGAGATCGAGATCCCCGGCCTCGGCTCCGCCGACGGCGCCGACGACCGCAACGCCATCCGCGCCGCGCTGGGCACGCCGACGCCAGACCGGCTGCGCATGGTGGCGCAGGCGATCCGCATGGGCACCTCGCTCGAGGACGTGCACGCCATGTGCAAAATCGACCCGTGGTTCCTCGAGCAGATCGCCGGCATCATCGCCATGGAAGAGCGTATCCGCGAGCATGGCTTGCCGCGGGACGCCGCCAATCTGCGCATGCTGAAGGCGATGGGTTTCTCCGACGCTCGCCTCGCCTCGCTGACGAAGACCGACGCGGAAGTGATTCAGAACATTCGCGAAAAGCTCGGCGTTCATCCGGTTTATAAGCGCATCGACACCTGCGCCGCCGAGTTCGCCTCGCCGACCGCCTATATGTACTCGACCTACGAGACGCCGTTTGCCGGCGAGCTCGCCAACGAGGCGCGGGTGTCGTCGCGCAAGAAGGTCGTCATTCTCGGCGGCGGCCCCAACCGCATCGGCCAGGGCATCGAGTTCGACTATTGCTGCTGCCATGCCGCCTTTGCGCTGCGTGACGCCGGCTTCGAGGCGATCATGGTCAACTGCAACCCGGAGACCGTCTCGACCGACTACGACACCTCCGACCGTCTCTATTTCGATCCGCTGACGCCGGAGGACGTGCTGGAGATCCTGCGCGCCGAGCAGGCGTCGGGCGAGCTCGTCGGCGTCATCGTCCAGTTCGGCGGCCAGACGCCGCTGAAGCTCGCCGACGCCTTGGAGAAGGCCGGCATCCCGATCCTCGGCACCTCGCCCGACATGATCGACCTAGCCGAGGACCGCGACCGCTTCCAGAAGCTCTTGCACAAGCTCGGCCTCACCCAGCCGAAGAACGGCATCGCCTATTCGGTCGAGCAGGCCCGCCTCGTCGCCGCCGAGCTCGGCTTCCCGCTGGTGGTGCGCCCATCCTATGTGCTCGGCGGCCGCGCCATGCAGATCATCTACAACGAAGGCATGCTGCAGACCTATCTGCTCGACACCGTGCCCGGCCTGGTGCCGGAGGACATCAAGCAGAAATACCCCGCCGACAAGACCGGCCAGATCAACACGCTGCTCGGCAAGAATCCGCTTCTGTTCGACACCTATCTGACCGGCGCCACCGAGGTCGACGTCGACTGCCTGTGCGACGGCAAGGAGACCTTCGTCTCCGGCATCCTGGAGCATATCGAGGAGGCCGGCATCCATTCGGGCGACAGCGCCTGCTCGCTGCCGGTGCATTCGCTCCACCCCGACCTCGTCGACGAGCTGGAACGGCAGACAGCAAGCTTGGCTCGCGCGCTCAATGTCGGCGGCCTGATGAACGTGCAATACGCGATCAAGGACGGCACGGTCTATGTGCTGGAGGTCAACCCTCGCGCGTCGCGCACCGTGCCCTTCGTCGCCAAGACCATCGGCCGCCCGATCGCCAAGATCGCGGCCCGCATCATGGCCGGCGAGACGCTGGAGAACGCCTTCGCCCATTACGGCGCCATGCCCGATCCGCGCAGTCCGGGCCACATCGCGGTCAAGGAAGCCGTCTTCCCCTTCGCCCGCTTCCCCGGCGTCGACATCCTGCTCGGGCCGGAAATGCGTTCCACCGGCGAGGTGATGGGCCTCGACCGCGACTTCGCGCTGGCCTTCGCCAAGAGCCAGCTGGGCGCCGGTGTCGATCTCCCCCGTTCCGGCACGCTGTTCGTCTCGGTGCGCGACGAGGACAAGAAGGGCATCCTGCCGGCGGTAAAACGCCTCGCCGGCCAGGGCTTCAAGGTCCTCGCCACGTCCGGCACCGCTCGCTTCCTCGCCGAGAACGGCGTGACGGCGGAAAAGATCAACAAGGTGCTCGAAGGCCGCCCCCACATCGAGGACGCCATCCGCAACCGCCAGGTCCAGATCGTTTTCAACACCACCGACGGCCAGAAAGCGGTGTCGGACTCGAAGTCGCTGCGCAGAGCCACACTGATGCAAAAGGTGCCGTATTACACGACGCTTTCGGGGGCGGCGGCGGTGGCGGAGGCGATTGCTGCGCTGAGGGCGGGGAACCTGGAGGTTCGGCCGCTGCAGGAGTATTTTGGGTGAAGGCGCCTTCCCTTCTCCCCTTGTGGGAGAAGGCAAGGATTTGCCCCTCACCCCTGATGCGCCACCGCCAGCTCCTTCACACGCTTCTCGTGCATCTTCAGCACCGGCAGCGTCTTCTTGGCGAATTCCTTCATCGCCGGGTCGTCGCCCGACTTCGCATAGGTGCTGAACAACGCGACCGTATCCTTGTGCGCGTCGGTCTGCATCTTGATGTATTTCCGGTCGAAATCCTTGCCGCTGGCGCTCTTCAATTCGCCGAGCATCTGCTGCTCCCTGGGCTGCAGCGCGGGATCGGAGGGCTTGATCGATGAGGTCGTCTGGCCCTGGCTCATCGCCGCCTTGAAATCCTCGCCGATCTTGGCGTGGTCGGCAATTATCTGGCCGGCGAAAGCCTTGACGTCGGCCGACGCCGACTTCTGCTCGGCCAGCTTGCTCGACTGGATCTCGAATTCGTTGGCGTTGGGCACGGTGGCGGCGAAGGTCTGGGTGTCGACCTTGTTCTCGGTCACCATCGGGCCGACCGCGTCCGGGCTGGTGTCGTCCGACTGGGCAAGGGCGGCCGGCGCGCCGGCAAGCAGCGCGATCGCGGCCAGGGGCAGAAGCGTTCTCATCTGAAGTCTCCGATCCGGAACAGCCCCTCTGCCATCCCAAACGCGGCACCGGCGTCGGGGTTGCCTGGAAAGACCGGCCGCCGGAACCGCCCGCCCTTGCCGTCAGTGGCAGGATGCTTAGGCGGCGCGTTCGGAATATTGCAGCTGCTCATGCCAGTCTGGGCGGCCTTCCGGGGTGAAATCCATCAGGTTCCACAGGATCTCGCAGGTGCCGATGGCGCGCGGATCCTGGCCGGGCTCCGCCGGCGCGAAACCAAGCTCCGACGACCAGAAATGGCGGATGCCGTCACTGTTGCGGTGGAACACCGAAAGCAGCGGTATCTGCGCGCCGTCGCTGGTCTCGGAATTGTAGTCGCGCTTGAAGCTGTTGCCGGCCGAGGAGACGAGCCGCATGTTCTTCCAGCCGCGGTCGCGGGCGAGCGCCGTCAGATTGTCGAGCGCCGTCTTGGCCACCACGGAGAAGTTGAAGCCCGCCGCCTCAAGATGGCCGATCGCGCCGTCGAACTGGTCGAGCAGCGCGGTGCAGGACGGGCATGGCTGGTCCGCTCGGCCAAGCTTCGCCGTCTCGCCGCTCGCCGCCACCGCGCGCGTTTCCTGCGGATGGCGCGGGAACATCATCTGGTAGAGGATCAGCGTATCCTTGCCCGGCTGGAACAGGTCGGACAGGCTGACCCGCGTCGCCCTGCCCTCGCCGTCCAGCCCGTCGAAGACGTAATCCCGCGACACCAGCCCGCCCGGCGGCAGCGCGCGCCTCGCCGCAGCCACGGCTTCCATGGCGCGGCGCAGCTCGATTTCCTTTTGCAAGAGCTTCTCGCGGGCGGCGCGGTATTTGGCGGATTCGTTGGGAAAGGTGATCATGGCTTTCTCCTTGGCCGTCGCGCCGGCGTCCCGGCGCGGGTTGCACTATGGCCGAAGGACGTGTCGCGCCGGCTGCATCCGACATTCTGGCGCCCGCCGCCGCCACTTTCTTTTCTGTTGCGCCTATCCCTTGACGCCGCCGGCGGTGAGACCGGAGACGATCTTGCGCTGGAAGATCAGCACCAGCACCACCAGCGGCACGGTGACGATCACCGATGCGGCCATGATGTTGCCCCAGGGGATCTCGAACTGCGAGGTGCCGGAAAGCAGCGCGATCGCCACCGGTACGGTGCGCTGCGCGTTGTTGGAAGTGAAAGTCAGCGCGAACAGGAACTCGTTCCAGGCGCCGATGAAGGCGAGCATGCCCGTCGTCGCCAAGGCCGGCCACATCAGCGGCAGGAAGACGCGGGTGATGATGATCCAGGGCGTCGCGCCGTCCAGGATCGCCGCTTCCTCGATCTCGACCGGCAGGTCGCGCACGAAGGTGGTGAGCACCCAGACGGTGAACGGCAGGGTGAAGATCATGTAGGAGAAGATCAGCGCGATCAGCGAATTGTAGAGGCCGGCCCAGCGGATCATCTCGAACAGGCCGGCCAGCACCGCCACCTGCGGGAACATCGAGACCGACAGGATGCCGAGCATCAGCGCCGAGCGGCCGCGAAAGCGAATGCGCGCCAGCGAATAGGCGGCAGTGACACCGAGCAGCAGCGAGATCAGCACGACGGCGCCCGAGACGACCAGCGAGTTCACGAGATTGCGCAGGAAGGTGCCTTCGGTGAACACGTTCCTGTAGTTGGCGAGGCTGATCGTATGCGGCCAGAGGCTAGCCTCGAAGAGCTCCGTTCCCGATTTCAGGCTGGTGGCAATCGCATAGTAGAACGGGAAGACCGCGATGAAGATGATTACCGCCACCAGCAGATAGAAGGCTGTGCGCTTTAGCAGTGCCATCAGCGGCCTCCGTCCAGGCTTATCCGGGCGATGCGGATGTAGGAAATGGTGAGCAGCGCGAGGATCAGGAACAGCAGCGTCGAGGCGGCCGAGCCATAGGCGAACTTGTCGAACTCGAACAGGTTCTCGCGCGCGAACACCGACATCGACTTGGTCCGCACGTTGTTGGGCGTCAGCACATAGATCAGGTCGAAGATGCGCAGCGCATCGAGCGCGCGGAAGATCACCGCCACCATCACCGCCGGGCGGATCAGCGGCAGGGTCACCCGCCAGAAGATCTGCCACGGATTGGCGCCGTCGAGTTTTGCCACCTCGACGATCTCGCGCGGCAGCATCTGCAGTGCGGCAAGGATCAGCAGCGCCATGAACGGCGTCGTCTTCCAGATGTCGACGATCAGCACGGCGACCATCGCCGTGTCGGCGCTGGCGGTCCAGGCGATCTTGGCATGGATCAGGCCGAGGTTCAGCAGCACGACATTGATGATGCCGAACTGGTCGTTGAGCATCCATTGCCACATCTTTGCCGAGACGATCGTCGGGATCGCCCAGGGAATGAGGATCGCCGCCCTGACGATGCCGCGTCCACGGAACTCGGCGTTGAGCACAAGCGCGACGATCATGCCCAGGATCGTCTCGCAGGTGACCGAGACCGCCGTGAAGCGCACGGTGTTCCAGACGGCGCGCCACCACACCGGATCGACGAGCAGCCCGTCATAGATGGTGCGGCCGCTCGGCATGCTGAGCATCGAGAAGTAATTGGCGAAGCCCACCCATTGGCGGGCGTCGAGGTCCGACAGCGAGGCGTCGGTGAAGCTGAAATAGACGGTGCGGATCAGCGGCCAGCCGGCGACGGCGGCAAGCACCGCAAGCATCGGCGTGAGGAACAGCCAGGCCGAGCGCACGCGCTGCGCCATCAGCCGTGAGCGCGTACGCCGGGTGGCGACTGCTTCCGGCGCCCGTTTCGTCTTGCCGCCGCGGACGCCCGAGCCGGCTTCTGCCGGCGCCGCGGTCACCAGCCGCTGCCTTTCAGCTTGGTCAGCGTCACTTCGAGATCGGCGAGATTGTCGGAGGCGCTGCCTTCGCCGGACAGGGTCTTGTGCACGGCGGTCCAGAACTGGCTCGACGCCTCGTTGTACTTGACCTTGACCGTCGCCGAGGGCCGCGGCGCCGCGTTGAGGAATACTTCTTTCCAGCGTGGGACGATCGGCTGCTCCTTGGCGATGTCGGCATCGTCATAGAGTGCCTGGATGGTCGGCAGGGTCGATCTTTTCAGTGTCCGGTATTTCTGCATCTCGGGCGAAGCGATGAACTTGACCATGTCGATCGCCGCGTCCGGGTTTTTCGAATATTTGGAGACCGCGAGGTTCCAGCCGCCCAGCGTCGCGACCGGCCGCGCGCCTTCGCCCTCGCCCGCCGGCAGCGGCGCTACGTCGAACTTGCCCTTGATGGGTGAATCGCCGCCGTTGCCGAGCGCATAGGCATAGGGCCAGTTGCGCATGAAGACGGCGTTGCCGGTCTGCCAGACACCGCGCGCTTCCTCTTCCTGGTAGGCGAGCACGCCAGGCGGCGAGATGGTGCCGATCCAGCCCTTGACCATGTCGAGCGCGGCCGCCGCCTTTGGATTATTGACGGAGACCGTGCCGTCCGGATCGATGATCTGGCCGCCGCCATTCGACATCACCCATTCGAGCGCGTCGCAGGTCAGCCCCTCATAAGCATTGCCCTGGAAGACGAAGCCCCACATGTCCTTATTGCCAGCGGCCCGTTCCTTGTCCATCACCAGCTTCGCGGTGTCGGCCAACTCCTTCCAGGTGGTCGGCACCTTGGCGCCGTATTTGTCGAGCAGATCCTTGCGGTAGTAGAGCGCCGGCGCGTCGGTGTAGATCGGCAGCGCGACCAGCTTGCCGTTGACGGTCTGCGACTGGATGATCGAGGGGAAGTGCTTGGCCACGATGTCCTTGGTCGCGTCGGTCAGGTCGACGAGCTGGCTGGCGAGCTGCGGCGCCCAGATCACGTCGGTCTGGTAGACGTCGATGTCGGTGTTTCCGGCGGCGAGCCACAGCTTATACTGGCCGAACTGGTCGGTCGTCGACGGCGGCATAACGACGATGCTGACCTTGTTGCCGCTCTGCTTCTCGTAGCGGTCGAGTATCTCGCGCAGCACCTTGATGCCGTCGCCGGTGTCGCCCGACACGATCGACAGGTCGACCGCATGAGCTGGGACCGCGGCGAACATCGCGCCGGCCGCAAGCGCAAGAAATGCGTGAAGAAGCTTCATGGCGGTGGACCTCCCTTTGGAGGCTGGCGGCCGAGACTGCGCGCGCCGACAGCCATCAGATGCCCACCCAGCACTTGAATGCGGAGCACCGCTTTGGGTTCCAACATCAGTTATTCGGCATGAATTGGCGGCGTCTCGGCCGCTGACCGAAGCGCAAGAATGCAATCTGGCTGGATGGAAGGGCGGATTTCAAACCAAAGCGGGCGGGCTCCGAAACCCGCCGCCCCGGAGCCCGCCTTGGAGTGGCTGACGCATGCCGGCACAGCCTCCTCCGACGCCTTGCCCGCGTCGATCCGCCGATCGGCCGCCCGGCACGACGACGCATTAGCATGCCCTAACGTCATCCTATGTGAAGCGGTTCACAATGCCGGTGGTCGGTGGAAAATCATTAACCTTCCCAGCCGACGGGGATCATGCCGAGCCGCTCATAAAGCCTGAAGGCGGCGGCGTGCCTGACCGTGTTGGTCTTGAGGTCGACATGGATCGCGCCCCTGTCCCGAAAGGCGAGGAAGACATGCCGCATCAGCGCCTCGCCGATGCCGCGTTTTCTGGAGCCCGGGTGGACCGCAAGATCCTTGACGAAGCCGGACGTCCAGCAAAGCGCGGCGCCGGCCAGCAAGCCCTTGCCGTCGATGACCAGGAAGCAGAGATCGGGATCAAACTCGGCATCGCCCGAGATACGCTCCAACCAATCGTCGAACGGACCCTCTCCGCCGTCGTCGAACGCCTCTTCCAAGAGCGCATGCAGAGCCTGCGCATCCCTATGCTCGAAGGGGCGCATGATGAACCCGTCCGGCCAATGCGGAGCGATCAGCGCATCGTCGAGAAGCTTGCGAAGGCGGATGTCATTGGGCGCAGGCGGGCTCGGACCACTTTTCTCATGCATGTCGCAGCCCCGAAACAGCTACGCTCCCCGCTGCGCATTGCAGCGGGCCGGACGCTCAGGCGCCTGGCTGCAGGCGGCGGCGGTCGACGCCGAGGCCCGTCTGCTCGAGCAGACCCTTGCGCTTGGCGTCGTAATAATAGCCGGTCTGATAGAGCGTGTCGGCGCGCTTGGCGTTGCCGCCCGAGACCAGCCAGGCGCCGCGCAGATATTTGACCGCGTATTTGAGATTGGTCTCGGCGTCGAACAACCCGCTCGCCGGCCCGTCATAGCCCATGCCGCGCGCCGTCGCATGCTTGATCTGCATCAGCCCCCAATGACCGTGATTGTAGGCCTTCGGGTTGAACGTGCTCTCCCGGTTGACGACATGGCGCACTAGGTCGACCGGCACTTCGTAGATCGCCGAATATTTCTCGATCAGCCGCTCGATCTCGGCGCGCGGGCCGCTGGCATGCTGTTCGGGCTGGACCGGTTGGGCAAGCAGCGCCGGGTTTTGCGGCACCACATAGGCGGCCTGCTGGACGCCCGGCATGGGAGCCACCTTAGCCGACTGACCGGTGACCGGCATGGCAACGCCGGCGGTCCTGTAGACGGCTGCCTGCTTGAGCGAAGCGGGGCCGGTCGGCGACGCGCCGGCCATCAGCACCGGCGGCGGCAGGAACTGGCCGGCGACGGGTGTCGAACCGGCAAACGCGGTGGGTTGCGCCGGCGGCGGAAGCGCGGCGCCAGGTTGCACCGGCGGCGGCAATGGCGCGCCAGGCGTCGTCGGCGCGCCGGGCGTCGTCGCCCCAGAAGTCACCAATGCCACGGCATCGCCGGCTAGCGCCGCCGTCTGCACCTGCGCGAGGCCCGAAGGCTCAGGCAGCACGGCCACCGTCTCAGGAAGCGCAACGGTCGGTGTATCGTCCTCGACGGCCGGCGTCGAAGCCGCCGCAAGCGCGGGCGTGGCCTTCATCTGCGAGGTCGAGGTACAGCCGCTGAGGCCGGCAGCGGCAACGAGCACGCCGATCACGGTGAGGATGATTTTCGCTGCCAAGCCCTGCAGGTCCGATTGTCGGTTGTTAAAAAGTCCTTACACCAGCGATTCCAACCGGGCAATCGGGGCCAATATGCAGGTTTCGGGTGGCGAGACTCGGAGCAAACTGCGATATTGTTCCCTATCTGTACTGGAGATGTACCCGTTTTTCGCAGTTTGCGGAAAGGAGCGCACCATGGAAAACGCATCACCGATCACGGCCGGCCACGCAGTGTTAGAAACAGTGATCGGCTTCATGGGCATTGCCTGGAGCGAAAAGGGCCTGATCCGGCTCTGCCTGCCCGAACGCAGCCGCGAAGCGGTCGAACGCCGGCTGTTTCGCAATGCCGGTGTTTCGAGAGCCACCGAGCAGCCGAAATGGGTGGTCGAATTGATCGCTTCGATCAAGGCCTATGCGGCCGGGGAGGATGTCGATTTCTCCGGCGTGCCGGTCGATCTCGACGGCGTCGACGATTTCCGCCTCGCCATCTATGACGCCGCGCGCAAGCTCGGCTTCGGCGAGACCACCACCTATGGCGAACTGGCCAAGCGCGCCGGCCATTCCGGCCTGGCGCGCGAAACCGGTGCCGCCCTCGGCGCCAATCCGGTGCCGCTGGTCATTCCCTGCCACCGCATCCTTGCCGCGGGCGGCAAGATCGGCGGCTTCTCCGCGCCTGGCGGCTCCGCCACCAAGGAGAAGATGCTGGCCATGGAAGGCGTGCGCGTCGGTCCGCCGCCGGTCGCGCAGGCTTCGTTCGGGTTTTGAAAAGTTGCCGAGCGCCAAGCCCTAGCGATGAGGAAAGAGCCGCCGGCGGAAATGCCGGTTGAAGTCCGGCCGCTTGCACACATAGACCGGGCAGGACCTGGTGTCGGCGCTGGGCACATAGGCCCTCGACCTCACCTCGCCCATGTCGCAGAAGCGCTCGTCCCGGACATAGCGGTCATAAAGCGGCAGCCCCGGCACGCGCGTCGACTGGTAGCGCAGGATGACGGCGCCTTGCCTGGCGATCGTCGCCTGCACGCGATCGCAGCTCATGCGCGTCGGGTCGTAGCGCGAGGCGGCCTGTGCCTCGGCGGCCACCAGCATCAGGCAGCCGGCAAGCAGAATTCTCCTCATGATCCTCTCCCACAACAGCGAGCGTGTCTTCCCTCCACAACGCACGCCTGGCAGCTTCCAGGCGATTGGAGCGCCCGTCGCACGCTATCTCGGTGCATGCCGGCAACGCCATCTTGTTTTCGTTCCCGAACCATATTATATGCGGCACATTGAATTTGGCCGATCGATCGGGCCTCGCGATCTTCGCGTTTGCTGACGTCTCCAAAATTTCGATACCACCGGCCGGGTTTTTGGCCCGGTCAAACGAGGCAAATGCGAAGGGCATTTTACATGGCAACTGGTACGGTCAAGTGGTTCAACGCCACCAAGGGCTACGGCTTCATCCAGCCTGACAATGGCGGCGCGGACGTTTTCGTCCACATCTCCGCCGTCGAGCGCGCTGGCATGACCACCCTCGTTGAGGGCCAGAAGATCAACTTCGAGATCGAGCAGGACCGCCGCACCGGCAAGTCCGCTGCTGGATCTCTGAGCAAGGCAGCCTGATTTTGCGATGGCGCGCGCCGGACGAAGGTTCGGGGCGCGCGGCAAGTCACGGATGTACTGACGGTCGCGCGATAAGCGCGCCGGAGCGGAAGGACCCGACAAGCCGAAGCAGCAGATTGCTGCCGGCCCGGCCCTAACGCTCCCGATCAGGCTACCGGCATAGGAAGGCGGGCGTTGTCCCGCCTTTTTTGTTGTCTATATCGCCGCCATTGGCCTCGTTGGCCCAACTATGTTATTTGCTGGCCATGACCAAGCTCGAACAGATTGAAAAGTCCGTCGCCGAACTGAACCCCGAAGAACTGAAGGCATTTGCCGCATGGTTCGAGGCGCTTCAGGCCGACTTGTGGGACAAGCAGATCGAAGCCGACGCAAAGGCGGGCCGGTTGGACAAGCTTGCCGATCAGGCTCTGGCTGACCATCGTGCAGGCCGGACCCGGCCTCTGTGAATCACTTTGCCGCCCCTTCTTTTTGGGACGCTTATGACAAACTACCCGACACAATCAGAGTGAAGGCGGACAGCAGTTTCGCCAAACTGCGTGCGGATCCGTTTCATCCTTCGCTGCACTTCAAGCGGGTCGGACGTTACTGGTCGGCGCGAGTTGACCTGGACTACCGTGCCGTTGCGGTCCGCAATCAGGACGATGTGATCTGGTTTTGGATCGGCACTCATTCCGAATATGAACGCCTTTTGAAATAGCCGCGTTACGGCCGCAGGCCCGGCCGGGCGTCGCGACCGTTCCGAAGCAACCGGCAAGCGGCGACGGCATGAGGACAAAATCACCCCTGCCACTCGATCGGCACATGGCCATTGTCCGCCTCGACGCGCTTCAGCCACTCCACCACCGCCGGATAGGTGTCGAGCTGGAAGCCGCCCTTCTCGGCCGCGTGGGTGTAGGCATAGAGCGCGATGTCGGCGACGCTGTAGGCGCTGCCGGCGAAGAAGGCGTTCTGCTCCAGGTGCTTGTTCATCACGCCGAGCGCCTTGTTGCCGCGCTCCAAGGTCAGCGCCAGTCTTTCCGGCGTCGCGTCCTTCGCCCTTTCCGGGAAGGTGAGCAGCGCCTTGCGCACCGCGATATAGGGCTCGTGGCTGTACTGCTCGAAGAACAGCCACTGATAGGCCAGCGCCCGCTCGTATCTGTCGGCCGGCAGGAAGCGTGTGCCTTCGGCGAGATAGAGCAGGATGGCATTGGATTCGGCGATGCGCCTGCCGTCGTCGAGCTCGAGCAGCGGCACCATCGCGTTCGGGTTCTTGGCGACATAGTCGGCCTTGCGCGTCTCGCCGGTATGCGAGCTCACCTCGATGCGGGTGAAGGGAATGCCGAGCTTTGCCATCAACAGACGCGGCTTGTAGCAATTGCCGCTGTCGATCATGTCATAAAGGATCATGGCCCCTCGCTTCGCGCGTCGAATGTCGAGAAGCCTCTAACCCGCCCGCGCGCGTTTCATCCAGTGATTTGTTTTTAGGGGAAAGCATCAGCGGCGCTGATGCAATTGCACGACCTTGTTGTCGATGCCGAGCAGCGTATCGATCGACAGCGGCTCGTCGTTGAAGATCGTGCCGGCGAGCGCCGGGCGGGCAAGGTGATATCCCTGCAGAAGGTCGACGCCGCCGTCGAGCGCGACGCGCAGATGCGTGGCCTGCTCGATGCCTTCGACCAGCACCTTGGCGCCGCGGTCGTGCAGCATCGAGACCAGCGGCCGGAAGAACCGTTCGGCTGCGGCATGACGGCAAAGCTCCGCAAACCAGCCGCCGTCGATCTTGACGATGTCGGGAGACAGAAGGCCGATGCGCGCTTCGGTCGAATGTCCGGTGCCGAAATCGTCGACGGCGATGCGGATGCCGTCACGCCTCATCTCGCGCACGAGGCTGGCGAGCACACGATCATCTGCCGCCTGTTCCGTGATCTCGCAGACGAGTTTGGTCGGCTCGAGGCCGAAATCGCCGAGATGCCTGGTCATAAGGCGGATCTCGGCCAGTGCCCGTCCGAGGTGATCGTTGATCATCGGGTCATAGTTGAAGAACAGGGCAAGCCCGCCGACGCCGATGTTGCGGTAGTTGCCCAGATGCAGCATCCGGCACATCGTCTCGACGAACAGCCGGTCCGATGCCGCGATGCTGTCGAAGAAAACTTGCGGCGCAACGGGGGTTGCGACGCGGCGCGGCTCGATCAGTGCTTCGACGGCGACAGGTTTGAGCGTCCTGCCCCGCGGCGCGAAGATCGGCTGATAGGCGCTCCACAGCCGGAACTCGCCATAGACGCCGAACTGGAGGCCGATCTCGTCGGCGAAGATCGCCTCGGCGACATTGCGCCGCCTCTCGGGCCGCACGATCATGGCGTCACCTTGCGTCCAAATGCCCTAGTCGGGCGCGCCGGCGCCACCGGAGCGGGACTGGCGGCAGTGGCCTTGCCCTCCTCGGTCATGGGCGCCTGCGCACTCTTGCCGAAGACGCGAAAACTGCTGGAAGCCAACTCCGGCCGGGCGAGCACATAGCCTTGCACCATCGAGGCTCCGGACTTCTCGGCGAGCTCCAGCTGCCAGCCTTCCTCGATGCCTTCGAAGACCGTGCGGATGCCTTGGCTTTCGAAGCTCTTCACCATCGCGGTCAGCAGCGCGAATCCTGCCCCGGACTCCATGAGCTGGGTGATCCAGTGGGCGTCGAACTTGACGATGTCCGGCCGCAATTCCTTGACGCGGTTGATGTCGGAATCGTCGGCGCCGTAGTCGTCGACGGCGATACGGAAGCCGTTGGCTCGCAGCGCTTCGACAAAGCTGTAGAGCGTTTCCTGCGAGGCCGACTTCTGCTCGGTCACCTCGCAGACGATGCGGCGCGGGTCGATGCCGGCCTCGTGCAGCACCAGGCGCATGTCGCGCAGCGCCTTGTCGACAATGGCGCGGTCGGTGAACACCGACGGATCGAAATTGATGAAGATGGATGCCTCTTCCGGCAGGCACGCGCCGGCGTTGAGCAGATGCAGCGTCCTTGTCAGCGCCTCGATATGCAGCCGGTCGGCCGCCGGGCAGGTGCCGAAGAAGGTCACCGGCGATTGCGGCTCGCCATCGCGGAACGGCCGGATCAGCCCCTCGAAGGCGGCGACCGAAAGCTTGCCTCCGTTGAAGCCGAAGATCGGCTGGAAGGCGCTCTGCAGCGTGTAGATGCCCCAGACACCGCTGGAGGTGCCGTCGTCATGACGGATGATATGGGCAAGCCCGATGCTGCGCGACAAAGGTCCCTCGCTCCGCCAGCGCGGCGGAATTCAATCAGCCATCCTGCCAGCCAAGGGTTTACCGGTCGTTGATGAATTTATAATTGCCGCCGCTCACGCCACCTTGACTTCTGGATCATCCGACACTGCTTGCGCTGGAGCCTGCGATGCGACATGAGAGGCGCCGCGGCCGCTCCTGGCCGCGCCCTTCTCTTGGAGACGCTTAGTCATGGCCTTTCTTGCCGACGCCCTTTCCCGCGTGAAGCCTTCCGCGACCATCGCGGTGACGCAGAAAGCTCGCGAGCTGAAAAACGCCGGCCGTGACGTCATCGGCCTCGGCGCCGGCGAGCCTGACTTCGACACACCCGACAACATCAAGAACGCGGCGATCGACGCGATCCGCCGCGGCGAGACCAAATATCCGCCGGTCTCCGGCATCGCGCCGCTGCGCGAGGCAATCGCGAAAAAGTTCAAGCGCGAGAACAATCTCGACTACCGGCCCGAGCAGACTATCGTCGGCACCGGCGGCAAGCAGATCCTGTTCAACGCCTTCATGGCGACGCTGAACCCCGGCGACGAGGTCATCATCCCCCGTCCCTATTGGGTGAGCTATCCGGAAATGGTGGCGATCTGCGGCGGCACCTCCGTCTTCGCCGACACCTCGATCGACAACGGCTTCAAGCTGACGCCGGAAGTGCTCGAAAAGGCCATCACGCCGAAGACCAAATGGCTGCTGATGAACTCGCCGTCCAATCCGTCGGGCGCAGCCTACACCGAAGCCGAGCTACGCGCGCTGGCCGACGTGCTGCTCAGGCATCCGCATGTATGGACGCTGACCGACGACATGTATGAACACCTGACCTATGGCGACTTCGTCTTCAAAACCATCGCCGAGGTCGAGCCGAACCTCTACGAGCGCACGCTGACCATGAACGGGGTATCGAAAGCCTATGCCATGACCGGCTGGCGCATCGGCTACGCCGCCGGCCCGGTGCCGCTGATCAAGGCGATGGACATGATCCAGGGCCAGCAGACTTCCGGCGCCTGCACCATCGCGCAATGGGCTTCCGTCGAGGCGCTCAACGGCCCGCAGGATTTCATCGCGAAGAACAAGGCGATCTTCCAGGGGCGGCGCGATCTCGTCGTCTCGATGCTCAACCAGGCGCGCGGCATCTCTTGCCCGTCGCCGGAAGGCGCCTTCTACGTCTATCCGTCCTGCGCTGCGCTGATCGGTAAGAAGACGAAGAACGGTAAGGTCATCGACAGCGACGAAGCCTTCTGCTCGGAGTTGCTCGACGCCGAGGGTGTCGCGGTGGTGTTCGGCTCGGCCTTCGGCCTCGGCCCGAACTTCCGCATCTCCTACGCAACGTCGGATGCGCTGCTGGAGGAGGCCTGCACCCGCATCCAGCGCTTCACCGCATCGCTGACCTGATCGGCGACCGGGCCAGCCAATGAGAAAAATCCGGCTTCATCAAGCCGGGTTTTTTGTTGGGCCTCTCAGCCGCCATACTGCTCGTCGGAGACCGCCTCGAGCCAATCGGCGTGGCTGCCGTCCAGCGCCTCTTGCATGGCGACATGCGTCATGGTGGTTTTCGGTCCGGCGCCGTGCCAGTGTTTTTCGCCGGGCGCGAAGGATATGACGTCGCCCGCTCTGATCACCTCGACCGGCCCGCCCCATGTCTGCGCAAGCCCGGCCCCTGCCGTGACGTAGAGCGTCTGGCCGAGCGGGTGCGTGTGCCAATGGGTGCGGGCGCCCGGTTCGAAACTGACCAGCGTCGCCCTCAGCCGCGCCGGCGCCTCCTTCTCGATGATCGGCGTCTGCATCACCTTGCCGGTGAAATACTTCTCCGGCGCGATGATCGTCGGCACGCTGCCGCACGCAATGATCTTCATCGTTCAAATCCTCAATCGTTGACGAAACATGAAGCCGCAAGCGGCGCATCCCAGGATGTAGTTTCAACCGGCTATGAGGCTAGTGCAACCGGCGCTCCGGGTGCAGACAGCGACGGTGTCGAAGCAGCTTTGGGGTTGCGTCAAATCTTTTTTTGTTAGCTGTTTAAAATATCGTCATAAATTGTTGCTTTTTAACCATAAAGTTAGGCGATCAGCCGAGCATCGGAGAACGGAGCAAGACAGTCGCCGCGCTCAATGTCTTTTTAACCGCTCGGCTCTAGCCATGGCCCGTGCTGTGGGGGCGCGGACATGAGCATCTTGGCGACGATCAAGGATCATAGCGGCAGGATTTACCGCGGTATTCAGGCGCTGCTCGTGGCGAGCATCGCCGCCACGGCGATTGCCGCCTTTGGCCTGACCGAAGATGCCTCACGCACCGCGGCTCTCGCCTTGTCGGTCGCATCGACCGGCCTTGCGCTCCTGGTGCTGATGTATATGCGCTCGAGCGTCGTCCAGCGCTTGCGGTCGGCGGCGGACGCTGAGGCCGAGAAGCACCGTTTTCTCAGCGTCGACGCAATGACCGGCGCCATGACCCGCCGCTATTTCCTCGAAGCGTTGAGCGACAGGCTGGGCAGCTTGCGCAACCGGCGGCAAGCAAGCCTGCTTTTGATCGACCTCGATCATTTCAAGCAGCTCAACGACACCTTTGGCCACCAGTTCGGCGACCTTGCCCTCGCTTATCTGGTCAAGGAGGCGGAGCGCATCTTTGCCGACGGCATCGTCGGACGGCTGGGCGGTGACGAGTTCGGCGTCATCGTCCCGCATGGCGACGCGGCTGCCCTCAACAAGGACGCGCGCCGGCTGCTCGACGCGATGCGGGCCGGAAAGCGGCATGAAGGCAAGATCATTCCACTGTCGATCTCGTTGGGGGTCGCGCTTGCGCCGCTGCACGCTTCCAATCCCACCGAGTTGATGTTGCTTGCCGACCTCGCGCTCTACGAAAGCAAGGCGGCAGGCCGGGGCCGCGTAACGGTCTTCGACGAGGAGATGCTGTCGGACAAGCGCTATCGCCGTCTCGTGGAGCGTGAATTGCGCGCCGCCGTCTATCTTGGCGAGCTGGAGCTCCACTATCAGCCGATCGTGGGCACAGAGGACTCCATCGACGCGCTCGAGGGCTTGATCCGCTGGCGCCATCCCGTCCGCGGCCTGATCTCGCCCGCCGAGTTCATCCCGATCGCCGAGCGCTCGACCTTGATCGACATGATCGGCGAATGGGTGTTCAAGCGCGCCTGCACAGATATCGGCCACTTTCACGGGCGGCGCATCTCGATCAACGTCTCCGGCGAGCAGTTGAAGCGCGACGAGATCGTGACGATGTGCGAGCGCATCCTGCGCGAGACCGGCAGGTCGGCGTCCGAGTTCATCATCGAGATCACCGAGACGGTCGCAATGGCAGCCACGCCAGAGGTCCTCAGGCGCCTGGAGGCCTTGCGCGGGCTCGGCTTCCATATCGCGCTCGACGACTTCGGCACCGGCCATTGCGGCTTCAACTATCTGAAGACGCTCCCGATCGACAGCGTCAAGATCGACCGTTCCTACATCCGCAGCCTCGCCCACGACCAGGTGGCGCAGATCTTTGTTTCCGCTCTGGCTCAGATCGCGCGCATCCAGGACATCACCATCGTCGCTGAGGGCGTCGAAACGTCGGAGGAGTTCACTCTTGCCCGCACCGCCGGCTGCGGCCGCTTCCAGGGCTATTTCTTCGGCAAGCCGGCGCCGCGCGACAAGACGAGCATGCTGTGCGCCACCGATGGCGAGCCGCTCGCGCTCAGCGCCTGACAAACTGGACGCCTGACAAAAACCAAAGCCGGCGCATTTCCTATTTTTCTTGCCCTCTCCGCGAACCCGTGTGACGATGGCCCTGGGCAGGTGGTGAGCAACAACCCCGCCCGCGACGGCCGAACAGGCCGGCCGCCGCTCCCAGGGAAACGCCTGAGTGGAGGTCAGCCATGGGTACTCGCGCCGGAGGACGACGCACGGGACCGAAATGCATTGCCATAGTCGGTCCCTTCGCAAGCGGTAAGACGACACTTCTCGAAGCAATCCTAGCCCGCACGGGCGCCATCCCCCGCCAGAATCCCGTTTCATCGGGCAATACAGTTTCCGACCATTCGCCAGAAGCCCGCGCCCACGCCATGAGCGTCGAGGCCACCTTTGCCACCACGGAATTCATGGGCGAGCAGTTCACCTTCGTCGATTGCCCCGGCTCCATCGAATTCGCCTTCGAGGCCGAGCCGGTGCTTGCGGCCTGCGATGTCGCAGTCGTCGTCGCAGAAGCGGACGAAAAGAAGATACCCGCGCTCCAGCTCATCATGCGCAAGCTCGACGATCTCCGCGTGCCGCGCATCCTGTTCCTCAACAAGGTGGATAAGGCGATCGCCGGCGTGCGCGAGACGCTGAAGATGCTGCAGCCGGCAAGCTCGGTGCCGCTGCTGCTTCGCCAGATTCCGCTGCGCAAGGACGGCGTCGTCATCGGCTCGATCGATCTGGCGCTCGAGCGCGCCTATGTCTACCGCGAATATGCCGAGAGCCAGGTCGCCGAGATACCGGACGACGACAAGGCGCGCGAGCTCGAGGCCCGCTTCTCGATGCTGGAGACGCTGGCGGACCATGACGACCAGCTGATGGAGCAGTTGCTGGAGGAGATCGAGCCGCCGAAGGACGCGATTTTCGATGACCTTGCCGCCGATCTTCGTGCCGGCACGGTAACGCCGGTGCTGATCGGCACGGCGGAGAAAGGCAATGGCGTGCTGCGCCTGTTGAAGACGATCCGCCACGATGCGCCCGATATCGAGGCGACCCGCAAGCGCCTAGGCGCGCCGGACGGCAGCCAGACGGTCGTGCAGGTGATGAAGACCATCCACACCGCGCATGGCGGCAAGCTGTCCGTGTCGCGCGTGCTTTCGGGGCAATTGGCAGATGCGGCCGAGCTCTTCCTCTCCAACGGCGACGCGACGAAGGTCTCCGGCATCTACAAGATGCTGGGCAAGGATCAGTTGAAGCTGTCATCGGCCAGGGCCGGCGACACTGTCGCGCTCGGCAAGCTCGATAACGTCAGGACCGGCCAGACGCTGAGTTCCGCCAAGGGCGGCATCAAGCCTCTTGTCACGCTGGAAGCGCCACAGCCGGTGTTTGCCTTCGCGCTGCGCCCCAAGGAGCGCAAGGACGAGGTCAAGATGTCGGCGGCAATCCAGAGACTTGCCGAGGAGGACCCTTCGCTCAGCCTGCACCACAACCAGGACTCCGCGGAGACCGTGTTGTCGGGGCATGGCGAAATGCACTTGCGCGTGGTGCGCGAGCGCCTGGAGGGCAAGAACCAGATCCCGATCGAAGGTCACTCGCCGGCGGTGCCTTATCGCGAAACGATCCGTAAATCCGCGCAGCAGCGCGGCCGCCACAAGAAGCAGTCCGGCGGCCATGGCCAGTTCGGCGACGTGGTGATCGAGATCAAGCCACTGCCGCGCGGCTCGGGCTTCCAGTTTACCGACACCATCACGGGTGGCGTCGTGCCCAAGACCTACATCCAGTCCGTAGAGACGGGCATTCGCGATTATCTGAAGACGGGTCCGCTCGGCTTCCCTGTGGTCGATGTTGCCGTCAACCTGTCCGACGGTTCCTACCATGCGGTCGATTCCTCCGATATGGCCTTCCAGATGGCGGCGAAGCTGGCGATGAAGGAAGGCATGGCGGCCTGTTCGCCGGTTCTGCTGGAGCCGATCATGAAGGTCGAGATCGTGACGCCTTCCGATGCGACCTCGAAGATCATCGCGCTGATCCCGCAGCGGCGCGGCCAGATCCTTGGCTATGACGCACGGCCGGACTGGCCCGGCTGGGACGTGGTCGAGGCGACCATGCCCCAGGCCGAGATCGGCGACCTGATCATCGAGTTGCGCTCCGCGACGGCCGGCGTCGCCAGCTACAAGGCGGCCTTCGACCATATGGCCGAGTTGACCGGCCGCCTGGCCGACGAGGCGATGAACGCCAACGGCAAGGCCGCCTGACTGATCTCGCTGATGATATGAAAACGGCGCCCGGATCGTCCGGACGCCGTTTTTATTGCGGACCGTCTTCCTGGGAGGCACGGCAGGTCCGCCGCATCAGGAAAAATGGTTCGGACGCGGTAGCTGCCTGAGCCCGGCCTGCCCGAGTGATGCCCCCATCTCCCGGACCGACCAACCGCGTCCTATGATCTACTTAATCGATAGAGTGCGTCTGCGACATGTTACCCGATGTTACATGTCACTGTTACGTGGCCCCGGCGCACACATTTCCGGTGTCGGCGTGACCTCGACGCAACAAAAAAGCCGGATCAATAAAGATCCGGCTGAGTTTGATTGGAAGTGCCGATTAGGGCTAACCTCCAGAGGGGAACACTCGAGGACGCTAATGGGAGGAGAACGCGCCCTGGAGATGAACTATATATGTGCTCATCATGCCCAAGAAACAAGCATCTATTTTGCAACACACGCATGCAAAAAGACGCAGGCTGTGGTCCAACCTATTCCGGGAACCGATAGGACCAGAAAAAATCGCCGAATCCTGGGCCTTTCCGGACCGAAAGCGATCGCTGATATGAAAATCGCTGCCGATTCTGCCCGGAAATACGTGAAATCCGAAATGATATGGATTCGGGCAGGCCGCGTTTATTTTTGCGGCAGGAGGACCTGATGCGGACGTTTTCGGCAGTCGCCGGCAGCGCGCTATTCCTGGTCGCGGCACCCGGCATGGTCGCAGGGCTGATGCCCTGGCTGTTGACCGATCATTATCGTGTGCCGTGGTCCACGGTGCCGGGTTTCGCGCCCCTGGGCTGGATTCTGGTGATCGGGGCGGCCGGGATCCTGCTTCACGCCTTCGCCCGTTTCGCCATGGAGGGCCTGGGCACGCCGGCCCCGGTCGCCCCGACCGAGAAACTGGTCGTCGGCGGCATCTATCGCCACGTGCGCAACCCTATGTATGTCGCGGTGCTGTCGATCATCCTCGGCCAGGTGCTCATCTTTTCGAGCTGGGCAGTGCTGGTCTACGGCCTCATCGCCGGAGCGGCGATGATCTCCTTCGTCAAGGTCTACGAGGAGCCGACGCTCGCCCGCCGCTATGGCGCCGAGTACGAAACCTACCGCCGCGCCGTGCCCGGCTGGCTGCCGCGCATCACGCCTTGGCGCGGGTAGCAATTTACGCCCGGCGGCGTCTCAGGCCGTCTCAGAATGACCAGCTACGCGCCTTCGCGATGATGAAATCGCGAAACACATGCAGCTTCGCCTGGTTCTTCATCGCGTCCGGATAGGCGAAATAGGTGTCGAAGGATGGCACCTCGGTCTCGGGCAGCAACTGGACCAGGTTCGAGTCCTTGCTGATGACGTAATCGGGCAGCATGGCGATGCCGGCGCCACCTTGCACCGCGCGCTTGATCGACAGGATGTCGTTGATCTGCAGCGTCGGCACTCTTTGCCCGCCTTCGAAGTCGCCTACCGTCTCCAGCCAGTTCAGTTCCGACAGATGCGCGGGCACCGGTACGCCGAAGGTGACGATCCGGTGGTTCCTGAGCTCGGCGATCGAGGCCGGCTTGCCGAACTTCGCCACATAGGAAGGCGCCGCGTAGAGGTGGAAATGCACGGTGAACAGCCGGCGCTGGATGAGATCCGGCTGCTGTGGCTGCCTGAGCCGGATGGCGCAGTCGGCCTGGCGCATCGTCAGGTCAAGCTCCTCGTTGGCGAGGATGAGCTGCAGGCTGATCTCGGGATAGAGCTCGATGAATTCCTGCACCCGCTCAGTCAGCCAGCCGGCGCCCAGGCCCACCGTGGTCGTGACCCTCAGCACGCCGGAGGGGCGATCCTTGGTCTCGGTCAGCCGCGACTTGATCGTCTCCAGCTTCATCAGCACATCATGCGCTGTCCGGAACAGCATCTCGCCCTGCTCGGTCAGCACGAGGCCGCGCGCGTGGCGGTGAAACAGCGCCACACCAACGTCATGCTCGAGCGCGCTGACCTGCCGCGAGATCGCCGATTGCGAAAGATGCAGTGTCTCGGCGGCATGGGTGAACGACCCAGCCTCCGCCGCAGCGTGAAACACGCGAAGCTTGTCCCAGTCCAGCGCCATGATTCCCCTCGTGTTGCCTTTGGCGTCTGAATGAAAAATCAGGCTTTTAAACGGCTTTTTTCAGCCGATCGATTATTCCGCCGCTTCGCGGTGAACCTCGATCCCCGCCAGATATTTCTCCGCTTCGAGCGCGGCCATGCAGCCGAGCCCTGCCGCCGTCACCGCCTGGCGGTAGACATCGTCGGTGACATCGCCGGCGGCAAACACGCCGGGGACGTCGGTGCGGGTCGAGTCAGGTGCCGTCCACAGATAGCCGTTCGGCTTCTGCTTGAGCTTGCCAACGAAAAGCTCGACCGCCGGCGCATGACCGATCGCGACGAAGATGCCGTCGACCGGCAACCGCGATATTTCTCCGGTCACCACATTGCGCAGCTTCAAGCCTTCGACCGAAGGCGGCAGCGGCGCCTTGCCCGGCTGCCCGGTGATCTCGTCGACGACCGTATCCCAGATGACGCGGACATTGTCCTTCTGAAACAGCCGCTCGCGCAGGATGCGCTCGGCGCGGAAATCGCCGCGCCGGTGAATGACGGTGACGCTTCTGGCGAGGTTGGCGAGGTAGAGCGCCTCCTCGACCGCCGAATTGCCGCCGCCGACCACCGCGACATCCTTGCCGCGATAGAAGAAGCCGTCGCAGGTGGCGCACGCCGAGACGCCGAAGCCCATAAAGGTCTGCTCCGACGGAATGCCCAGCCACTTGGCCTGCGCGCCGGTGGCGATGATCAAGGCGTCCGCAGTATATACGGTACCGGAATCGCCGGTGGCGCGAAACGGCCGCACGTTGAGGTCGACCTCGGTGATAATGTCGTTGACGATCTCGGTGCCGACATGCTCGGCCTGCTTGAGCATTTGCTCCATCAGCCACGGACCCTGGATCGGGTCGGCGAAGCCCGGATAATTTTCGACGTCGGTGGTGATCATCAACTGGCCGCCCTGTTGCAGGCCGGCGACGAGCATCGGCTTCAGCATGGCCCGCGCGGCATAGATCGCCGCGGTGTAACCGGCCGGGCCGGAGCCGATGATGAGAACGGGCGCGTGTTTGATGTTCATTAAAAGTCCCCTGCGGCGCGAGGCCGTGGTTTTGTCGCCGGTAATGTAAGTGCTGCCCGCCAGGCCAGCAAGGCAGCTTGGCCTTCGTCCCCGGAAAGCTTCATGATGAAGGCATAACCGGCCATGTCCCTTCGAACGCGCAAAAATTATCGGGAAGGGATGGCCTCCCGCGCGAAACCAAATTACAAAATCGCGAAAGATTCTTGCGCGAAAGCCGATCATGCCGCTCAAAGCCGATCTCGACGCCATCGACTGGAAGATACTGCGCGAGCTGCAGAACGACGGCCGCATGACCAATGTCGAGCTGTCCAACCGGGTCGGCATCTCGGCGCCGCCTTGCCTGCGCCGCGTCAGGCGGCTGGAAGAGGCCGGCATCATCCGCGGCTATCGTGCGCTGCTCAACGCGCCGGCCCTCGGCATGGATGTCGTCGCCTTCTGCCTTATCGGCCTGCATCATCAGGCCGACGCCGAGCTGAAGACTTTCGCGGAGCGCACACGCGGCTGGCCGATCGTGCGCGATGCCTGGATGGTCTCGGGTGAATCCGATTTCCTGCTGCACTGCGTGGCGAGCGATCTCGGCACGTTCCAGACCTTCGTCATCGAGGAGCTGGCCTCGACGCCCAATGTCGACACGGTGCGCACCGCGCTGACCATCCGCCGCGTGAAGGACGAAGGACTGGTGGCTTTTCCCGCTTAGTACGCCGACTTCTGATGAAGCCGATGGAAAAACAGCGGTTTGGCGATCAATCTTGAACCAATGTGGGATCAGAGCGATCGTATCGCGGCCAGCAGGCCCTCCAGGTCCCGCGCCTCGCGTAGCGACAAAACTGAAAGCGCGCCCATTGTGGTGGCCTCACCATCGACAAGCCAGCCATGTCCAAGGCCCGCGCGCTGGCCTGCCTCCATGTCGGCAGGCTTGTCGCCGACGATCAGCGATCGCTTGAGATCGAGGCCAAGACGGCGTCCCGCCTCGAGCAGCATGCCCGGATTGGGCTTGCGCATCGGATGATCGGCGACCGCCAGCAGGCCGGAACCGGCCTCGTGATAGGCGCAGGCCAACACCATGTCGACGGCTGCATTCTTCTCGGCAAGCAGGTCGAGCACCCGCTGATTGACCCGAGCGAAGGCATCCCAGCCAAAATAGCCGCGCGCGATACCGGACTGGTTGGTGATGACGATGACGGGGATGCAGCGCTGGTTCGCGGCTTCTATGGCGGGCGCGATGCCATCGCGCAGCACCATGGCGTCCGGATCGTCAGGATAGCTGGTATCGACATTAATGGTGCCGTCGCGGTCGAGAAACAGCGCCGGCAGACCAGCCGAAAACGCCTTGGCCCCAATCCGCTCGACCCACAAGCCAGGTTCGGCGAGCGGAAAATCCCCTTCGCCGTCAGCCATTGCTGAGATGCGCTTCCACCGCCTCGCACAGATGATGGTAGAGGCAGAGATGCCCTTGCTGGATGATCGGCGTCGAGGTCGACGGCACGTTGAGCAGGATGTCGGTCAGCGGCTTCAGCTTGCCGCCGGTGTCGCCGGTGAGGCTGATCACCGTCATACCCATCGTCCGCGCCTGCTCGGCGGCGGCAAGGATGCTCGGCGAATTGCCGCTGGTCGAGATGGCGAGCAGCACCGCGCCTTCCGATCCATGCGCCTCGACCTGGCGCGAGAAGACCGTGTCGAAGCCGTAGTCGTTGCCCCAGGCGGTCAGCACCGCCGCATTGGCCGGCAGCGCGATGACGTTGTAGGCCTTGCGCTCCTTGAGGAAGCGGCCGACCAGTTCGCCCGCGATGTGGATGGCATCGCTCGCCGAGCCGCCATTGCCGCAGATCAGCAGGGCCTTGCCCTGCGACAGCGCCGTCACGACCGTGCTCACCGCGCGCTCCATCTCGCCGGTGAGGTCGCGCTCGACCATCGCCGAGATCGCCGCCGCGGAGCGGACCAGATAGTCGTTCAGGTCGGACATGAAACCCTCAATTCGTGCCGCCGGCGCGCAGCTTGCCGATGGTGCTGGTCGTGCTCTTGCCGGCGACGAGGTCGACCAGCACCACGCGCCCGCCCGCCTTCTGCACCACGTCGGCGCCGACCACGGTCTCGATCGTGTAGTCCGCGCCCTTGACCAGGATATCGGGCTTGAGCGCTTCGATCAGCTTGAGCGGCGTGTCCTCCTCGAAGACGACGACGGCGTCGACCGAGGCAAGCGCTGCCAGCACGCAGGCGCGGTCATGCTGGTCGTTGACCGGACGTCCGGGACCTTTGAGCCGGCGCACCGAGGCATCGCTGTTGAGGCCGAGCACCAGCCGGTCGCACTGGCTGCGCGCGGCATGCAGCAGGCTGACATGGCCGGCATGCAGGATATCGAAGCAGCCATTGGTGAAACCCACCGTCAGCCCTTCCTCCTTCCACGCAGCCACCATCCTGGCCGCGGCGTTGGCGTCGAGAATGGCATCCTGGTGGGCGACGGGTCCGTGCGAGCGGAACAGCGCGCCGGAGAGTTCCTCGACCGTCAGCCGCGCCGTGCCGCGCTTGCCGACCACGACCCCGCCGGCGGCGTTGGCGATCACGGCAGCATGCACCCGATCGGCGCCCGCGGCCAGCGAAAGCGCGAACGTCGCGATCACCGTGTCGCCGGCGCCGGAGACGTCGAACACCTCGCGCGCCTGCGTGGAGATGTGGCGGGCATCCTCGGCGGTGACGACGCTCATGCCCTTTTCGCTGCGCGTGGCGACGATGAATTCGAAGTCATGTGCGGCGATCAGGTCGCGGGCCGCGGCGACGATCTCGTCATCAGAGAATACGGCGCGTCCGACCGCCTCACCGAGCTCTTTGCGGTTCGGCGTCACCGCCGTCGCTCCGGCATAGCGCGCATACTCGCGCCCCTTCGGGTCGACCAGCACCGGCTTTCCGGCATCGCGGCAGATCGCGACGAGTTCGGCCGCCACGCCGTCGAGCAGGATGCCCTTGCCATAGTCGGACAGGATGACGATGTCGGCGCGCGCCAGCGCCGCCTGGAAGTGCTCGACGAGCGCTGCCCGCTCACCGCTGGCCAGCGGCTTGATCTCCTCCTCGTCGAAACGCAGCACCTGCTGGTTGAGTGCGCTGAAGCGGCTTTTCGACGAGGTCATGCGACCTTGCCGCTGCGCCATGCCGTCGATGTCAGCGCCGAGGTCGCCGAGCATGCGCATGAGATTGTCGCCGGCCTGGTCGGCGCCGATCACCGAGACGGGAATTGCGGCAGCACCCAGCGAGACGATGTTGGAGACGACGTTGCCGGCACCACCCAGCGCCAGCACCTCGCCCCGCCCGTGCAGCACCGGGATCGGCGCTTCCGGCGAGATCCGCTCGATGACGCCGCTGACGAAGCGGTCGAGGATGAAGTCGCCGACCACCAGCACGGTGACTTCGCCGAAACGGGCGACGGTGCGGTGCAAAGGCTCCGGGGAAGGCAGATGGTGCTTGATCATCTCACTGGCGCGCCCGAAAGGCGGTTCTTGATCAGGGTTGCAGCGCCGGAAATCCGGCACACTTCGTTCGTCGCGATGCCGATATACCGCAATTCGGGCCAGCGCAACGGCAGGCCGGCGCGGGCGCGACTAAGGTCGGCGGACGGATTAGCTCTTTTGCAAGGCGACATGGACGCCGAGACCGACAAGCACGGCGCCACCCGCGCGCATCAGCCGCTGCGCACGACTCGAGCGCCGCAGCCGCGCAATCATCGCGCCGGCGAGGAAGACGCAAGCGATGTCCGCCGACGAGAACATCAGGTTGACGATGGTTCCCAGCACCACGAACTGCAGCCAAACCGGAAAGGCCGCCGAGGCATCGATGAACTGCGGCAGGAACGCCATGAAGAAGATGGCTGTCTTGGGGTTGAGCACCTCGACAGTGATGCTCTCGAAAAAGGCGCGGCGGGCCGATTTCGCTCGACGACGGGTAGCGTTGCGTTTCCCCCGATCTTGGCGCGGAACAGCGAAACCCCGAGCCAGATCAGGTACAGCGCGCCGACGAGCTTGACCGCCATGTAAAGCGGCGGCACGGCGTGGAACAGCACCGACAGTCCGGTTGCGGCGGCAAGGACATGCACGTAGTCGCCGAGATGGATGCCGAGAGCCGCCGTCAGCCCCGACCAACACCCGCGCGCCATGGTCTGCGTCGCGGCATAGAGCATGGCCGGTCCGGGAATGTAGGCAAAGATCGCCGTGGTGGCGAAAAAGGCGATAAGCAGTTCGGTCGACGGCGTCATATGCACTCATGATCCGGTTGCAGCCTGTTCAGTCTGCGCGCGGGATGGATTTGGATTGGCCTGCGCGAACAGCCGCGATGAAGGCGGCCATGACTTTCTTGTGGAACGTTGGGCTGAATGCGCCAATGCGCGCACCCGGCTCGAAATAGGCTGAGGATTCCAGGATATCGTGGTTGTATTCGTCGACCATGACCCAGAGGGGGATGGGGTCAAGGCCGGCACGGCGGCGTTCAATTTCGGGAACGCCAACGGAAAGGCGATCGCGGCCCGGCTGTGTCGAGGTGATTGCAAGGATGAAGAGGTTTGTGCCGCCGGCTTTCCCGGGAAGGACGGCAACAAAGACGACAGGTCGCATCTTGCGGCCTTCGGTCTCACCGTCTCCATGCTCCCTATACCACAGATATGGATATCGCCAGACGTCGGCGGCAACCGGTTTAATCACGATCCAACTCGGCAGCGTACTCCTCAAGCATCTCGACATGGTCTGACGGAGCATCCTTGGCAGCGTAAGCGCGGCGGCTGTCGGTGACGAAGCGCGCCTGGTAGGCCTCGATGCTCATCAGGACATATCTCGGCTTGTTGTGACGAGTGATAGACACAGGCTGCTGGCTCGCAGCCGCGAGCACATCACCGAGATTCTGTTTCAAATCGGTCGAAGGGTACTGTTTCATGTGATCTCCATTTTGTACATAATAGACAAAACAGACGAAGTAGACAAGCATCAAGGCGGGATCGGACCTGCTTTGTCGACAGCCCGGCCAGCCTCCCCTATAAGAGCCGGAATCGCAAGCAAACAGAGGCCTTCATGATCATCGTCACGGGCGGCGCCGGCATGATCGGCTCCAACATCGTCGCCGCGCTCAACGCCGAGGGTCACGACGACATCGTCGTCGTCGACGATCTCACCGACGGCCACAAGATCGCCAACCTGGCCGACCTTCGCATCGCCGACTATCTCGACAAGGACGAATTCCTGCTCCGGCTCGAGGACGGCGGGCTCGGCCGCGTCGAGGCCGTCTTCCACCAGGGCGCGTGCTCCACCACCACCGAATGGAACGGCAAGTTCATGATGGACGTGAACTATGCCTATTCGAAGCGCCTGCTGCATGCCTGCCTCACTCTGCGCGTGCCCTTTCTCTACGCCTCCTCGGCTTCGGTCTACGGCGGCGGCAGCGAGTTCCGCGAGGAGCCCGAATTCGAGCGCCCGCTCAACGTCTATGCCTATTCGAAGAAGCTGTTCGACGACTACGTCCGCCGCAACGTCGACACCGACCATTCGCAAGTGACAGGCCTGCGCTACTTCAATGTCTACGGACCACGCGAGGCGCATAAGGGCGCCATGGCATCGGTTGCCTTCCATCTGTTCAACCAGGTCGAGCAAGGCCAGAACCCGAAACTTTTCGGCGCCTATGACGGCTTCGGCCCGGGCGAGCAGAGCCGCGACTTCATCCATGTCGGCGATGTCGCCGACGTCAATCTGTGGCTTTGGAAACGGGGCCTGAGCGGCATCTTCAACTGCGGCACCGGCCGCGCCCAGCCGTTCCGGGCCATTGCCGAGACGGTGATCGGCACGCTCGGCAAGGGTGAGATCGAGTTCATCCCCTTCCCCGATCATCTCAAGGGCAGCTACCAGAGTTTTACGCAAGCGGATATGTCCCGCTTGCGCGCGGCCGGCTACAATGGCCAATTCCGCACCGTCGAAACCGGCGTCAGAGACTATGTCCAATGGCTGAAAGCCCAACGATCCTCGTGATCGGCCCACGCTGGGTGGGCGACATGGTCATGGCCCAGTGCCTGTTCGCGGCACTGAAGGAAAAGCATCCGAACGCCGCCATCGACGTGCTGGCGCCTGCCTGGGCAGCGCCCCTGGTCCAGCGCATGCCGGAAATTCGCTGCCAGATCGATTTCCCGCTTATGCCCGGGGCGCTCGAATTCCGCAGCCGCAGGCGCTTTGGCCGCCTGCTGCGCGGCCGCTACAACATGGCCTATGTGCTGCCGGGGAGCTGGAAATCGGCGCTGATCCCGTTCTTTGCCCGCATTCCACGCCGCGTCGGCTATTTGCGCGAAATGCGCTACGGGCTGCTGACGGACATCGTTCCGCTGCCCGACACCCTCAAGCGGCGCACGGCGCGAGCCTATTTCGGCTTGGCGCGCGGCGGCACGTTCCGCGCGCCGAAACTCACGGTCGATACGGCCAACCAGGCCGATCTGCTGGCGCGGTTCGAGCTCGACGCCAAGCAGTTCGTCGCCTTGATGCCGGGCGCCGAGTTCGGCCCGGCGAAACGCTGGCCGAGCGAACATTATGCCGAGCTGGCCAGAGAAATGATGGGAAAAGGCCTGGGCGTCGCCCTGCTCGGCTCGAAGAACGACGCCGAAGTCACCGGCGAGATTGCGAGGCTCGCGCCGGGTGCCATCGATCTTGCCGGCCGGACGAAGCTCGAGGACGCCATCGACCTGATCGCCGCGGCGAAGCTTGCCGTGTCGAACGATAGTGGGCTGATGCATGTCGCGGCCGCCGTCGGCACGCCGATCGTCGCCGTCTACGGGTCGACCTCGCCCGAGAACACGCCGCCGCTGACCGATCGTTCGGAACTGATCTGGCTTCACCTTTCCTGCTCGCCCTGCCACAGCAAGGTCTGCCCGCTCGGCCATCTCAATTGCCTGAAGACGCTCGACGTCGCGCGGGTCGCGGCCGCGGCCGACAGGTTGCTCAAGGTTCCGGCAGCCGCATGAAGGTGCTGATCGTCAAGACATCGTCGATGGGCGATGTCATCCATACGTTTCCGGCTGTCGAGGATGCGCTCCGCAGTCGCCCGGACATAAGCTTCGACTGGTGCGTGGAAGAGGCCTTCGCCGGCATCGTCGCCTTGCATCCGGCGATAAAATCCATCCATAAGGTGGCGATCCGACGCTGGCGCAGGAATCCGTTCGACGGCGGCACATGGCGCGAAATCGCCGGCCTGCGCCACGCTCTGCGAACCGCCCACTATGACCTAGTTATCGACGCCCAGGGGCTGTTGAAATCGGCCCTAGTCGCCAGGCAGGCCGGCGCGCCGATCGCAGGCTTCGACCGCTCCAGCGCCCGCGAGCCCTCGGCGACGCTGTTTTATCAGCGCAAATACGCGGTGCCGCGTGACCTGCACGCCATCGAGCGCACACGGCGGCTGTTCGGCCTTGCCTTGGACTATCAGCCGGACCTTTCGATGCTCGATTCCGGCATAGTGCCGTCGGCAGACGGGCTTCCCGGGATCGAAGGCAAGACTGCCTTCCTGCTGCACGGCACCAGCCGCGAGGACAAGAAATGGCCGGTCGAGGATTGGATCGAGACCGCGCGCCAGTTGGTTGCCGGGCGATTCACGCCCGTCGTCACCTGGTCGAACGAAGCGGAAAGGCACGTTGCCGAAGCCATCGCCGGCGCCGTTCCGAGAACGATGCTGATCCCGAAATCGCCGCTCGCGGAAGTCGCCACGATCCTTGGACGGTCGACGCTGGTGATTGGCGCCGACACCGGCCTCACCCATCTCGCCAGCGCCTTCGGCCTGCCGACCGTCGCCATATTCCTGGCGACGGAGCCGGGCCTGACCGGCCCGCGCGGGCCGTTCTCGTCGACCTTGCTGGCGCCCACCGGCGGCAAGGTCACGCCGACTGAGGTGGTGGAGGAGGCAGAACGGCTGCTTATGCTCAAGTCCCAGGCAGCGGCGTAAGGCCCTAGATGAACTGCACCTGGACGATCTCATAACCACGAGCGCCGCCGGGCGCATTGACCTCGATGGCGTCGCCGACTTCCTTGCCGATGAGCGCGCGCGCGATCGGCGAGGAGATCGAGATGCGGCCGGACTTCACGTCCGCTTCCTGGTCGCCGACGATCTGATAGGTCTTCTTTTCCTCGGTGTCCTCGTCGACCAGCACGACGGTGGCGCCGAACTTCACCTTGTCGCCGCTGAGCTTCGAGACGTCGATGACCTCGGCCCGCGCGATCAGGTCCTCGAGCTCGTTGACGCGGCCCTCATTGTGGCTCTGAGCCTCTTTCGCGGCGTGGTACTCGGCATTTTCAGACAGGTCGCCATGCGAGCGCGCTTCGGAAATCGCCTCGATGATGCGTGGACGCTCTTCCTGCTGGCGCCAGCGCAGTTCTTCCTTCAATGACGCGAACCCCTCGCCTGTCATCGGGACCTTGTTCATATGCCTGACCTTTCCTGCCACCGCCCCCGCTTATCGGGAGCGGCCTTGTCGATGGGTACAAAAAGAAAACGGTCCGGCAGCCTCGGGCTAACGGAACCGTTTCACCACAATTTCCCTGAATATAGCGATCTTCGTGTGATTTTCACGCCCAAAAATGAAGTTTGGCAAATTCACCACCGCTTTCGCGAAACGGTCCGGCCGCGAAATGCGGCAGGCGAAAAAAAACCGGCCGTGATTGCGCACGGCCGGTTTGGGGAAGCCGGTGGTCGAATCAGCTCCTCAGGAAATGATCGATCTGCTCGGATAGCATGCCGTATTCGCGCGAGCCTTTGCCGGTCCGCTTTTCGATCTCCATCAACTGCTGTTGCGCGCCGGCAAGATCGCCGATCTGCAGATGCGCCTCGCCGAGATATTCGCGCACCAGCGTGTAGTTCGGATCGATGCGCAGCGCTTCCTCGTAATAGCCGAGGCCGACGGTCACGCGGCCGGAATGGCGATGCGAATAGCCGAGATAGTTGAGGATGCGCGGATCCTGCTTGTTGGCGGCGAGCGTCAGCACGGAGATCGCTTCGTCATAGCGTCCGGCCATCGCCAGATCGTGGCCAGCCTCGTAGATGCTGTCGTCATCCAGCATGCCATATTGCGGCACGACACATTTCTTCTTCTTCTTGTCCCAGACCTCGCCTTTCTTGCACTGGGTGGTTGTCTGGCCGCCGCTAGTACCAGCACTACCGCCTTCACCAGCGGTGAAAGCAGGCGCCGCGAACAGCGGCAGGGCTGCAACAGCCATGACCTGGATAAGCAAACGTCTGCGCATCAAAGCCTCCGTGAGCGTGACAATGCCAGACTAACGCCGCTTCGATAGGGTTTCATCCCGAAAAGCAGACGGCTGCCAAACTATTTGGACTTTCCGAGCGCGCTTCCCGCTCCTTGCGAACGGACGTGACGCGGGCCGCAAATCCGCTATCATCAGCTAAGCGCTTACGTGGGAGAAAGGCCCGTGCAGCAACGCCTCGAGAAGGAATGGGAGCTTTCAATCGATCCGGATACGGTGCGCCTGTTCATCCTCAAGGCCAAGGCGCTGAGCGCCGCCGTCAACGAGGATTACGACGACGGCGCCGAGCATGAGGTCGAGTTCGATGGCGGCACGCACGACAGCCACCATCACGACGGCCTCGTCGAGGAAGCTTCGGAAGACCTCACCGAAGAGGAATTCCGCGAGTTGATCAACGACCTCAACGTCGATGAAGCGGCGGAGCTGGTGGCATTGGCCTGGATCGGTCGTGGCGACTACGATGCCTCCGAATGGATCGACGCGGTGGCCGCGGCGCGCGAGCGCGCCAACAGGCGCACCGCAAAATACCTGCTTGGCCTGCCGCAACTCGCCGACTGGCTGGAGGAAGGCCTGGAGGCGATCGGCGCGTAACGGGCCGGTAACCGATTTTGATCGCAACGCCGCCGCCGCCAAGGCAACTTAACGATGCCGGCGCCGTTTCCGGCCGATGGCAACGCTGAGCTTTTCGAGATTTTGCAGACTGGCGCTGCCTTTGGCGGCCGCGACCTTGCTGATCACGCCGGCCGATGCCAAGCATCGCCACAGGCAGCCGCTGACACCGCGTATGGAGCAGCCGTTGACGCAGCGGGCCGATCGGCCCTCGAAGCCGAGGAGCAAGCACCGCGTGAGATCGCGGGGGAAGCGGCATATAGCGCCAAAGCTGACGCAGCGACAAACGCAGGATCAGCCGACCTTGCCCGCCGATGTTCCGGTGCCGGAGCCACGTCCCGCGGAAGCGCAAAACGCCGACGCCGCGACTATGGAAGAGCGACAGGCTGACGGTCCAAAGGACGCCGGCGCATCCGACCGGTTCAATCAGGAGAAGTCTCGTCAGGGAAGGCGGCAGCACCCCGAGCCTTCGGCGCCGGAGCCGTCAACCGACATGGACAACGAGCCCGAGGCGCCGGCCGCCGCGCCGATTCCGACACCAAGGCCCGACCTCGCGGAACCGGAGGTTGAGCCGCCCGCCGTCGCGCCGAAGCCACCTGAAAAACCGGCTGATACCGGCGACAACAAACCGCTGCCCGATCCGCGCTCGGCCGATCGTCCCGCCGATAAGATGCCGGCCGAGGAAGTTGCCTGCCGTGAGCGCCTCAAGACGCTCGGTGTCGAATTCGAGGAGCACAAAGCCGAGCACGATGCTGCAATTGGCTGCTCGATCCCCTACCCCATCGTACTGAAAACGCTTGGAAAATCGATCGGCATCGGTTCCGGCGCCGAGCTCAATTGCCGGATGGCCGAGGCTGCCGCGCACTTTGCCGCCGATGTCATCCAGCCGGCGGCGAAGGCCGAATTAGGTGCCGATCTCAAATCGATCACACAGGCTTCCGCCTTCGTCTGCCGTCCGCGCCACGGTGGCGAAAAGCTGTCGGAGCACGCCTTCGGCAATGCGCTGGACATCGCCTCCTTCACGCTGTCGGATGGCAGGAAGATCGAGATCGGCCCGGTGCCGCCCGAAAAGGACGCAAACTTCCTGAACGCAATACGCAAGGCCGCCTGTGGGCCGTTCAAGACGGTGCTCGGCCCGGGCAGCGATCCGGACCATGCGCTGCATTTCCACTTCGACCTTGAGCCGCGCCGCAACGGCGGCACGTTCTGCCAATAAGTACAGATGCCGCAATTCGGCCCCAGGCGTGAATACGGGCGCTGATCTTTCCTTTACTCTTGCCAACTAGACTTGGTGCCATCGGAAGCATGATCCCCTGCCGGGATCAGCTCGGGACGGGATGCCTTTCGATGGCCAGAATATTTGCCGCCAACCTCGCCTTGGCGCGACTGAACACTCGCGCGCGCTCCGCAGCTGTCAGGTTGGCCACCGGGCTTGCCATCGCTGCGATATCCGCCTGCACCACAGGCGATGTCTTCTCGCTGCAGCCGGCCGTCGACGTCGGCAGCCAGACCGCGGCCATGCCGGAGGTGCCGCAATATTCCGGCATGCAGAGGCTTGTCCCATCCAACCCCTATATGACCCAGGCCGCCTATCCGCGCATGGATGAGCCGATGTCGCCGGTCGAGCAGATGCCGGCCAGCGAGATCGACTGCCGCAACGAATTGAAACGCATGGGCGTCGTCTACACCGACATCCAGCCGATCCACGAAGGCCAGTGCGGCATCGACTTCCCGGTGAAGGTCTCGGCCATCGGCAGCGTCGAGATGAAGCCGGCCGCCACGCTGACCTGCAACATGGCCGCGACCTTCGCGGCTTGGACCCGGAACGAGCTGGTGCCGGCCGCCCGCTGGCGCTATTTCTCCGGCGTCAGGGCGATTCACCAGGGCTCGAGCTATTCCTGCCGCAACATCGCCGGCGAAGGTGTCTTGTCCGAGCACGGCAAGGGCAACGCCCTCGACGTCATGAGCATCGAGCTCAACAATGGCGACGACATCGACGTCCGCAAGCCCGGCCTGTTCGCCTTCCGCACCCGCGGCTTCCTGAACAATGTGCGCGCCGACGGCTGCCAGTATTTCAACACGGTGCTCGGCCCGGGTTACAATTACGATCACCGCAACCATTTCCATTTCGACGTCAAGAACCGCAGGAACGGTTATCGCGCCTGCCGCTAGAGCAATTCCAGGAAAAGTGCGCGGCGGTTTGGCTCGGCGACTTCGCCGTAGCCTTCCGTCCGGAATTGTGTAAAAACAAATAGTTAGCATTCCCCTGCCCAATCCGCTCGGCGCGGCATAGAGTGGCCGCGAACGGGCTCGGGAGCGGTTTCTCGTGAGTGAGCGAAGTCTTAGGCGGCGCGTGGCGATCTGGCTGGCGGCTTTCTGCGCCTTCTATCTGGCCTTTGCCTATCTCGCCGCGCCGGAATTCTGGACCTGGCGGGAGCGCGGCTTCCGCACGCAGCGCTTCGAGATGGTGACGCATACACCGCAAGGGATTCCGGGCGATCCGATCAATGTCGGACTTGTCGGCACGGAGAAGGAAGTGGTCCACGCCTTTGCCGTCGCCGGCTGGGATACGGCCGATGCCGTCACACTGAGGACAGCGATCGACATCGGTGAAAGCGTCTTGTTCTCCCGGCCCTATCCCGATGCCCCGGTGAGCCGCCTGCTGTTCGAGGGCCGCGCCCAGGATCTCGCGTTCGAAAAACCGGTCGGCGACAGCGCCGACAGGCGCCACCACGTCCGCTTCTGGCAGACCAATACGGCAGGCGACGACGGCCGCCCGCTCTGGCTGGGCGCCGCCAGCTTCGACCGCGGCGTCGGCCTCAGCCACGACACCGGCGCCATCACCCACCATATCGGCCCGGACATCGACGCCGAGCGCAACTTCCTGATCGGCGATCTCAAGGCCGCGGGTCTGCTGACCTCGACCAGCGAGATACCGGGGATCGGCGCCACGAAAAGCGGCAGGAATGGCGGCGGCGATCCGTATTTCACCGACGGCCTCGCGGTAGTCGGCGTGCTGAAGACTCTGCCGTGATAGCGCGGCAAAGTCAGGTCACGGCGATGATGATCTTGCCGAACGGCCCCTTCTCCAGATGCCCGAAAGCCTCCGGCACGTCGTCGAAGCCATAGACCTTGTCGATGACGGGCTTGATGCCAAGCGCCTCGATAGCCTGGTTCATGCGCTCGAAACTGCGGCGGTGGCCGATGGAAATGCCCTGCACGACGATGCGGTTGCGCATGAACGGCAGGACCGGGAAGCTGATCTCCATCGCGCCGAGCAGGCCGATGATCGACAGCCGGCCGTCGGCGGAAAGCGCATTGAGCGACCGCCTGGCATTGTCGCCGCCGACCATTTCCAGGATATGGTTGACTCCCACCCCGTCCGTCAGAACATCGTCGTGCACGCGGTCTGGCCGGTGACGCGGGCGCTGACGCCAAAGGGCGAGTCGTCATCGACGCGCTCGTCGACCATTTTTCGGCGCCGCCTTGGGATGCCTGGACGGCTCGCCTGTCATGCCTCCAATTGTCATGCTCCAAAAATAACGGCGGACTATTTTCGAATGCACCGCGGCAATGCTATTGACGCGCATGCTTTATGTTGAAATCGCCGTCGTGGCCGTCCTCATCCTGGTGAACGGCCTTTTGGCCATGTCGGAGCTCGCTATCGTCTCGTCGCGGCCGGCCCGCCTCAAGGCGATGATCGACCGCAACGTCAGGGGCGCCGGCCGCGCGCTGGCGCTTGGCTCCAACCCCGGCAAGTTCCTGTCGTCGGTGCAGATCGGCATCACTCTGGTCGGCGTTCTCTCCGGCGCCTTTTCCGGCGCCACGCTCGGCGAGCGACTGGCGCAATATCTGGCCTCGACCGGCATCCGCGAGAACATCGCCGACCCCGTCGGCGTCGGCATCGTCGTCGCGCTCATCACCTACGCCTCGCTGATCGTCGGCGAGCTCGTGCCGAAGCAGATCGCGCTGAAGGATCCGGAGCGTGTGGCGGTCAGGGCGGCGCCTGCCATGACCATCCTCGCTACGGTATCGGCGCCGCTCGTCTTCCTGCTCGACATTTCCGGCCGCGCCGTTCTGTGGCTGCTCGGCCAGCACGGCGAGGCGGAAGAGAAGGTCACTGACGAGGAGATCAAGATGCTGGTCGCCGAGGCCGAGCATCACGGCACGATCGAATCCGACGAACGGCGCATGATCGCCGGCGTCATGCGCCTCGGCGACCGCGCCGTGCGCGCCGTGATGACGCCGCGCACCGAAGTCGACTGGATCAACCTGCAATCCGACGAGGCGGCGATCAGGCGGCTCCTGATGGAGACCCAGCATTCGCGCCTGCCCGCCGGCGACGGCAATGTCGATGCCATGGTCGGTGTCGTCCAGACACGCGACGTGCTGTCGGCGATCCTCGGCGGCAAGGTGCTGGAGCCGCGCCAGCATGTGCGCGCAGCACCCATCGTGCACGATCAGGCCGACGCGCTCGACGTGCTGGCGAAGCTGAAGGAATCGGATGTGCCGATGGCGCTCGTCCACGACGAATACGGCCATTTCGAAGGCATCGTCACGCCGGCCGACATCCTGGAAGCGATCACCGGCGTCTTCCGCTCGGATCTCGAGGCCGGCGAGGAAGAAAACGCCGTCAAGCGCGAAGACGGCTCGTGGCTGCTCGCAGGTTATATGCAGGCCGACGAGATGGCCGAGGTGCTGGGCATCGAACTGCCGGAGAACCGCGACTACGAGACGGTGGCCGGCTATGTGCTGTCGCATCTGCACCACCTCCCCAACACCGGCGAATGCGTCGACGCGCAAGGCTGGCGCTTCGAAGTGGTCGACCTCGACGGCCGCCGCATCGACAAGCTGATCGCCACCCGCCTGCCCGACGGCCACCGCCAGATCGCGCGGCGCTAGCCAGCGCATAGGCCGATGTCCAGAGCGGTTCACTGTTTCGCGGAAACGGCGAGCCGCTCTATCCCTTTGTTTGGACGCAATCCCGGGCGGAAAACCGTTACCCGCCTTTCCTGGAATTGCTCTTAGGCTTTGACGCACCGTTGGACTTCGTTCCTCCGGCAAACAGATGCTCGCCTCGGCGTTTCCGTATATGTTGCTGGCCCTGCATGACAGACATTTAAGTGAAAGCTTATTTTTGCTTCACTTATATTGTAAAAAACTAATGTTGCTTTGAAGTAACTCCAAGAAAAATCCAGTGCCGACAATTCAACTGCAAGACACGGCCCAAACTCCAAGTTAACTTGTTGTCGGTTTGGTTCGGCGCGCCGCCTCAGATCGCGGGCATCCGGCGCGGGCGGCATTTTTTCGAGCGGGGCACCATGAGAGCGAGCGGGCGCGCGCTTCGGCGCATTCGGGGAAGAAAACTGCTGGCCGGGGTAAGCGGTATCGCGGTCGCCTGCTGGTTTCCGGCCACGGCTTCGGCCGCGACCTATGTGGTCAGCAACGCGACCGAGTTGAACAATGCCGTGGCCGCGGCAAACGCCGACGGCGACGCCAGTGCGACGATCGTGGCGACCCAGAGCTTCGTCGCGGGAAATATGCCGAACCCCACCAAGCCCATCACGCTCGACACGCAGGGCTTCACCATCACCGGCATCATCGGAAACAACTTCGGCGTCACGACCACGAACGGCAACCTGCTGACCTTGTCAGGGACGTTCCAGGGAGCGGCCAGTGCGGGCACCGCCGGCGTAGGCTTCAATCAGACTGGCGGCACCATTCCGAGCACGATCACCAACAATGGTACGATCACTGGCGGCTCCTCCAGTGGAGGCGCCGGCGGCGTAGGCCTTAGCCTTGCCGGCCTTACGAGCTTCAATAACAGCGGTACCATCACGGGTGGCTCAACCGCAGCCGCCGCCAGCGGGGGCGGAACCGGCGCCCAGGTCAGGCGCGACTCGTCGATGACCAATTTCGGCACCATTGAAGGCGGCAGCAACACTGGCGGATTCGGAGGCGGCGTCGGTATCGACCTGGGCGGCACCGGCACCAACTCTACCGTGACCAATCACGGGACCATCCGCGGCGGGTCCGGGGCCGGCAACGGCAGTGGTGCACTAAGCTCAGGTCTAGGCATTTTGGTACGCAATGGAAGCGGCCAGGTCGTCAACACCGGCACGATCGAAGGCGGCAATCTGGCCGCTGCGATCCGCTCCAACTCCGCAACCGAGACGATCGACATCGTCAACAGTGGAATAATTCGAGCCGGAACCGGCGCGACGGAAGCGATCGGATGGACCTCCGGCGTCACGCCGACCACAGGCTCGATTCACCTTGAGTTGCAAACCGGCTCGCAAATCTTCGGCAACGTGGTGGCGAACGCGACGGCGACCACGGATCTCCTTCGGCTCAGCGGAACGGGCTTCTCGATCCTGGATGGTTCAATCGGCGCCACCGGGCAATACCGGAACTTCGACATCTTCGAGAAGACCGGTAGCGGCACCTGGGCGCTGACCGCTGACAACACGGCCACGACCAACTGGGATATCCAGCAAGGCACGCTGCAGCTCGGCAATGGCGGCACGAGCGGCTCGATCGTCGGCGATGTCACCAACAACGGCACGCTGGCTTTCAAACGCAGCGACACGCTTGCATATTCCGGCATCATCTCCGGCACCGGCACGGTGAGCCAGATCGGAACCGGCACGACCGTTCTGACCGGCACCAACACCTATAGCGGCGGTACGGCCATACTCGGCGGCATCCTCCAGGTTTCCTCGAATGAGAATCTCGGCGCTGCTTCCGGAGCGCTTACCTTCAATATGGGCACGCTGCAGACGACGTCCGCGTTCGCCAGCGGCCGCAATGTAACCTTGACGGGCAATGGCACGTTCCAGACCGATGCCGACCTTGGCCTGACAGGCGGCATCAGCGGCAGCGGCCTTTTCACCAAGACCGGCGCCGGCACACTGACTTTGTCGGGCAACAACAGCTATACCGGCGGCACGCGAATTCTGGGTGGGACGCTCGAGGCGGAGGGCGGCAACGCGATCGGCGACCAGTCTTCCGTGATTGCCCAGGCCGGTGTGTTCCGCGTCCTCGACAACGAGACCATCGGCACGCTCTCGGGAGATACCGGTACCGTGGAGCTCGTCGGCAACCTCACGACCAGCACGAATTTCGCCAACACGACTGCGTTGTTTTACGGCGGCATCACCGGAACCGGCGGCTTCATCAAGAACGGCGCCTACCGCCAGGTACTGGCCGGCAACAATAGCTATCAGGGCGCGACACAAATCCTGGGCGGCACGCTCTTTGCGGTCGGCACGGGCATCGACTCCATTCCCGATGCCTCCGCCGTGACGGTGGCGGCCGGCGCCACACTGTCCCTCGTGCGGCCCCCTATCTCCTCTATCTTTACCGGCATAGACAGCGATGACGAGACGATCGGCTCCTTGTCGGGCGCCGGCAATGTGAATCTCGGCGACAGGAAACTGACGATCGGCGGCGACGCCAGCACCACGTTCTCCGGCTTGATCTCAGGCGCCGGCGGCTCTCTTGCCAAGCTCGGCAACGGCACGCTCACGCTCTCGGGCACGAACACCTATACCGGCGCAACGACGGTCGACTCAGGCGTGTTGCGTGTGAACGGCTCGCTCGGAAATACAGCAGTCAGCGTCAACAGCTCCGGCACCCTGTCGGGAGTGGGAACGATTGCAGGGCCGGTGACGGTGGACGGCACCGTCGCGCCGGGCAACAGCCCCGGCACGCTCACGGTCGGTTCGCTGACGCTCAACACAGGCTCGAATCTCGACTACGAGCTCGGCATTGCCGGGACGATCGGCAACGGCGTCAACGACCTGATCGAGGTCACCGGTGATCTCACCCTCGACGGCACGCTGAATATCACGGATATCGGCGGCTTCGGCCCCGGCGTCTACCGACTCATGAACTACGGCGGTGTGTTGACTGACAACGGCCTTCAGTTCGGGACCACACCCGTCGCCGCGAGCGATCTCTTCATCCAGACCGCGATCGACGGACAGGTCAATCTGATCTCCACGGCCGGAGCAACTCTGAGCTTCTGGGACGGCGGCAATGCAGGGCTGCATGACAACGGCTTGATCGACGGCGGTGACGGCGTGTGGGATGCGACGAACCGCAACTGGACGGAAGCCGACGGCGCGATCAACGGGCCGTGGGGTCAGGATTTCGCGGTGTTCGGCGGTCGGGCCGGCACCGTTACGGTCGACGATTCCGCCGGCACCGTCGGCTTCACCGGCATGCAGTTCATGACCGACGGCTATGTGATCGACGGCGGCACGCTCACCACCAACACCGCCGCCACGATGATCAAGACCGACGCCGGGGTGACGGCGACAATCGCCGCGGATATCGCCGGAAGCGGCGGTCTGGTGAAGACCGATTCCGGCGCGCTTGTGCTTTCCGGCGCAAATACCTACAGCGGCGGCACGACGATCTCGGCCGGTACGCTGATCGGCCAGGCCTCGAGCTTCGGCACCGGTGGCATCCTCGACAACGCTGCGCTCGTCTTCGACCAGTCTACCGACGCCACCTTTGCCGCCGCCATCGACGGCAGCGGCTCGCTCACCAAGAAAGGCCTGGGCAATCTCAACCTCACCGGCATCGGCGGCCTCAGTGGCCCGACCACCGTCGAAGCCGGCAAGCTCTCGGTCAACGGCTCGCTGGCCAACTCCGCCGTCACCGTTCTCAACGGCGCGCTTGGCGGCAACGGCACGGTCGGCGCCACGACTCTGCAGGCCGGTGGCGTGATCGCGCCGGGCAACTCGATCGGCACGCTGACGATCGACGGCAACTATATCGGAACCGGCGGGACGCTGGAGATCGAGGCGATGCTCGACGGCGATGCCTCCTCCACCGACCGGCTGGTCATCACCGGCGACACTTCCGGGGCAACCAATGTCAGGGTTATCGGCGTCGGCGGCTCGGGCGCGCAGACCAGCGAAGGCATCAAGATCGTCGATGTCGGCGGCATCTCGGCCGGCACGTTCAGCCTGCTCGGCAACTATGTCTTCGAAGGCGATCAGGCCGTCGTCGCCGGCGCCTATGCCTACCGGCTCTACAAGAACGGCATCAGCACACCGTCCGACGGCGACTGGTATCTGCGCTCGTCGCTGATCAGCCCCGTCGATCCGACGCCGCTCTATTCGCCCGCCGTGCCGATCTACGAGGCCTATGCCGGCGTGCTGCAGAGCTTTACGCAGCTCGGCACGCTGCAGCAGCGCGTCGGCAACCGCTCGTGGGGCGGAACGCAATCCGGTGCGGGCAACCGCGCAGAACAGGACAGCCCGATCTGGGGGCGCATCGAGGCAGCGCATAGCGAGTTCGATCCGGGCACGACCACAACCGGAACGGATTATGGCGCGGATCTCTGGAGGCTGCAGGCGGGTCTCGATACCCTGCTCTCCGAGACCGAAGCGGGTGTCCTGATTGGCGGCGTCACTGTCCACTACGGCACGGTCAGGTCGGACGTCTCCTCGGTCTTCGGCGTCGGCTCGATCGACACGACGGGATATGGCTTCGGCGGCACGATGACCTGGTACGGCAAGAGCGGCTTCTATGTCGACACGCAGGCCGAGCTGACCTGGTTCGACAGCGATCTTGCGTCCTCGACCCTGGGCAAGACGCTCGCCAAGGGCAACGACGGCTTCGGCTATGGCCTCGGCATCGAGGCGGGGCAGAAGATCGCCGTCCAGGGCAACTGGTCGCTGACGCCGCAGGCGCAGCTCAGCTATTCCTCGGTCGATTTCGACAGCTTCACCGATCCCTATGGCGCCCACGTCTCCAACGACGGCAGCGACCGCCTGATCGCTCGCCTCGGCCTGTCGGCCGACTACGAGAGCGAATGGAAGGACAAGGCGGGCCAGTCGAGCCGCTCGCATGTCTATGGCGTCGCCAACCTCTATTACGACTTCCTCGACGGCTACGATGTCGACGTCTCAGGCACCAAGCTTGTCAGCAAGGCACATTCGCTCTGGGGCGGGCTAGGCGTCGGCGGCTCGCTGAGCTGGGCCGACGACCGCTACTCCGTCCATGGCGAGCTGCTGGCACGCACCAGCATGGAGGATTTCGGCGACAGCCACGCTTTTGGCGGCACGGTCGGCTTCATGGTGAAGTGGTAGGCACGAACGGACGTCGGCCATTCCGGCAGTCGCGCGTCGAGAACCGGCTAAAACCGCATTGCCCGCGGACAATCAGGACTTCTCCCCCAGGAATGCTCGGCCGAAACCAGGCTCAACTGCTTCGATCGTCCCATCAGGCAGCTTGAGCAAGCGGTCAACCGCGATGCCGTAGATCCGCAGCCGCTCCTCAAGCAGGTGCGCGGCTTCCTCGAGATCGCCCCCTTCGGCCTGGCGCAGCGCACGATGCATCACGTCCCGGAAGATCAGCCTGATCTGCAGGAGCATGTCGGCGAATGCAATAGGATCGGGCACTTCGAAGGCACCTTCTTCACTGCCCTTCCTCAGGAGGCGTGCGATCATCGGCAAAGCAAGCTCCCTGGCGGCCTCGTCGATCCTGTGGAAGAGCACGACGTTTTCCGGCCGAAAGACCACGGCGAAAGTTTTCCGGAGCTGCGGGGCCAACTCGACGTTGAGCCGCTGCGATCCGGAAAAAAGCACGTTGAGCCGGCCGATGGCATCGAGCGAAGGATTTTCCAGCATGGGCTCGAGTTCGGTGAGACTCTCGCGCGCGATCCGCGCTGCGAGCGCTTCCAGCAGTGCCTCCTTGGAGGCGAAGTAGTGGTAGAACGCCCCCTTCGACAGGCCGGCCTCGCGTATGATGTCGTTGACCGTCGTGTCGTCGTAACCGTGCTGGAAGAACAATCGTTGGGCACAGTCGAGAAGCTCGGCGGAGCGCACTTCCGGCGACTTTATCACTCTGGCCAATTCGGTTCCCTCGGACGTTACTGACAGCGTGATCGACAGGCGGGAACGCCTCCGCTGTCAATACGTTTCAAATATTATAGACCGACGGTCGGTCTAATGCTATAGGTCACGCCCTTGAAAGAGGAGCGCTTCATGCGCTTTAGACGCTGGATTGCAGCCATCGTCGTCGCCGCAGCGGCTGCGACCGCCGCGACTTGGTATATGCTGCAGCCGACGCCGATCTCGGTGGTGACGGCCAGGCGCGGCGACGCGGCGGAGATCGTCTATGCCAGCGGCTCGGTAGAGCCGAGGACCTGGGCAAAGGTGGCGCCCGTGGTCCGCGAGAGAATTATCGAGCGGTGTGACTGCGAGGATTCGCGAGTCGAGCGCGGCGACGTGCTTGCCCGGCTCGATGATAGCGAGGTCAAGGCCGCCCTCGGCGAGCTCGAGGCGCGTCGGGCCCTGGCCGAACAGGAATTCCAGCGCCAGACGGTGCTCGCGGAGAAAAACGCTGCGAGCCAGCAGGCGCTCGATCAAGCGCGCAGCGAACTGTCTCAGATCGAAGCGCTGATCGCCGCGCAGAAAGCGCGCCTCGAAACTTACATATTACGCGCGCCGAGTCCGGGCGTCGTGCTGAGAGAGGACGGTGAGGTGGGTGAGGTCGCCGAACTCGGCACCATATTGTTCTGGATCGGCGAACCGCGGCCGCTGCTCGTGGTGGCCGAGGTCAACGAAGAAGATATTCCACGCGTCGAGGTTGGCCAGCGGACGCTGCTAAGAGCCGACGCCTTCCCGGGCCGGAACCTGGAAGCGGTCGTCGACCGGATCACCCCCAAGGGCGACCCGGTAACGAAGACGTATCGGGTTTACTTCCGCCTGCCGGACGACACGCCGCTCAGGATCGGCATGTCGACCGATGTCAACATCGTCACTCGCGTGGCCAGAAACGCGCTGCTGGTTCCCTCCGCCGCGGTTCAGGGAAACGATGTCGTCGTGGTCGAAGGCGACAGGGCGCATAAGCGCGAGATACGCGCCGGTATTCGCGGCGTGAAGGGCATCGAGGTGCTGTCCGGCGTCGGCGAGCAGGATCGCATCGTCTCGCCCTACCCAGCCGACCTCAAGGACGGGACGCGTGTGAAGATCACCGAGAAAGGCACATGAGGCGAGATGCCGCTGATCCTCGACATCGCCGTCACGCATATCGCCGGTCGCGGCCGCCAGACGTTGGTGGCGTTGATTGGGGTGGCGGTCGGCGTCGGCTTCTCGGTCGCCATGGCGGCGCTCATGCAAGGCGGGCAGGACGATTTCGTCAGACAGCTCGTCGACACCATGCCGCATGTCGACGTGACAGACGAGCAGCGCGTTGCTCGCCGCCAGCCTGTCGAGGACGTGTTCGATGCCGTCGCCATATCGGGGCTTAGGCCACGCGACGACCGCCGAGGCATCATCAATCCGACCGAAGCCATCGCATGGCTCGAAAGCTGGATACCTGGACGGTTCGCTGTCAGCCTAAAGACACAGGGCGTGATGCGCTATTCAAGCCGTGAGACCGGTGCCGCCATCATCGGCATCGAACCGGCGCGCGAGCGCGGCGTGTCGCCGATCGTGGATGACTTCGTCGCCGGCAACTTTGCGGCGCTGGCCGCGGGCGGAAACAACGTACTGATAGGCGACACAATGGCGAGCCGGCTCGGCGCCGGGCTTGGCGACACGATAACGGCGGTGTCGTCGGAGGGGCAGACGCGCAACTTCAAGATCACAGGCCTGTTCCACACCGGCACGACCGCGCGTGACGAGGGCGAGGCCTACATTCTACTGAAAAACGCCCAGATCCTTGCGGAGCGGCCGAACGTCATCAACGAGATCCGGGTCAAGCTCGACGATCCGAACCGCGCGCCGCTGGTGGCGCACCGCACCGAGGCAGAGCTCGGCTACAAGGCCGTCGCCTGGCAAGAGGCCAACGAAGCGATCCTGCAGGCCTTCGTCATCCGCAACGTCATCATGTATACCGTGGTCGGCGCCATCATGCTGGTCGCGGGCTTCGGCATCTTCAACATCATCTCCACCATCACCCATGAGAAGACGCGCGACATCGCCATCATGAAGTCGCTCGGCTTCCCGGAAGCGGATATGCGGCGGCTGTTCCTGCTTGAAGGCGTGGCGATCGGCGCCGGCGGCTCGGCGCTCGGCTGCCTGCTCGGCTTGGCCCTGGTCTATGCGCTGTCACTGGTGAGCTTCAAGATCGCTGCTGCCGGCCGGGAGATGACGCATCTGCCGATCGCCTGGAGCGCGCTGCACTACATCATCGCCTCGGTCTTCGCGGTCGGCTCGGCGGCGGTGGCCGGCTTCTTGCCGGCGCGGCGGGCGGCGAGGCAAAACCCGGTCGACATCATCAGGGGCGCTACATGAGCACGCTGATCGAGACCGAAAGGCTGACCCGAATTCTACCGGAGACGGTGCCGGTGACGCTCGTCAAGGACGTTTCTCTTCGGATCGACGAGAAGGAATTCGTTGCCATCACCGGTCCGTCCGGCTCAGGGAAATCGTCACTGCTCTACCTGCTCGGCCTTCTCGACCGGCCGACTTCAGGTCGGCTCACGATCACCGGCCGTGACAGTGGTCCTATGGACGAAAAGGAACGCGCCAGAACACGGCTCGAGATGATGGGCTTCGTGTTCCAGTTCCATTTTCTGCTGCCGGAGTTCACCGCGCGTGAAAACGTCGAGATCCCGATGCGCAAGCTAGGCCTGCTCGCGAGAGGCGAGATGCACAAGCGCGCCGGCGATCTGCTCGGCTCGCTTGGACTGAGTGAGCATCTCGACCGACGGCCAGATCAGTTGTCAGGTGGCCAGCGCCAGCGGGTCGCGGTGGCGCGCGCGCTTGCCAATGACCCTCCGCTTATCCTCGCTGACGAGCCGACCGGAAGCCTTGACAGCAAGAGTTCCGAGCAGGTGTTCGAAATATTGCAGAACCTGGTGCGTGAGCGCGGCAAGGCGGTGGTCGCCGTGACGCATGACCTGGATATGGCCGCGCGTATGCAGCGCCGCATCCATATCGTGGACGGCAAGATCGCGTAAAGCGAAAGGACTCCGAATTTCTGCTTCGAACGCGACGATCATGGCACCAGCACGACCTTGCCGGCCTCGAACGAAAGCCCATCCGGCAACGGCGCGGCCAGCCTAGCACCGATCGCCACATATACGGCATAACCGCAGAAAGACCGGTCGGAGACAAATAGCGGCGCCGTCACGCAGCTTCCCAGGAGGCGCGGGTCCACGCCCTCGCCGGCAGTCTCGATGCGTGGCGGCAGCGATCGCGATCAGAGCTGCGCCGGGCAGCAACGGCTTGCGCCGCTTCCTGGCAAGGCACTCGAGGCCTGCTAGCTTGGCTATTCTCGGACAAAGGTGTCGAGGCTGGTGCCGAAGGCACGCCAGGTTCCTACCTGCTTGCGGGAAGCGGTTTCGCCCTCCTTGCCGGTGATGGTGCTGCCTGCCACTGTCAGCCACATCGTCTCCAGTTTGCCGTCCCGCAATATGCCAGTGTAGCTCACCGCGGCGGGGCCGGCCGTACCCTCACCGGCGGCCGTTATTCCAATCACGTCGCCATGCGCGATGCCGGATATCGGCACGGTCTGTCCATAGAAGCTGCTGTCTTCGAGCGCCGTGCGAAACGTGCCTTCGATCCGGCCGCCGTCCTCGCCGGTGATGTCGAGGACGGACCCATACTGATTGCGCCATCTGCCAAGCCAAGGCATTTCGCTCTCCACGACTGTGCCGTGTTCGTCTTCGGCGGATCCGGGCTTACACCTAACGCGCCGTTCCGAGCGGTCAAGCGACCGCAAGGAAACGTAGTCCGGCCGAACGCAGGACGGCTTAAAGGGATCAAATGGCATCCAAGGATCCAAGCAAGACAAGCAGTTCGGGTTCCGCGAATTAAAAAGGGCGGCGCAAGCGCCGCCCCATGGGTGCATGATCTCGAGAGGATGCTTCTGCTAAGGCGGCTCAGGCCGCCTTGGCTTCCGCGTCGATCGCATCGGCGGCGCGAGCCGCCTTGAGCACCTTCGCCCACCAGGCAACGTCGTTGACGAGCGCGGCCGCGGCCTGGTTCAGGTGCTCGATGTCTTCCAGCTTCTTTTCGCCCTGGCGGATGGCTAGGAAATCGCCCCAGGCGATGTGGACGGCCGACTTGACCGGCGCCATCTGCAGCTCGACGGCGTGCAGCCGGAGCTGTTCGACGGCGCGCGAGCCGCCGACACTGCCGTAGCCGACGAACCCGGCCGGCTTCTTGTTCCATTCATTGGCAGCGTAGTCGATCGCGTTCTTCAGTACTGCGGTGGGGCCGTGATTGTATTCGGCGGCGGTGAAGATGAAGCCATCGAACTCGGCGACCTTCTTCTGCCAGCGCTGCGCCACTTCGTTCTGCGACGGCACCCAGGCAGAGGAAGCGACTTCGTCAAAGAAGGGCAGCGGGAAGTCGCGCAGATCGACGACTTCGACATCGATATCGGCATGCGCCTTGGCGATCTTGGCGATCCACTGCGTCGGCACGTCGGCGAAGCGGGCGGCGCGTGTCGAACCGACGACGATGGCGATTTTGGGCTTGGACATAAGGGGCTCTCCTTGCGGGAATTTCTGGTATCGTTTGGATACCGGCGCTATATGTGATACTGACAAATCGGCGCGCAAGGAGGCACATTTTTGTTACTGAGGCACCCGCATAACACCGAGGACTGCCGGGCCGTGTCGGAAATCCTGCAACGGGTCGGCGACAAATGGACCGTTCTGGTGGTGGGAAAGCTGGGCAGTGGGCCGATGCGCTTCAACGAATTGCGCACCGCTGTCGGCGGCATATCGCAAAAGATGCTGACCACCACTTTGCGCGGCCTGGAGCGTGACGGCTTCGTCACGCGAAAAGTGTTTCCAACCATCCCGCCTCGGGTCGACTATGAGCTGACCGAGCTCGGCCACGAGCTGCTCGTGCCGGTCGGCGCGCTCGGCGCGTGGGCGCGCAAGAACACGGACAGGGTCAAGGCCGCGCGCGCGAAATTCGACAGTGAACACGGCTGAAATCCTTGCAATGCAAGGGATTTCGGGTTTCCACGGGGAGACGCCACGCAGGCGTCACGCCCGCATCCTGCATTTGATTTTTGATTGCGTCCGCCGCAGTCCGGCCGCCGTGTCGTGCTCGCCGGTGCGGTGCCGTCATTCGGCCCTTGATCGTCTTCCGTTGGCGGGCCGTCAGGCGCTTCGGCCCATGCCGCCGCGACACACGATAGCGCAGCGATCGAGTCCCACTGGCTGTTTGTCGCAGGGCGTCTGGCGACACATGCTGGCAGCAAACGGAAGGTCGTTTTTGACCTCGGCATAGGCGGTTATGCCGAGCAGGCAGACGAGGGCAACGAGCGCTGCCACGAGCCATGCGTTCAGCATGTGTTGACGCATTGTCTTTCCTCCAGCGCGGCCAAAGTGGCGCGCGAAGGCAACCATCGGATGTCGCGACGCGCATCGCCCACGCAGGCGTCGTTACAAATGTCTCGAATTGGAGAATCCGCCCGCGTCAGCCTTCGGCCGGAACCGGCTTCGGCTTGCCTTCCCCGTCGAGCGCCACCATGACGAAATCGGCGTGGGTGACCTTCTCCATCAGGTCGGAAAGATAGCGTTGCGCCCAGGCCTCGACCTTGAGCGTCATCGAGGTGCGGCCGACGCGCTCGACATGCGTGTAGATGCACAGCGTGTCGCCGATCTTCATCGGCTTGGCGAAGGACATTTCCTTGACAGCTGCCGTGACCACTCGGCCCTTGGCGCGTTCGGCGGCGCGGATGCCGCAGGCAAGGTCCATCTGCGCCATCACCCAGCCGCCAAAAATGTCGCCGGCGGCATTGGCGTCGGACGGCATCGCGAGCGTCCTCAATGTCAAATCGCCGAGCGGCTTTCCGTCTGCGTAATGCACCATGGGGAGGTCCTTTGGCCGCTGCGTTCCTGAACCCGTACCAACGCGGGTGCCATGTCGCAAGCTTTGCTGAAGGCGAAAAGCGCGTCGCCACAGCGGTCGCTTTTTTCACAAGCCATGCCGGAAGCCCCGGCGACGACGTGAGCCGGCAATGTCTAGGGTAAGCGCCGGATTTCGGAGCCCGCCCGCGCATCATGCAGACCTATGACTTCATCATCGTCGGCTCCGGCTCGGCCGGCTCGGTTGTCGCGGAAAGGCTTTCGGCTTCGGGGCGCTTTTCGGTTCTGGTGCTGGAGGCGGGCGGCAGCGACCTGCGCTTCTATGTCCAGATGCCGCTCGGCTACGGCAAAACCTTCTTCGACCCGGCCGTCAACTGGAACTACAAGGCCGAGCCCGATCCCGGCCTCAATAACAATGCCGACCACTGGCCGCGAGGCAAGCTGCTCGGCGGCTCGAGCTCGATCAACGCCATGGTCTTCATCCGCGGCGCGCGCGAGGATTTCGACGCCTGGGCCACTGCCGGCAATCCCGGCTGGAGCTATGACGACCTGCTGCCCGCCTTCAAGGCGCTGGAGGACAATGAGGCCGGCGCCGATCAGTGGCGCGGTGTCGGCGGTCCCTTGCACATCACCGACTGCTCGAACGCCGTCCATCCGCTGACCAAGCGGTATCTTGCCGCCGCGCAGCAGGCCGGGCTGCCGTTCAACGCCGATTTCAACGGCGCCGCCCAGGAAGGCGTCGGCGTCTACCAGATCACCACCAGGAACGGCCGCCGCATGTCCGCCGCCCGCGCCTTCCTGCGCCCGGCGATGAAGCGCGGCAACGTGCGCGTCGAGACCAACGCGCTGGCGACGAAGATCCTGTTCGAAGGCAAGCGCGCCGTCGGCGTCGAGTATGAGCAGAACGGCGAAACCAAGACCGCGCGTGCCGGCCGCGAAGTCATCCTGTCCGGCGGCTCGATCAACTCGCCGCAATTGCTGCAGCTTTCCGGCGTCGGTCCGTCGGCGCTGCTTGGCGGTCTCGACATCCCGGTCGTCCGCGCCAACGACAATGTCGGTGCGAACCTGCAGGACCATGTCGGCATCAACTACACCTTCAGGGGCAAGCTGCCGACGCTGAACCAGATCCTGCGCCCCTGGTGGGGCAAGCTTCTGGTCGGCATGCAATACATCCTCTTGCGCTCAGGCCCGCTGTCGCTGTCGATGAACAATGCCGGCGGCTTCTTCCGCACCGACCCGTCGATGGCGCGGCCGAATATGCAGCTCTATTTCCAGGCATTCTCGACCGTCATCCCGAAGAGCGGCGAACGCCCGATCCTGACGCCCGATCCATGGCCTGGCTTTTCCATCGGCCTTTCCAACTGCCGCCCGTCGAGCCGCGGCGAGATCATGATCCGCTCGAAGAGTGCGCGGGACTATCCTCGGATCACCCCGAACGCCTATTCCACCAACGCCGATGTCGACGAGATGCTGGCGGCGGTGAAGTTCGTGCGCAAGATCGCCGCTATGCCGGCAATGGCCGAAATCATCGAGGAAGAGGTTTTGCCTGGACCGTCAATCACTTCCGACGCCGATCTGATTCAGGATTTCAGGAAGCGCTCGGGCACGGTCTATCACCCGGTTTCGACCTGCCGCATGGGTCCGGACGCCTCGCGCGCCGTCGTCGATCCCAGGCTTCGGGTGCACGGGTTGAGCGGTCTGCGCGTCATCGACGCGTCGATCTTTCCCGACAATATCACGGGCAACACCAACGCCGCCTCGATCCTCACCGGATGGAAAGGCGCCGAGCTGGTTCTGGAGGATCAGAAATGAAAGTCACCGACGTCAAGACCTGGGTTGTCGGCAACCCGCCGCCCGGCATCGGCGGCAAGTATTTCATCTTCGTCAAGCTCACCACAGACGGCGGCGTGGTCGGCTACGGCGAGGCCTACAACGCGACCTTCTCGGCGCATGTCACGGCCAGGATGATCGAGGACATGGCCGAGCGCTACCTGATCGGCCGCGATCCGCACGATCTCGAAAACCTGTTCCGCCGTATCTATTCGTCCGGCTTCACCCAGCGACCGGACGTTTCCGGCATGGGCTGCTTCTCGGCACTGGAAATGGCCTGCTGGGATATCATCGGCAAGGAGGCGAACAAGCCGGTCTACAAGCTGCTCGGTGGTCAGGTGCACGAGACGCTGCGCTCCTACACCTATCTCTATCCACACACCGGCAGCGTCCATTCCGAGGACGCACCGAGCGGCAGGAATGTCTACAACGATCCCGAGATGGCGGCGGCCTGCGCGTTCGAATATGTCGAGCAGGGTTTCAATGCCGTCAAGCTCGACCCGGCCGGTCCTTACACCGCCTTCGACGGCCATCAGCCGCGGCTTCTCGACATCGACGTTTCCGCCAGCATGATCAAGGCGATCCGCGAGGCGGTCGGCACCAGGGCCGACATATTGTTCGGCACGCATGGCCAGTTCACCGCCTCGGGCGCGCTGCGGCTCGCGCGCGCCATCGAGCCCTACGATCCGCTGTGGTTCGAGGAGCCGGTGCCGCCCGACATGCCCGAGGTGATGGCGCAGGTCGCCCGCGGCACATCGATTCCGATTGCCACCGGCGAGCGGCTGACGACGAAGTTCGAATTCGCCCGCGTCATCGAGAACCGCGCCGCGACCATCCTGCAGCCCGACCTCGGCCGCTCCGGCGGCATTCTCGAGACAAAGAAGATCGCCGCCATGGCCGAGGCCTATCACATCCAGGTAGCGCCGCACTGCTATTGCGGACCGATCGTCGGCGCCGCCAACATTCAGCTTGCGGTGACGCTGCCCAATTTCCTCATCTTGGAATCGCTGAAGCAGTGGGACGGTTTTCACGCCACGCTGCTCAAGAAGAAGATCGAATGGCAGGACGGCAACGTCATCCCGTCGAAGGAGCCCGGCCTCGGCGTCGAGCTCAACGAGGAGGTCTGCGACGCGCATCCCTACAGCGGCAAGGACCTGCATCTGCAGATGATGCAGACGCCGCTGATGCCGTGAGCACGCGCCTCGCCTACGCCTTCATCGGCCTTGGCCATCTCGGCGGCAACCTTGCCGCCAGCCTGCTGCGCAACGGCTTTGCCATCACCGTCTTCGACCGCGATCCGGCGGCGATCGAGCGCCTCGTCGCGCTCGGCGCCATAGCGGCAAGCAGCCCTGCGGAGGCGGCCGCGCGAGCCGGCAATGCGATCACCTGCCTGCCCTCGCCGAAGGTGAGCGAAACTGTGCTGACCGGCCCTGAAGGGGTGCTGGACGGCCTGCCCACCGGCGGTGCCTGGATCGAGATGTCGACCAACGGCCGCGACGAGATCGTGCGGCTGGCCGCGCTTGCTTCGGCGAAAGGTATCGAGACGCTGGAGTGCCCTGTCACCGGCGGCGTGCATCTGGCGGCCGCAGGAAAGATCACCGCGTTGGTGGGTGGCGACGCCGCGCTCTACGAGCGGCACCGGCCGGCGATCGAGGCGATGTGCGCCAAGTCCTTCCTGATGGGCCCGGTTGGCTCGGCGGCGGTGATCAAGGTGATCACCAACATGCTTGCCTTCATCCATCTGGTCGCCGCCGGCGAGGCGCTGATGCTGGCGAAGCAAGGCGGGCTCGACCTCGCCCAGGCCTACCACGCCATCGTCGCCTCTTCCGGCAACAGCTTCGTGCACGAAACCGAAAGCCAGTTGGTCCTGAATGGCTCCTACGACATCGGCTTCACCATGGACCTGGCGCTGAAGGACCTCGGCTTCGCGCTTGCCATGGGCAGGGATTTCGGCGTGCCGCTTGACTTGGCGTCGCGCGTGAACGCGATTTTCGAGCAAGGCAAGGAAGCCTATGGCGGCGACGCCTGGTCGACGCGGATCGTCAAGCTGCTCGAGGATGCTGTTGGAGCGGAACTCCGTGCGCCGGGCTTCCCAGCGAAGCTTGAAATCTGACCAGCAAAATTTTAGCCAGCTATTTCAAGCGCCTAACAGCAGTTGCGGAATCAACCACTGAGGTGATCGATTCAACATCTCAGCGTCAGTGCGCCGGGCAGGATCTCGAAAGTCGCGGGGATACGGCCCGGCGACTCGCCGTCTATGTCGACCAGCGCCCCGTTCGTCTCCACATCGCCCAACGGCTCGACCAGCACCTTGCGGCCGCGCAACATGGTGATCGCGGGGTGGTTGCGGTGACGCCCGCCATACAGCAGCCGGATGTCCCGGATCAGCCCGAGCTTGTTCGCCGACCGCACGATGACGATGTCGAACTGACCGTCGGAGAGTTCGGCGTCGGGCGCGATCATCATGCCGCCGCCGAAGAATTTCCCATTGGCGACCGCCACCAGCGCCATGCGCGCCTCGGTCGGCTCGCCGTCGTCTATGGTGATCCTGACGTCCTGAAAGCGATAGCGGAGGAATTCCAGCACCGTGCGCCAGAAGAACAGCACCTTGACCGAAACCTGGCCCTTGCGCTTGTCGGAATTGACCGCGCGGTCCGTGGCGCCTGAAAGGCCGAGGCTGGCGATGTTGATGAAGTGGCGGCTGGCCAGCGCGCCGTGGTCGTCGATGTAGCAGATACGCCCGGCATCGACCCTGCGCGGACTTGCACCGGCCAATCGCGCCAGCGCCGGCTCGATTTCATCCGACAGTCCCAATCCGCGTGCGAAATCGATACCCGTGCCGCAAGGCAGAAGCCCGAGCTCGCTCGCCCGGCCGGTCTCACGCTCCGCCTGCAGCAGCCCGTCAGCCACCTCGCTCGCCGTGCCGTCACCTCCGGCGGCAATCACCAGCTCGCAGCCGTCGACCGCCAGGTCGATCGCCAGCCGCTCGGCATCCCCGCTGGCCTGCGTCTCGCGCAGATCGAAATAGCCGAAATGCTTCTTGAGCGATGCGGCAACCTCGGGCCAATCACGCTTGAGCCTGCCGCCTCCAGCGATTGGATTGAGAACCACCCCGACCTTCAACCTGACCTCCCCAAGGCTATGACCTGAGAGCGCAAGGCGGCTTCTGGCCGCCGCAGCCGCCCGCAGTCCTTTGCCGGCATTGAAACTCGGGGCGGTGGGCAGGGCAAGGCTCATCGTCCAAAAGGCCCCAGAAATACCGGGGGCAGGCCGTCTAAGGAGTTTGGGCCGTGAATTCCGAGACTTGTTGCGTCGGTCCCCGATAATCCCGCTATCCACAGGTCAGAGGGCATTCCGCGAACCCCTTACCCGGCGTACATTGAACCCATCTCAGGCGGCTACCGAACGCCCCAGCCGAAAGGCAAAAGCGCAAGGCGGATTTCCTGAGGCCCGTGCGGCCCGGAACGAGAGCAGGTTTCGCCTGCTGGAGGGATGGATGTCGGCGGGGCCGCGGAAAGCGTGCGAACGCCGACGGCGGACCGATGCTGCCATGAAGGCGGGTGAAACCTTCGATGGCGCGCTGGGCGAAGCCCGCAAGGGTGGAGATCGGCGTGGTCTGGAACGGGCGCTGCCCCTCGGTGGCGACTGGCAGGACCGTCAAAATCAAGGCCGGCCTGGCGCGACGACCTTACGGAAGTTGCTGCCGCGACTGGTTCCTGATCTGACAGGGAGGCGCTGGGAGAAATCCCAGCGCCGACTGTCTTTTGGGGCTGCCTTTTCGCCGCGGCTTGCACTCTGCTGGCGCCCACGACTGATGCTTTCGCGCCACAGTCGAAGGCCAAGCAATCTTCCGTAACGCGCCGACACGCACAATTCATAATCGCGGCCAAATCCCGCCTTGTTCCCCGGCGATTGATCGGCCAGGGAACGAATTCGAAGGGACAAGACCGTGATCAAGACCGCCCTTGTCGCCATGACCATCGTCGGCTGCGACTGCGATGCCAAGCTCTGCGAATATATCGGCGAGACGCCCGCCAAATGGGCGACGATCGCCGACTGCGAGGCGGCGATGAAGAGCCAGATGCTGCATCAGCGCAACTTCAACTATCCGCTGGTGTCAGGCATCTGCCGCGTCAAGGGTTCGGCATCGACCGCGGAGCTCGCGGCGAAGGCATCGGGGCCCGAGCTGAAGCCGACGAACCGCGTCGTGGGAACCGTCGCCCCCTTGCCGCCCGAGCTCAGCCATCGCCCGAGCGTTCCAGTCGGCGCGACGGTGACGGCCAGCGAGACGGAAGCCGCGCGGCCGGTCGCCTTCGAAACCGCGGTCGACGGCGGCAGCGCCGTGCTCTACCGCACCAAGGCCGGTTATGCCGTGGTCAAGACCGATCTCGGCCGCGCGGCGACCGCGACCGTCGACATGGCGAAGCGGTCGGCGAACTGGCTGACGGGATTGGTGCCGAGCGGGCTGTAATATTTGCTTCGGCAACCCAGGACGGAAAACGGCTGGGGCCTTTCCTGGATTTGCTCTAAAATTTCACCTTCAGGGTCTGCCAGAACTTATCGATCATCGTTTGCTCGGTTGCCGCATCCTGATCGCCGATGCGCGTGATGAACAGCAACCCCTGATCGGCGAGGCCGAGGCCGACGATCTCGAAATCCGCCTTGTCGGTTCGTGTCTTCACGGTAGCCTTGATGCCGGTCAGTTGCTTGCCGTCGGCGAGCTTGCGGGTCGTCGGCTGCTGCGTCAGCGCTCCGCCCGCCTGCACCGATTCCTTCGTCATCTCCTGCAGCATCAGCTGATTGAGCGGCACCGGGTTCATCTTGCCGTATTCCTGCACGACAACGATGGTGCCGAGGGCCGAAGCGGCCAGGTACTGGGTGATGCTGTCGCCGAGGTCTGTCTTGGTGACGGAGATGTTGCTCGGATGGACGAAGGAAAAGGTGCCGCCGGAGAAGGTGGCGAAGTCGTTGCGGTCGAGCCTGACCTTGGCCGTCTTGCCGCCCGGCAGGCTCACATTCGCGTCCTCGCCTGGATCGATGTCGACCGTCACGCCGTCGATCGTCAACTTGAAGGCTTTCAGGTCTTTCGCGTCGGCCACGCCAACGCAAAGCAAGATCATGGCGAACGCCGCAGCGGTAGATCTCATTCGCATATCCTGTCCCCTCCAGCGTTCGACGCTTTGGACGCTATGACGACCGAGAGCTCCCCTGCCATCCGCTCGTGACGGATAGACCGACCATTCCGCAAAACCATAGGGATCGTCGGCATGCTGCCGATGAGGTCCGCCGCTTGGCGCGTCGCAACGACGCCTGATTGATAATGTCGACACGATGCGGGAAGATGATTGCCTATCTGGAGTTGGGGGGACTTCATGACCTTTACCGTTCGCGCCGCGCTTTGCCTGCTGCTAATGCTCATCCCTTTGCAGGTTCGAGCGCAAGACGCCAATCAGGGTGACGACAAGACGGTGATGGTCGCCCCGGACGATGCCGAGATGGCGGCGGCGATTGCCAAGGCGCGATCCAGCCTGGATGACTTCCTGGCTTTGTCGGACACGCCGCCGCCGGGAACCGACAAGTTCAAGCTGAAGGTCATGGTCGTGGACGGAAATGTGACCGAGCATTTCTGGGTCATTCCCTTCAAGCGTACCGCCACCGGCTTTGTCGGCATATTGGCGAACGAGCCGGAACTTGTTCACAATGTTGTCTTCGGCCAGAACATCGAATTTAGGAAGGATGATATCTCCGACTGGGGATACACCAGGAGGTCGGCAGCTTCACCGTCTGCGTGATGTTCAAGAAAATGTCGAAGGAAGAAGCGGACTACATGCGCACCCAATACGGCTTCGATTGTTGAGCAGCATGTATCGCACGACGGTCGCCTTTGCGGCGGGTCCCCGCAAGCGGATCGGTCAACAGTCGGTTGGTCAGCCGGAAAAGATCGCGCTCAGGCGTTCCGCAACCCTCCGCTTCAATGACCCCTCCAGCGCCTCCACGGACATCAGCCGCTCATGGCACCCCCTGCGCAGCCGCATGAAGGGGTGCAGTTCATAGGCGGCAATCATGCCGCGCGTGGTGGCATCGGCGCTTACATCGACGACGAGGATCGAGCCGATGCGCCCGGGCCATGGCTGCCTGACAAAGGCCGTGCCGAGGAAATCGCCGAGGCCGTAGGCAACGACACTGTCGCCGATATGCTCGACCGGCTGCACGACATGGGCGTGGTGGCCGGCGATCAACCGCACGCCATCGCTTGCCAGCCGCCGCGCCAGCGCCCGCGTCGCCGGTCTCGGAAAGTGCCGGAATTCCCAATCCCAATGCGGCACGGCGCATAACAGATCGATGCCTGCGCCCGTCTCGCGCGGCCATTCTGCCGGATCGCTCGCCATCGAAACCCGCGCCCGAAATTCGGCCTCGTCGGCATTGCGCCAAAGCGTGAAAGCGGCGAAGCCGACCGTCAGCGGCCCGGCGGCATGGCGCTGGACCGGCCCACCAGCGGCGGTGCCGATGGTGCGAATGCCGAGCCGCGCAAGCACCGCGACCGTCGCCTCGAAGCCGGAAACACCCTGGTCGAGCACATGATTGTTGGCGAGCGACAGCACCAGCTTTTCGTGGGCAATCCCGGTTGCCGCCAGCGCTTCCGCCAGGAAACGCTCGGTCATTACGTGGTGCGTGCCGAGCCGCGTGCCCACAACGGCGGTCGGCCGCTCGACGATCGGGCTTTCGCAATTGCCGACCACGAGATCGGCGGAACCGAGTAGCGCCGCGATCGCGGGATCGCATTCCGGAGCCGTGCGATTGGCGACGGCCGAAACATCGCCGATGAAGGCAAGCCGCACCGTCTGCGCCGGGGGCGGATCGATCAGCGTCGCCGCCGACGCCGCGAAACCGTTCCTGTCGCCGTCCAGCAACGGTTTCAGGAAACGCGGCAGCCAAGAGAGTTTGTAGGAGAGCGGATAGTTCGACACGCGATGCCCCTTTGTCAGCTCTGTGTAGACCGTCGCGCGGGCCGGTTGAAGCCGTAGACGAAGCCGAAGCAGCATGCTGATCGGCGCGGGCTGGAGGACGCGTTGGGCCAAAATACGTGTATGCTCGTGACATGACGCAGTGGAGGGCGATGATGATGCGTTCAGCAATCTTTGCAGCCGCTTTTTTCGCATGCCTGCCGATGCCGTCCGCCTGGGCGGAGATGCCCGAGGCGGCAAAGGCCATGTTCGAGGCGAAGAGCGTGGCTGACCGGAACACGGCGCTGTCGACCTTGGAAGGAGCAGCGGCCAAGGATCCGGCATCGGCCTATGCCGCAGGCGCCGGCGAATTCTTCACCGCCCTGGAGATCCTGGCCTCGGGCCTGCATCGCCACGGCTTCGAAAGCCCGCAATCCTTCATGCTGCCGCTGATGCGGCTGCCCGTGCCGGACAATCCCAATCCCGAGCCGCTGACCTACGAAGAATTCCGCGCCATTCTGGTCGCCTTTCGCGACCAGCTGGAAAAGTCCGCCGCCACGCTCGGCTCCGTGCCGGCCAGCGCCGACATCGGCATGGTGGTCGACCTCACCCATGCCGGCATCGACCTTAACGAAGACGGCAACATAGCGCCCGACGAAAGCATCGCCGCGATCATGGCCTCGCTCTCACGCGGCAGTGTAGACCCGAACGATACCGCTCCTTCGCTCGCCTTTCGTTTCGACCGCGCCGACGGCTATTGGCTGCAGGGCTACGCCGAGTTCCTGATGGCCCAGGCCGATTTCTGGCTGGCGCATGATTTCAGGACCATGTTCGACGGTTCCTTCCACATGCTGTTCCCGCGCGCAAAACTGCCGTTGCAGGATGCGCTGGTGCCGCCGGACGGCGGCATGAGCGGCAACATCTTCGCCTCGGAATGGCGCTTCGCCGACTTTATCTCGCTGGTGCATCTCGTCAACTGGCCGGTGATCGAGCCGGAGCGTCGGCAAGCGGCGCGCCGACACCTCATGGAGATGATCCGGCTGTCGCGCGAAGATTGGAAAGCGATCCTCGCCGAAACCGACAACGACCGCGAATGGCTGCCAGGGCCGCAGCAGAAGGGTGTCAATCCGCTCACTGGTCTCGAGGTTGGCGAGCAGCAGGTAGCGGCCTGGCTCGCCACTCTGACCATGGCCGAGGACCTTCTCGAAGGCCGCGTGCTACTGCCGCATTTCCGCATCACCGGCAAGGGCATCAACATGAAGCGCTTCTTCGACGAGCCAAAACCTTTCGACCTCGTGCTGTCGATCACCGGTCCGGCGATCGCACCTTATCTCGAAAGCGGAAAGATCCTCACCAGCGACGATTTCGACCAGATCCAGCGCGAGTTCGGCGGCGCCGGCTTCCTGACTTTCGCGCTGTGGTTCAACTGAGGCGGAACGGCGCGTGCGACATGCCTCCTGACAGCCTTCTGTCAGCAGCCGCGGCAGGGCGCGCGCGCAGGTTCACTCGGCTCTTTCCATTTCGGCCGAGTCCTCCCATATTCGGCCCATGGCCAAACGTTCTGACAAGAATACGCCCTCGCCGGCGCCAGATGGCGCGCCGAAACGGCGCAGCCCGCTGACCGAATTCCTCGACGCTGCCGAGCCGTTGAAACCCGGCGGCTTTTCCGAAGCGCCGCAGAGCGAGTTCTCCGGCGCGCCGCTGACCGGCTCGATCTCCGATTGGGCCGGGCAAATCGAGCGCGAGGCGGAAAAGCAGCCGAAGGCAAAAGCGCCGAAGAAGATCCCCGAGCGTTCGTCTGCGCCCGGGCGCACGGCGCGCGGCACCTCGATGGGCGGCGCGGCCTCGGCGAAGGAGCGCGCGGCCGCCGGCCTCAACCCGGTCGCCGGCCTCGACATCAGCCTGGAGGACGCCGAGACGGTTTCCTCGAGCGGCGTGACCGCTACGGTCGCGGCACTGTCGAAGCTGATCGAATCCGGCAATCCGCTGCACAAGGACGGACAGCTCTGGACACCTCACCGCCCTGCGCGACCGGAGAAGTCCGAAGGCGGTATCGCCATCAAGATGGTTTCGGATTTCGAGCCGGCCGGCGACCAGCCGACCGCGATCAAGGATCTCGTCGAGGGCATCGACCAGAACGACCGTACCCAGGTGCTGCTCGGCGTCACCGGCTCCGGCAAGACCTTCACCATGGCCAAGGTTATCGAGGAGACGCAGCGCCCTGCCCTGATCCTGGCGCCCAACAAGACGCTGGCCGCGCAGCTCTATGCCGAGTTCAAGAAATTCTTCCCGGAGAACGCGGTCGAGTATTTCGTCTCCTACTACGACTACTACCAGCCCGAAGCCTACGTCCCGCGCACCGACACCTATATCGAGAAGGAATCCTCGATCAACGAGCAAATCGACCGCATGCGCCACTCGGCGACGCGCTCGCTGCTGGAGCGCGACGACGTCATCATCGTCGCTTCGGTCTCGTGTATCTACGGTATCGGCTCGGTCGAGACCTATACGGCGATGACCTTCCAGATGCAGGTCGGCGACAGGCTCGACCAGCGCGCCCTGCTCGCCGACCTCGTCGCCCAGCAGTACAAGCGCCAGGACGTCAACTTCGTGCGCGGCTCGTTCCGCGTGCGCGGCGACACGATCGAGATCTTCCCCGCCCACTTGGAGGATCGCGCCTGGCGCATCTCGATGTTCGGCGACGAGATCGAGGCGATCACCGAGTTCGATCCGCTGACCGGCCAGAAGACCGGCGAGCTGAAGAGCGTCAAGATCTATGCCAATTCGCACTATGTGACGCCGCGCCCGACGTTGAATCAGGCCATCAAGTCGATCAAGGAAGAGCTGCAATACCGCCTGCAAGAGCTTGAAAAGGCTGGCCGTTTGCTGGAAGCACAGCGGCTCGAGCAGCGCACCCGCTTCGATCTGGAGATGTTGGAAGCGACGGGCTCCTGCGCCGGCATCGAGAACTATTCGCGCTATCTCACCGGACGTCAGCCGGGCGAGCCGCCGCCCACCTTGTTCGAATATGTGCCGGACAACGCGCTGATCTTCATCGACGAGAGCCACGTCACCGTGCCGCAGATCGGCGGCATGTATCGCGGCGACTTCCGCCGCAAGGCGACGCTGGCCGAATATGGTTTCCGCCTGCCCTCCTGCATGGACAACCGGCCGCTGCGCTTCGAGGAGTGGGACGCCATGCGCCCGCTGTCGATCGCCGTTTCGGCGACGCCGGGCGGCTGGGAGCTCGACCAGTCCGGCGGTGTCTTCGCCGAGCAGGTCATCCGCCCGACCGGACTGATCGACCCGCCGGTCGAGGTGCGCCCGGCCAAGAGCCAGGTCGACGATGTCGTTGGCGAGATCCGCGAGACCACCAGGCTGGGCTATCGCACTTTGGTCACGGTACTGACCAAGCGCATGGCCGAGGACCTCACCGAATATCTGCACGAGAACGGCATCCGCGTGCGCTACATGCACTCCGACATCGACACGCTGGAGCGCATCGAGATCCTGCGCGACCTGCGCCTCGGCGCCTTCGACGTGCTGGTCGGCATCAACCTTTTGCGCGAGGGCCTCGACATTCCCGAATGCGGCTTCGTCGCCATCCTAGACGCCGACAAGGAAGGTTTTCTGCGCTCGGAAACCTCGCTGATCCAGACTATCGGCCGCGCCGCCCGCAATGTCGACGGCAAGGTCATCCTCTATGCCGACCAGATCACCGGCTCGATGGAACGGGCGATGGCCGAGACCAACCGCCGCCGTGAGAAGCAGATGGAATGGAACGCCGCCAACGGCATCACGCCGGAATCGGTCAAGTCGCGCATCGCCGACATCCTCGACTCGGTCTACGAGAAGGACCACGTGCGCGCCGACATCTCGCAGTTCACCGACGATGCCGGCGCCATGATCGGCAACAATTTGAAAACCCATCTCGACGCGCTCGACAAGCAGATGCGCGATGCCGCCGCCAATCTCGACTTCGAGAAGGCCGCCCGCATCCGCGACGAAATCAAGCGGCTGAGGGAGATGGAGCTTGCCATCTCCGACGACCCGCTGGCGCGCGAGGTGGAAAGCCAAAGCCCCGCCTCGGGTCGTGAGAAAGGCAAGCACAACAAGGGCGTAGCCAGACATCGTACAGCCGAGGAACAGGAACGTTTCCGCAGGCTCGACGAAGCACGCGCCGCCGAAGAGGCGGCCAGGGCTGCCCGGCCCAACATGTTCCGCAAGCCGCATCTCGACGAGATGGGCGCCGATGGCGCCGTGCCGGTGAAGAAGCCGCTGTTCGCCAAGCCGTCGATCGACGACATGGGACCCGGCACCGACATGCCGACGCCGGCCGGCGCCGTTTCGCGCTCGCTGTTCAAGAAGCAGTCGGCGCAGGAAGCGCACGGCTCGGATTTCGGCATTCCCGGTGACCGCACCAGGCCTCTGTTCCGAAAGAACTCGCTCGACGAGATGACGGTGCGCCGCACCGAAAAGCCGGTCGAAGGCAAGAAGCCAGCCAAGCCGCAGCCAATCTCGGGAACTGGCGAGACCGAACGGGGCGCGAGGGATGACAAGCCAATTGTTCGTCAACGCGCCGGAATCGGCTCCTACGAAGACCCGGCCGACGAGCGCCGCCAGAAGCGCCGACCGAGCAAGACAGGGCGGCCGGGGCAGTAGGAACTTTCCCTTCTCCCCTTGTGGGAGAAGGTGGATCGGCGCGCAGCGCCGAGACGGATGAGGGGTGTTCCAGCTTGACGACGACTTTCGTCATCAAGGCCTATCCGCCCAATCTCCGCCGCCTCATTCCGTCCAATACCCCTTATCCGTCGCCTTCGGCGACACCTTCTCCCACAAGGGGAAGTCCTCCACCGCCCCTTGCCACCGGCCCCTCCCCTGTTGTAGCCATTCCCCAACTCGAACGTCTGGAAAGGAGGGCTGCGTGTCTATCGATCGCCACCGTCAGCGCGGCCCTGTCTGTGCCCTGCGAGCTTACTTGCAGGGCTGACCAGGACGGTCCGGGAATTTCCCCGCTCGATTTTTTGGTCTGCCCTTCGTGGTGCCGCTGAGCTTGGCCTGATGGCCTGCCGGCGCATCGTCAAAGTGCATTGAGCCGGACTCCGGCAAGACCAGAAAAATCGACATGGCCCTGATCAGCCTCAAATCCCTCGGCGTTACCATGAGTGCGCCGCTCTTCTCCAACCTCGACCTCACCATCGGTGCCGGCGACCGTGTGGGCATCGTCGCGGTCAACGGTCGTGGCAAATCCACTTTGCTCAGATGCCTGGCCGGTGAGCTCGAACCCACCACCGGAGACATAACCCGGTCGCGCGGGCTGCGCGTCGGCCATGTCGAGCAATCCGTCCCCGACGCGCTGCTCGACCGCAGCTTCCATCAGCTGGTTGCCGACGCCTTGCCGCCCGAGCAGGCCGACAGCGAGCTCTGGCGCGTCGACGTGGTGCTGGATTCGCTCGACGTGCCCAAGGATATGCGCGACAGGCCGATGCAGGCCTTGAGCGGCGGCTGGCAGCGGCTGGCGCTGATCGCCCGCGTCTGGGTCGCCGACCCGGACGTGCTTCTGCTTGACGAGCCGACCAACCATCTCGACCTCGCCAAGATCGGCCAGTTGGAAACCTGGCTCAACGCGCTGCCGCGTGAAGTGCCGGTGATTATCGCCAGCCATGGCCGCGCTTTCCTTGACGCCACCACCAACCGCACGCTGTTCCTGCGCCCGGAAGAATCGCCGGTGTTTTCGTTGCCCTATTCGCGCGCCAGGCAGGCGCTCGACGAGGTCGATGCCTCGACGGCGCGCAAGTTCGAGCGCGACATGAAGGTGGCTCAGCAGCTGCGCCGGCAGGCCGCCAAGCTCAACAACATCGGCATCAATTCCGGCAGCGACCTGCTGACGGTGAAAACCAAGCAGCTCAAGGAACGGGCCGAGCGATTGGAAGATGCTGCGGTCCAGGCGCATCGCGAGCGCTCGGCCGGCGCGATCCGATTGGCGAACCGCGGCACCCACGCCAGGGTGCTGATCACACTTGACGACGCGGCGGTCGAAACGCCCGACGGCACGCTGCTCTCCACGACCGGCAAGCGCCATATCTGCCAGGGCGACCGCATCGTGCTGCTTGGTCGCAATGGTGTCGGCAAGTCGCGCTTCATCGATATGGTCCGCAACGCCATCGCCGACCCCGGAACGGCCCGGAACGTCAAGGTGACGCCCTCGACCGTTCTCGGCTACAGCGACCAGGCGCTGTCGGGCATAAGCGGCGACGACACGCCACTGGCGGTGGTCTCGCGTCGCTTCGAGGTCGGCGAGCAGCGGGCGCGTTCGCTGCTCTCCGGCGCCGGTGTCGCCATCGAGATGCAGGAGAGAAAGATCGGCGCCTTGTCGGGCGGGCAGCGGTCGAGGCTGATGATGCTGGTGCTGCGGCTGATCAACCCCAATTTCTATCTGCTCGACGAGCCGACCAACCACCTCGACATCGACGGCCAGGAGGCGCTGGAGGAGGAACTGCTGAGGCATCAGGCGAGCTGCCTGCTCGCCTCGCACGACCGCTCCTTCATCCGCGCGATCGGCAACCGGTTCTGGTTGATCGAGAAGCGGCGGCTGGTCGAAGTCGACAGCCCGGAGGCGTTCTTCGGCTCGGTGGCCGAGCCCGGCTGAGACCGTGTTAGAGCAGTTCAGCGTTTCCGTGACACGCTGAACTGCTCGTTACGGGCCGGCCTTCTAGCCGCAGGAAACGCGCACGAAAAAATTCAGGCGGTCTGTCGGATCGCCGCGGCGCCGCTCGTCCTAGGAATGCCGACACGATGTCGGGATCAACTAGGGAGAGTTCATCATGTCGATACTGTCATCCATCGGCCGCATCGCCAATCGGTATGCGACGGCGCGCGCCCGCTACCGCAGCGAACGCATCCTGCTTTCGCTGCCGGACGAATTGCGCAAGGACATCGGCTTTCCAGAAATTCTCGACACGCGCAACAGCCGCTACACCGCCACCTTCTCGACCAAGGTCATCTGAAAGGGACCCATCAACCAGCGAGGTCGTCACCCGGCTTCGCCGGTTACCCGACCTGTCCGGGTCCGCCTCAAAAAATTCTGCGACCCGTGTAGGATCGCGGCCGCCTCGTCCGTCTTTTGATCGCAAGGCCAAATCAACCCCGCGAAGAGGAAACGCAAATGACCGACCAGACCCCACCCCGCGCCAAAGTGCTTGGCGGGCTGACTCCCTATCTGCAGGTCGATGGCGCCATCAAGGCGGCCGAGTTCTACAAGAAGGCTTTCGGGGCCGAGGAGGTCTTTGCCTATCCACCGGATGAAAAAGGCCGCACCATGCATATCCATCTCTACGTCAACGGCTCGACGCTGATGCTTGGCGACGCCTACCCCGAGCACGGCCATCCGCACCAGGCGGCGCAGGGCTACGTGCTGCAGCTCCACCTTGGCAGCGACGACATCGATGGGTGGTGGCAGCGCGCGGTGAATGCAGGCTGCGAGGTCGTCACGCCGCTGCAGGTGATGTTCTGGGGCGACCGCTGGGGTCAGGTGAAGGATCCCTTCGGCGTCGCCTGGGCGATGAACGCGCCGGTGAAGTGAATTTCCTAACGAGCAGCGTCGCCTGCAGGGATGACGCGCTCACCCGCGCCGGGTCGTATCCCCGCCGACCCGGCGCTCGTTTTTCAGCAAAGGAGCTCACCATGTCCTATGTCGATGGCTTCGTGATTGCCGTGCCGAAAGCAAATCTCGATGATTACAAGAGGCTGGCCAATCTCGCAGGCCCGATATGGATGGAGCACGGCGCGCTCTCCTATGTCGAATGCATCGGCGACGACGTGCCCTACGGCGAGCTGACCTCGTTCCCGCGCGCCGTGCAGGCGAAGGACGACGAGATCGTCGTCTTCGCCTGGATCGTTTACGAATCCAGGCAGAGCCGCGACGCCGTCATGGCCAAGGTAATGGCCGACGAACGTCTCAAGATGGACTGGTCTGCCATGCCGTTCGACGGCAAGCGCATGATCTTCGGCGGCTTCCAGCCCTTTATCGAACTTTGAACAGCTAGCGCAAGCCAGGATTGGCGGATCGCAATCCTTTGTGATTGGCCAAAACGCTCGTGAGTTCGTCATCCTATGGCGGAGCAAGGAGCGAAGCGACGCTGCGCAGACCATAGGATCCATGCCGCTACCTATAAGCGTCACGGCGGTGCAGAACGACCTATGTTCTGGGCCGTCTCTGCCCTTAGCGCGAGGTCACGGCATGGATCCTCGGGTCTCCGCGACGCCCGCTTCGCGGCTGCTCCGCCCGTGGATGACGACGTTCTGGCGCTTCGGCCAGCGACCGATGCGCTAGTTCAGCCGATCGAGCAGCGGCTTCAGCCTGTCGCCATAGCGCTTCCAAAGATCGATCGAGCCCTGATACATCGGCTGGCGCACCTGCGCGGCGGAGGCCGTGCGCACCGGACGGTCGGTCTCGTGGAACGACAGTACCTTGTCGTCCCATGGCAGGCCGAGATGCGCCATCAGCGCCCGCGTCTGCCCTTCCTGGTCGGCGACGAAATCCTCGTAGCGCACATCGTGCACGACGCCGGGCAGCACCTTGTGCCAATGCGCCATGATGTCGGTGTAAAGGTTATGAAAATCGGCGAGCTCGCCGAGATCGTAGCCGTAGCGGTGGCTGTCGCCGCGGAAATGCACCTTGAAGATCGACAGGCACGTGGCCGCCGCGTCGCGCGCGCAATGCACGATCTTGGCCTTCGGCAGCATCATGTGCAGGAAGCCGACCAGAAGGAAGTTGCCCGGCATCTTGTCGGTGACATGGCGGAAGCCCGGATAGCGGGTGTGCAGCATGTCGAGATAGGCCTGCCCCGCCTCGGCGAAGGCCTTGCCCGGCATGTCTGCGATCCCCCAGGGAAAACCGCCCGGCATGCTCATCGGAAACTGCTTGCCGACCGCCGTCTTCAGGATGCTGAGCTCGCCGGCGCCATAGACTTGCGGATGGCTGGCGATGATCTGCTCGACCAGCGTCGTGCCGGAACGCGGCATGCCGACGACGAAGATCGGCGTGTCGTCGGAAATGTCGCTCGGCCGGTGTTTCTCGAAGAAGGCGCTGTCGAAGACCGCTTTCATCGCCGCGAACTCGTCGCGCGTCCGCACCGGATCATAGTCGATGCCCTTGCGGCGGATGGCGTTGCCCTCGGCGAAATAATCGAAGGCGCGGCCATAGTCCTTCAGATCGTCGTTGGCCTTGCCGAGGCCGAAAGAAAGCTGCATGCGCGCAAGGCTGTCCCGCGGTGCCTTGGCGTGCTCGGCTTCCATGCCGGCAAGCTCGGTATCGCGCTCGGACTGGCGCTTGACCTGGGTCAGCAAAAGCCAGGCTTTTGCCATGGCGGGAGCGATCGCCACCGCCTGGCGGGCAAGATCGGCGGCCTCAGTGAGCTTGCCCTTCTCCATCATGGCGACGCCCAACCCATAGAGCAGCTCCGCATCCTTGGGCCGGATCGACAGCGACTCGCGGAAGAACGCGATCGCCTCGTCCAGCCGCCCGGCTTCCTGCAGTGTTTCGGCAAGGCCGATGCGGGCGCGGACATGGAACGGGTTGCGGCCGATCGTGCCGCGGTAGATCTCCTCGGCGCCCTCGAATTGGCCGAGCTGCTTCAGCGACGAGCCGAGATTGTCGCGCGCTGCCAATTGGTCCGGGCGGATGTCCACGGCGCCGCGGAAGAAATCGACGGCGGCGGCAACGCGACCGAGGTCGCGCATGACCGTGCCCATATTGTTGAGGAAATCGGCATTCCTGGGTTGCAGCGTCACCGATTGCTCGATGAGGTCGAGCCCTTCCTCGCTCCGGCCGGTCTGATGCAGGAGAAGCCCGAGGAAATGCAGCGCCGCGGCATGGTTCGGCTGCTGCCCCAGCACCTGCCGATAAAGCGACTCCGCTTCCTGGCGGCGCCCCGCCTGGTGCAGTTGCAGCGCGCGCTGCACATAGGGATCGAGCGGGCTCGCCGAACCGGCTTTGCCACTCGCGCCCGCCGCTCTTCTCTGATCTCTGTTAATGGGAAACCTGCCGTGTTTATCCTCCCGCCGGACCTAAGCCAAGCGGACGGGAGATGCAAGTGTGTGGCTAGCGCTCCGGCAGAACTCCCGCAACGCGGAACGCGAACCCGATCTCGCTAGCAAGGCCCGTTGCCGATGATGCGGTAGTCCGCCGCGCGGGCCTCGCATGCATTCGGGAAGGTGCGAACCTCGCCATGGCGCCTCGCGCAAACCGGCGCATATTCGCGGGTGCAGAAGGTTTGCTCGCCGCCTCCACCGCCACCGCCGTCGCGGCAAGGACCGTCGCGCACGATGCGATACCCTGCCCTCTCGGCCTGGCAGGCATTGCCGAAGGTCTGGCGGTCGCCGCCGCGCCGTGCGCAGACCGGTGCATATTGCATGGTGCAGAGTTGCGGATGCGGCCTCGGCGGGCGTGGACGCGGACCTTCATCGACCACCACGGTGCAGGCCGCCAGCAATGCCGACAGAAGCAGTGCGACAAAGCCCCGCCGCGAAACGATTGCCGCAAGAAATCGCATGGGTCCCTCTCCGATCCTCGCTCAGGCGCGACAGTGTCAACTCGCGCGATCCTCGCTATTTTGGGCTCGAGCGCAACCCCGGCTTGTGGATTTTCCGAGCCGAGGATCCATTGCGGACCGGCTCCCCGCGCTGGCCCATGGCTGGCTCTTTTCTGGCCGATGACCGGTCATGGCGCCGGGTCTATCGATGCCCCTGCGTCGGGTGCGCCGAGGGCCGCCCGCGACGCTGTCTTGCAACCATCACGTTTCCGTGTAATAAATTTTGTGTTCGGGCATTTACGACCCGGAGAGCGGCACGTTTTGGACGACCTTTCCCCGATAAGTGTGAATCTCTGACGGCCCCGTTTTTCGGCGGGGGTTTTAACTATGCGCGAATGCATGACGCCGAAGCAACCACCGGGACTTGCCCAAGGCGCGAGACAAAGGCGAGCCCACGAGACTGATACGGGTGAAGGAGTTTCCCCATGGCCCAGACCGGCACCGTAAAGTTCTTCAACGCTACCAAAGGCTTCGGCTTCATTACGCCGGACGGCGGCGCCAAGGACGTGTTCGTCCACATCTCCGCGATCGAGGCCTCGGGCCTGCGCACGCTCGTCGACGGCCAGAAGGTCACCTTCGACGTCGAACCGGACCGCATGGGCAAAGGCCCGAAGGCGGTCAACCTGCGCGCGGCCTGAGCAGGCAAAGCTGCCTGTTCTCAGCTGACGAATGGCGTGGCAGGATCATGAGTGGGCTTCGCAAGAAGCTTGAGTTTCGAGGGCGCGACGGTTCCGTCGCGCCCCTTTTTTGTCCGGCAAAAGGCGGGATTGGCAGGCAAAAACTTTCTCTTGCCGATAGCGCTAAAATAAAGGACAAATTTCCTCTCGGGCAGTTTGCCGGCCCGAGACTGACTTGATGGGATCAAAGGAGCTTCCCATGCCGCAGACCGGCACCGTCAAATTCTTCAACCATGCCAAGGGCTTCGGCTTCATCACGCCCGACGATGGCGCGAAGGATGTCTTCGTCCATATTTCGGCCGTGCAGGCGTCGGGCCTTCCCGGTCTTGAGGATGGGCAGAAAGTGACATTCGACACCGAGCCGGACAAGCGCGGCAAGGGTCCGAAGGCCGTCAATCTGTCTATCGGCTAAGCCGGCTCAAGACGGATCCGACGGAGACTGAGCAGGCGGGACGCTCCCGCAGAGCTCGCAATTGTGTTCGAGCCGCGAAATCGTTCGCCCAATTCCGTTCAGCCTCCGTTCAGCCACGGTCTTCTATTAACCTTTGCTAAAGCCGATCCGCATCCCCTGAAAAATGCGCGGACCGGCGCGAAGGAGACCGAAGATGAACCGAATTCTCAAGACCGCCATTCTGACCGCGGGCATCGCCGCGACCACTTTGGCCACCTTCTCGGCGGCCAATGCTGACGACTGGCGCTGGCACCATCGTCATCATGGCGGCGACGCCCTCGCGGCCGGCGTTGTCGGCCTCACGGCGGGCGCTCTGATCGGTAGCGCGCTCAGCAACCCCGGGCCGAGATATTACGATCCAGCCTATGATGACGGCTACTATGTCGATCGGCCCGTTCGCCGGTATTACGTGCAGCCGCGCGTCGTCTATGCCGACCGCTATGCCGAGCCATGGACCCGTGACTGGTACGAGTACTGCTCGGATCGCTACCGAACCTTCAACTCGCGCACCGGCACCTTCACCGGCAATGACGGCGAGCAGCACTTCTGCGTCGCCAACTAGCAAAGTAAATGCATCTCGCCCAAAAGTGCGCAGCGGTTTTGGGAAAACGACATGCATCGAAACAAAGACTTAAAGCGCGTTGCTTGAATCCCGTCAGCGCGACGCGCTTTAAAGCATGTCTCCCGAAAGTGGGAACCGGTTTCGGGATAAAGACATGCGTAAAATCAAAAACCTAAAGCGCACGGAGCGAATCTGAAAGATCGCGACGCGCTTTAGGGTTCCCTGCCCCAGACAAAAGCGCCACCCATCAGCGGCGCTTTTGTTTTGCGGAGAAAGTCAGGCTAGGAAGGGATTAGTCCGGCGCTCCTCGCCGAAGCGGCCGCCCGGACCGTGGCCGCAAATGAAGCCGATATCGTCGCCGAGCGGCAGGAGCTTCTCCTTTATCGAGGCGATCAGCGCGGCGTGATCGCCTCCGGGCAGATCGGTGCGACCGATCGAGCCGCGAAACAGCACATCGCCGACATGGGCGAACTTGGCCGCCCGGTTGTAATAGACGACATGACCCGGCGCATGCCCCGGGCAGTGCAGCACCTCGAATACATGCTCGGCGAACGAAACCGTCTCGCCCTCGATGAGAAACCGGTCCGGCGTGCAGTTGCGCACGGGATCCGCGAGCCCAAAACGCCTGGCCTGGTTCTCGAGATTGGCAAGCAGCGGCCAGTCGGCCTCATGCGGGCCGATGATGTCGATGCCGAGCGCGTCCTTCAGTTCCATCGCGCCGCCGGCATGGTCGATATGGCCGTGGGTGATCCAGATCGCCTCCGCGGTGATCGCATTGTCCTTGAGCACCGCCAATATCTTGTCGATGTCGCCGCCTGGATCGACGACGACGCCATTCCTGTCGTCCATGTCGAACAGGATGGTGCAGTTCTGCTGGAAGGGCGTGACCGGCACGATGCCGGCGTTGAGCTGACCCACGGCTTTCCTTTCCCCATGGCTTTCCTGTCGAAGTATCGCCCTGATGTAGAGAACACGACGGACTGCGTCCACCGTCGGCCGGAGCGAATGATCCTCGAAAACAAATGGGCGGCCGTAGCCGCCGAAAAAGATGAAAAGAATGGGCGGCCGCAGCCGCCCATGACGCAGGCTCGAAAGTATCGGCTCTATTTCTTCATTGCGTTCATGACCGCGCCGATGATGCCGGTGAGGATCGCTCCGCCGCCAACACCACCGGCGAGGTTAGGCAGATTGAACGCACTGCCAGCCGCCGCCGCGGCCGCTGCCGGATCGACCGTGCCGCCGCCAAGCAGGCTGCCGAGAATGGCAGCGCCGCCGACGCCGCCGATCGCGCCCCCAAGGATCTTGGTGAGTTGGCCCATTGCTGCCTGCTTCAGCGCCGCGCCGACTGCCTGACCACCGATGATACCCGCAATCACTTGTACAACGATAGCGACGAGCGTGTTCGTATCCATGTACCTAATCCCTCCATAGCCGCCAGCCTCCTCGGGCCGACGCCATCATGAGACGCCGAATTGTTCCAAAGTCAAATGCGCGTGCGCTTAAATAAAAGGGGCGGCTCGAAAACCGCCCCTATTGCACAAAAAAGCTGTGACTATCGCTATTCTGCGGCGATGGCGTGCTCTGGCTGCACGGCAGCAGAATAGTCGTTCATCAACATCTTGGCGATCTCGCCGACCTCGAATCGATACGGGCCGATCTCCGAAACCGGAGTGACCTCCGCGGCCGTACCGGTGAGGAAGCACTGCTCGAAGCGTTCGAGTTCCTCCGGCATGATGACGCGCTCGATCACCTCGAGGCCGCGGTCCTTGGCCAGACCGATCACGGTGCGGCGGGTGATGCCGTCGAGGAAGCAATCGGGCGTCGGCGTATGGATCTTGCCGTCCTTGACGAAGAAGATGTTGGCGCCGGTGGCTTCCGCCACCTGGCCGCGCCAGTCCAGCATCATGGCGTCGGCATAGCCCTTGGCCTCGGCGGCGTGCTTGGAGAGCGTGCAGATCATGTAGAGGCCGGCGGCTTTGGATTTGGACGGCGCGGTGCGCGGGTCGGGCCGGCGCCATTCGGCGATGTCGAGACGGATGCCCTTCAGCTTCTGCGCCGGGTCGAAATAACTCGGCCATTGCCAGATGGCGATGGCGCAATTGATACGGTTGTTCTGCGCCGAAACGCCCATCTGCTCGCTGCCGCGCCAGGCAATCGGGCGCACATAAGCGTCCCGGAAACCCTGCTTCTTCAGAAGCGTGCGGCAGGCCTCGTCGATCTCCGCGACCGAATAGGGAATCTTGAAGCCGAGCAAGCGCGCCGATTCATGCAGGCGCTCATTGTGCTCGGTCAGCTTGAAGATCTGGCCGCCATAGGCGCGCTCACCCTCGAAGACGGCACTGGCATAGTGCAGGCCGTGGGTCAGCACATGGATCTTGGCGTCGGCCCATTTGACGAACTCGCCGTTCATCCAGATGAAGCCGTCCAGTTGATCGAAGGGAACGGATGCCATGGAAACCTCCCGCGGGCGGGCGCCCGCAAATCGTTGTGTCATATGGCCATTCGCGTCGGCCCCGCCACTGGGTTCGAGACGCCGGCCGGTGCCTGGAAACGTAGGCGGATATTCAATCCATGGCAAACTCAGGAAGTTCCGGAAAAACGGCTTCCGCTTGCCTTTTCGTTCGCAATCCGCCGAAAAGCTTGTCAAAAATTATCATTGGCGGAAAATTACGTCAACAGTACTGACATAATCCCGCTTGGCATGGAGAAATGATGACGGATCGAAGCCCCGCAGCCGGAAAACCGATCAGGACGGCGATCACCGATGACGACGGCATCGACTTTGCCATCATCGAGTTGTTTTTCTTCGCTTATCGCGACTTCACCTCCGATCCCGACCAGATCCTTGCCGATTACGGCTTCGGCCGCGCCCATCACCGCGTGTTGCATTTCGTCAACCGCAGGCCCGGACTGACCGTTGCCGAGCTGCTCGATGTGCTGAAGATCACCAAGCAGAGCCTGGCGCGGGTATTGAAGCAGCTGATCGACACGGACCATATTGTCCAGGTGCAAGGCCCGCGCGACCGCCGGCAGCGCGAGCTCTACCCAACCGCCAAGGGCCGTGCGCTGGCACTGGCGCTGGCACGGCCACAGTCGCGCCGCATCCGTACTGCATTGGAAGATTCTGGTACCACCGAACGCGCCTCGATCGAAAGATTCCTCGAGGCGATGGTCAATCCGGAACTAAGGGCGCAGATCAACATTGTGCCTGCGCAAACATCGGGGAAGAAAAATGGAGACCACTGAGAAGGTTGATCATCCGGCGGCGCCCGGCGATGATGCGCCGCATCTGCTGGTGGTCGATGACGACACCCGCATCCGCAATCTGCTCAAGCAATACCTGTCCGAGAACGGCTTTCGCGTCACCGTCGCCGGCAATTCCAGCGAAGCCCGGCGCAAGCTCGCAGGGCTCGACTTCGATCTACTTGTGCTCGACGTCATGATGCCTGGCGAAACGGGCGTCGACCTCACCAAGGCGCTGCGGGCCGAGAAGAACGTGCCGATCCTGATGCTGACGGCGCTGTCGGAAACCGACAGCCGCATCACTGGGCTGGAGGCCGGCGCCGACGACTACCTGCCGAAGCCCTTCGACCCGCGCGAGCTGATCCTGCGCATCAACAACATCCTGCGCCGTGGCGGCCCGGCGGCAACGCCGAAGGTCGAGCAGCTCGTGTTCGGCCCCTACACGTTCCAGATCGCCAAGCGCGAATTGAAGCGTGGAGGCGAAGCGCTGAAGCTGACCGACCGTGAGCAGGAAATCCTGGCGATCTTCGCCGCGCGGGCGGGCGAGACGATCCCCCGCCACGAACTCGTCGGCGATGAATCGGATGTCGGCGAACGCACCATCGACGTCCAGATCAACCGACTGCGCCGCAAGATCGAGCGCGATCCGTCCAATCCCGTCTGGCTTCAGACGGTGCGCGGTATTGGGTATCGGCTCAGCGTCGAATAGACTACTCTCGACGGCCCTTTGCTACGGCCATCGATGAGCGGAAGGGCGAATGGCGACCACGCAACTGGAAAAGCCGAAAGGAGGCGGCCCCGGCGATATAGCGCTGCGGACGCTGAGGGCGATGCCGCGCGCCTGGAACAGGTTCTGGCGCCTGGTCGCGCTCTACATGCCGAAGCGGCTTTATGCCCGCTCCCTGATCATCGTCATCGCGCCGATGATCCTGCTGCAGTCGGTCGTCGCCTTCGTCTTCATGGAGCGCCACTGGCAGACGGTCACCCAGCGTCTGTCGCAGGCGACCGTCCGCGACATCGCCGCCATCATCGACATGATGGAGACCTATCCGCACGATGCCGATTACGCCAACATTATCCGCATCGCCCAGGACCGCATGCAGCTCAAGGTCGATCTGCTGCCACCCGATCCGCTGCCGCCGCCCGGGCCAAAGCCGTTCTTCTCCATCCTTGACGAGGCGCTGTCCTCGGAGATCACTAGGCAGATCAACCGCCCCTTCTGGATCGACACGGTCGGCAATTCCAACATCGTCGAGGTCCGCGTCCAGCTCGAAGGCAAGGTGTTGCGCGTCTTCGTGCGCCGCAGCCAGGCCTATGCCTCGAACACGCATATATTCCTGATCTGGATGGTCGGCACATCACTGGTGCTGCTGATGATCGCCATCCCCTTCCTGCGCAACCAGATAAGGCCGATCCTTACCCTTGCCGAAGCCGCCGAGAGCTTCGGCAAGGGTCGGCCGATGCCGCGCGATTTCCGCCCGCGCGGCGCGGAGGAAGTGCGCCGCGCCGGCTTCGCCTTCATTCAGATGCGCGAGCGCATCGAGCGCCAGATCGAACAGCGCACCGCCATGCTGACCGGCGTCAGCCACGATCTTCGAACCATCCTCACCCGCTTCAAGCTGCAGCTGGCGCTGGCAGGCGGCAAGGCCGAGACTAAGGCCGCGCTCAACCAGGACATCGACGACATGCAATCGATGCTGGAAGGCTATCTCTCCTTTGCCCGCGGCGAGGCCGCCGAAGATACCGGCCGCTTCGATCTCAAGACCTATTTCCAGAAGATGGACGAAGAAGCGCGGTTGCGCAAAGCCAAGCTTACAACGACTTTGACCGGTGATCCGGCCGTGCATGTGCGGCCGAAGGCCTTTGCCAGGCTGCTGTCCAACGTCATCGGCAACGCTTTCCGCTATGCCAAGACCGTCGAGGTAAATGCCAACCACGGCCGCGGTTCGCTCACCGTCACCATCGATGACGACGGTCCCGGCATCGCCCCCGACAAGCGCGAAGAGGTGTTCAAGCCATTCCTGAGGCTCGACGAGGCGCGCAACCTCGATGCCAGCGGCACCGGCCTCGGCTTGTCGATCGCCCGCGACATCGCCCGCAGCCATGGCGGCGACATCACGCTTGAGGACAGTCCGCTGGGCGGTTTGCGCGCCGTGATCAGGGTTCCGGCGTAGATCGGAGCAAAGAGGGGCTTCATCGGCCCGTCATGAAATCATGGTCAAGAGCGCGCATGAAGCGCGCGACCTTTATCGATTCGGCCCTGCCGCCCCGCTTCGATCCCGTACCCGGCCGGGTACGCTGGAGCGAAGCGCGCGCTGCTGCCCGGTTGCCGTTCCGCCATCACGCTGGCGCGCTCAACAACCTTTCCAAGGGATCGTCATGCGAATCCTGATGGTCACCGATGCATGGCGGCCACAGGTCAATGGCGTGGTCCACACGCTGGAGCGGCTTACCGAAACGCTGAAGTCCTTCGATGTCCAGGTCGATTTCCTGACGCCGAACATCTTCCGCACCTTGCCGCTGCCGACCTATCCGGACATCCGCCTCGCGTTGACGACGCCCGGTCATGTCGCGCGCCTGATCGATGCGCACAAGGCCGACCATATCCACATCGTCACCGAAGGCCCGCTCGGAATCATGGCGCGCCGCTACTGCCGCAAGGCCGGACGCCCCTTCACCACCAGCTACCACACGCGTTTTCCCGAATATCTCAGCGCCCGCCTGCCGGTGCCGGAAGGCTGGGCCTATAACTGGCTGCGCGACTTCCACAATTCCGGACAGGGCACGCTGGTCGCCACCCAGTCGCTTGCGGACGACCTTGCCTCACGCGGCTTCAACAAGCTGAGGCCCTGGACACGCGGCGTCGACACCGATCATTTCCGGCCTGACAAGCGAAAAGACACGAGCTTCCCTCGCCCCATCTTCCTCTGCGTCGGCCGCGTCGCGATCGAAAAGAACCTGACCGCCTTCCTCGATCTCGATCTTCCCGGCAGCAAGGTGGTGGTCGGCGAAGGGCCGGAGCTGGCGAAGCTCAAGGCCCGCTATCCGAACGCGCATTTCCTCGGTCATCGTCCAAACGACGAGCTGGCGGAAATCTATGCTTCCGCCGACGTCTTCGTCTTTCCAAGCCGAACCGACACCTTCGGCAACGTCATTATCGAGGCTCTCGCCAGCGGCACGCCGGTAGCCGCCTATCCGGTGACCGGACCGATCGATATCGTTGGTGACGGCGTCGGCGGATCCGTGTCGGAGGATCTGGGCGGGGCCGCGCTCAAGGCGCTTCAGATCGACCGCGCGGAGGCGCGCCAGCGCGCCATGCGCTACAGCTGGAAGGCCTGTGCGGAAATGTTCCTCGACGTGGTCGAGGAAGCGTTGGGAATGCCGCCCAAGCGTGCCGATCAGGATGTTGTGACGTCAGGCCGGCCCAGGCTTATCCTAGAATAGGCGCCCGCCGTCGGGCACCTTGCGCTCGATGGCGCCGAGCACTACGGCGCCCTCTTCATCCGGAAAGCCCAGCGTCAGCACTTCCGACATGAATGGACCGATCTGGCGCGGCGGAAAGTTCACCACTGCAAAAACCTGCCGGCCGATCAGCGTCTCCGGCGCATAGTATTTGGTGATCTGCGCCGATGATTTCTTCACCCCGATGGCCGGGCCGAAATCGATCTTCAATTTGAACGCCGGCTTGCGTGCCTCCGGAAAATGCTCGGCCTCAATAATCGTGCCGGCGCGGATGTCGACGCGGTCGAAATCGGCAAAGCTGATCTCGGGCTTGCGCTCGTTGCTGGAACTCATCGGCGGTATTGGCTTCGCTCAGGCGTTTCCATGGGTCTCAAAGAGCACGCTGGACAGCGCGTCCTTGGCCGATGTACCCGACCAGACCACGAACTGGAAGGCTTGGAAATAGCATTCGCAGGCCTCGAGCGCCGAGGACAGCAGCACCTCGACCTGCTGGCTCGAAGGCTCGACCCCGCCGGCAAGCAGCAGCGACTGCCGGAACATGATCGCGCCCTCCTGCTCCCACAGGTCGAAATGGCCGAACAGCATCTGTTCGTTGATGAGCGACAATAGCCGCATCACTTCCAGCGCGCGCGTTTCCGGCACCTTGATGTCGAAGGCGCAGGCCAGATGCAGCGCCTCGAAATCCTCCATCCAGGAGAACGAGACGTGATAGTCGGTCCAGCTTCCGGTCACCGAAATCGAAATCTCGTCGTCGCCGGCACGTTCGAAGGACCAGTCGTTGTTGTGGGCCACCTGCTCGATGACATCCACCGGGTGGATTTCGCGGGAGAATTCGAGTTCGAGGAGTTCCATGAATGCTTCCTGTCGTTCTGAGAGCGCCACACGCTCCGCGAGAGAGGGCACGCACAACGAACAATCTTGTCTAGAACTCGGACGGCCGGGACTTTCCATACGCAAAGACCCAACCGGACCCCACCGCCCGGCGCATGACCCTGCTCCGAATCATGCAACAAATTCAGTCTATTGATCGGGAGTCGCGTGAACAGCCCAATTTTTCGCACTGCGTCATTCGCATGTGGAAAGGCGCTGTCAAAAAGATTCATGCAATGCCGGTAAGCGATTCACGGCAAAGCGATTTTTCGGATCGCGCTTTGTGGAAAAGTTTACGATTATTTTTTTGATCTGGGCTTCGGCGCAGCCGCCGGTGCGGCCTGCCCGGTCAGTTCGGCGATCTTCGCCTCGAGCGCTTCGACGCGCGAGGCAAGCTGGATGTTGTCTTCCCTGGCTTTGACGGCCATCTCGCGCGCGGCCTCGAACTCCTCGCGCTGCACCACGTCCATCGAGTTGAGCAGGCGCTCGGCCTGGCTACGGAAGGCTGTCTCCATCTCGCGCCGAACGCCCTGGGCGGCCCCCGCGGCATCCGTCATCAGCTTGGCGAATTCATCGAGAATGCGGTTCGTTCCGGTCGACATGGCAAATCCTCGCTTGTTGATTTTGACGTAGTGGCGCGCGGCACGGAATGCAAGTGAAGCCTTGCCTTGACCCCGCCAAAACCCTGCCGCATGGTCCGCGCCGAAATGCGACCGTGCCCGGGAGACCCCGTTTGAGCGAATATTTCCTGCTGCCGCTGGCCTCCCTGCCCTTCCCCAATATCGATCCGGTCATCGTGAATATCGGGCCGCTGGCGGTGCATTGGTATGGCGTCGGCTATATTGTCGGCATTCTCTTTGCCTGGTGGTATGCCAGGCGGCTCGTCACCAGCGCCAGCCTTTGGCCGGACCGCAAGCTGCCGATGAAGCCGGAGGACCTCGACGACTTCATCGTCTGGGCGGCGATCGGCGTGGTGCTCGGCGGGCGCACCGGCTATGTCCTCTTCTACGACCTGCCGCGCTATATCGCGCATCCGCTCGATATCTTCGCCGTCTGGCAGGGCGGCATGTCGTTCCATGGCGGGTTGCTCGGCGTCATCCTCGCCATGACGCTGTTTTCAATCAAGCGCGGCATCCACACCTGGACTTTGTTCGACGTCGTCGCGGCCGGCGTCCCGGTCGGCCTCGGATTGGTGCGCGTGGCCAATTTCATCAATTCGGAGCTCTGGGGCAGGCCCACGGATGTTCCCTGGGCGATCGAATTCCCCAATGGCGGTCCGTTCACCCGGCATCCCAGCCAAATCTATGAGGCGCTGCTCGAAGGCCTTGTGCTCTTCCTGGTGCTGCGCTTCCTCACCCATTCGCGGCTGAAACTCGGGACGCCACGCTTCGTCGGCGGCGCCTTCATCTGCGGCTATGGGCTGTCGCGCATCTTCGTCGAGTTTTTCCGCGAGCCCGACCAGCAGCTTGGCTACCTGCTCGGCACCAACTGGCTGACCATGGGCATGATCCTGTCCTCGCCGATGGTGCTTGCCGGCATCTGGGCCATGGCCACCGCAAAGCCGATGACGCAAGCGCAGCCGGCATGACCCGGCTGAAGGAGCGTATCGTCGGCCTGATCGGTGCCGTGGGGCCGATCCCGGTCAGCGAGTATATGGCGCTCTGCCTGTTCGACCCCGAGCACGGTTATTATACGACGCGCGAGCCCTTCGGCGCTGCCGGCGATTTCGTCACCGCGCCGGAGATCAGCCAGATGTTCGGCGAGCTTGTCGCCGTCTGGCTCTACCGGGCCTGGCAGCGCGCCGGTCGGCCACTCCCCGTGACCTTCGCTGAAATCGGCCCCGGACGCGGCACGCTGATGAAGGACATGCTGCGCACTTGGTCGCGGCTCGACCCGGCGTTTGCCGCCGGCGCGTCCTTCGCCATGATCGAGACCAGTCCACGCCTGACCGAAATCCAGAAAGAAACGCTTGCCGGCCAGCGTGTGGCCCTGAGCTGGCACCAGACCATCGACACGCTGCAGCGGCAGCCGCTCTTCATCGTCGGCAACGAGCTGTTCGACGCAGTGCCGATCCGTCAGTTCGTCTATGTCGGCGCAGGATGGCGCGAGCGCATGGTCGGCCTCGACGATGCCGACAATCTCCACTTCTTTGCCGGCGCTGGCTCTGTCGACCCGGCCTTGCTGCCGGCTGGCGCGGCAGACGCGCCGCAAGGCGCGATCGTCGAAGTGGCGCCGTCCCGCTCGGCGCTAATGTCGGCGATTGCCGAGCGCATCGCCGGCCATGGCGGCGCCGGGCTGTTCATCGACTATGGCCACATCGAACCCGGCATCGGGGACACTTTGCAAGCCCTGCGCAGGCACGATCACGAAGACGTGCTGGCCAATCCCGGCGAGGCCGATCTCACCGCCCATGTCGACTTCGCGGCGTTGGCCGCAAGCGCCCGTGCCCACGGCCTCGAGGTGGAAGTGACCACGCAGAGCGAATTCCTGCTCGGCATGGGCCTGCTCGAGCGCGCCGGCGCGCTGGGCGCCAAGGCCGATGACGGCGGCCGGCGGGCGATTTCCGACGCGGTCGAACGCCTCGCCGGCCCCGATGCGATGGGCGAACTGTTCAAGGTGATGAAGATTCTGCCGACCGCGAAAACCGGCTGACATCGGCCGGCAACCCGTGCAAGCTGGTCCCGCCACTGCCCGAGCTCCGCCCGTTGCCGAACTTCACCTTGACGAAAGCGCCCACGCGGACAACAAACCCATCCATGCTGAATCAGACCAGACCCGATCCAGTACGTTCGCCTCTGCTCGACAAGGTGCGAGGCATACGCCACGGCTATTTCACCCGTATCGGCGGCGTCTCCGGCGGCATATACCGGGGCCTCAACATCGGCACCGGCTCCAGCGACGACCAGGCGCTGGTCGCCGAAAACCGCCGCCGTGTCGCCGACTGGATGGGCGTGCCGGCTGACCATCTGCTCACCGCGCACCAGGTCCACTCCCCCGACGTCGTCATTGCCAGGGAGCCTTTCGCAAGCCCCCGCCCCAAGGCCGACGCCATCGTCACCGACCAGCCTGGCATTGCCGTCGGCGCCTCGACCGCCGATTGCGGACCGGTCCTGTTCGCCGATGCCGAGGCCCGCGTCATCGGCGCCGCCCATGCCGGTTGGAAAGGCGCCTTCACCGGCGTGCTCGAAAACACCGTTGCCGCGATGGAAGGTCTCGGCGCCCGCCGCGACCGCATTGTCGCCGTGCTCGGTCCTTCCATCGGTCCCGACAATTACGAGGTCGGGTCCGAATTCGTCACCCGCTTCGTCGAAGCCGATGCCGGCAATCAACGCTATTTCCGGCCATCGGTGAATCCCGGCCACTCGATGTTCGACCTCAACCAATATACGGTCGACCGGCTGCGAAACGCCGGCGTGACCGCCGAGGGCCTCGGCCGCTGCACTTACGCGGAAGAAGACCTCTTCTATTCCTATCGGCGCACCACCCACCGCAAGGAAGCGGATTACGGGCGCCAGGTTTCGGCAATCGTTCTGGAGAAAGAGTAATGGCGCTGCATTTCGAACGTTCGGAATTCGACGCTCGGCGTGACCGGCTGCTGATCGAGATGGCCGAAAAGAAGCTCGACGCCGTGCTTCTGTTCGCGCAGGAGAGCATGTACTGGCTGACCGGCTACGACACATTCGGCTTTTGCTTCTTCCAATGCCTGGTGGTGAAGGCCGATGGCTCGATGGTGCTGCTCACCCGTTCGGCCGATCTGAGGCAAGCGCGCCATACCTCGACCATCGACAACATCGTTCTGTGGACCGATCGCGACGGCGCCAATCCGGCGATAGACCTGCGCAATCTGCTCAATGACCTCGATCTGCTCGGCGCCCGTATCGGCGTCGAATACGACACGCATGGCCTGACCGCCTACAACGGCCGCCGCGTCGATGAGCAGTTGCAGACCTTCGGCCAGATCGCCGATGCTTCCGGCATCGTCGGCCGGCTGCGCCTCTTCAAGAGCCCTGCCGAGATCGCGAAGGCGGAGAAAGCCGCGACCCTTTCCGACGATGCACTGGATGCCGCCTTGCCGCTGATCAAGCAGGGCGGCGACGAGGGACTTATCCTGGCCGCCATGCAGGGCGCCATCTTTGCCGGCGGCGGCGATTATCCCGCCAACGAATTCATCATCGGCTCGGGCGCCGATGCCTTGCTCTGCCGCTACAAGGCCGGACGCCGCAAGCTTACCAAGAACGACCAGCTGACGCTCGAATGGGCGGGCGTCTTTCATCACTACCACGCCCCGATGATGCGCACCGCGTTGACCGGCAAGGTCTCGAAGCGCCACCAGGAACTGTTCGATGCCGCCCGCGCCGCGCTGCTTGCGGCCGAGAAGGCGATGACGCCGGGCAACACCTTCGGCGACGTCTTCGATGCGCATGCCCGCACGCTCGAAGCGCATAGTCTGACCAAGCACCGGCTGAATGCCTGCGGCTACTCGGTCGGCGCCCGCTTCACGCCGTCATGGATGGATATGCCGATGTTCTACCAGGGCAATCCGGAGCCGATCGCGCCCAACATGACGCTGTTCGCCCACATGATCATCATGGATTCGGAGACCGAGACGGCGATGACGCTTGGCCGCACCTACCTCACCACGGAATCGGCGCCGAAGCCGCTCTCCCGCCATGATCTCGACTTGATCGTACAGTGAATCCATAATGGTTGGTTCACGCGGGGGCGTCGCCACCAGGGAGTTTTCGGGCAAATGAGACGATCGCAGATGACGACCGTGTCATTGCTTGCGGCGCTGGCGCTTGGCGCTTGCACCAACGCCAAGGACGTCCTCGATCCTTCTGCCGTCAAGCCGCCGGCGAATTCGGCTCAGGCGTTGCCGGCCGCCCAGGGCATGACGGCCACCACCTCCCCGACCACGACCGCGCCTGCCCCCACAACAACGGCAGCGGCTTCGACGCCCGCCACGCCGGCTCAGGCCGCCGCAATCGCCAAGACCCGGCTGCAGGTGGCGCCGATCGTCGGCGCCTCCGTGGAGGCCGCGGCACCCTTGACGGCGGAACTGCAGGCGCGCGCCAGGCAACGCGGCGTGACGCTGGTCGGCAGCACCGACCAGACGGCGACGCATGTGCTGAAAGGCTATTTTTCGACGATGTCCGAAGGCAAGGACACCACCGTGATCTATGTCTGGGACATCTACGACCCGTCGGGCAATCGCCTGCATCGCATCAACGGCCAGCAGAAAGCGCCTTCAATCGGCAGCGGCGAAGGCTGGCCGGCGGTCGCGCCCTCAGTCATGCAGGCGATCGCCGATCAGACGATCGACCAGTTCACCGCCTGGCTCGGCAGCGGCGGCGCCGGCTAGAGCAACTCCACGACAACCGTGCAACGATTTTCCGTCCACGTCGAAGCAGATAGCTGGAGCGATTCCGCCACGCGTTGAAACTGCCCCAACGGATCTGTTGCCGGCTTGCGATGCAATCGGCCTTTGTTGCACCTTCTCGAAGGATTCCCGATCACGAGGCTTGCAATACCGGCGCGGGCCGCTAAAAGCCCGCTTAAAAGGCTCATGAGAGTCTATCGGGTCTCTCCATCCTTCACCAGGAACGGTGCATGAAGCTTTTCGCGGGCAATTCCAACAGGGTGCTGGCCGAGGCGGTCGCTCGCTATCTCAACATTCCGCTGGGGAAGGCCAGCGTCAGGCGCTTCGCCGATCAGGAAATCTTCGTCGAGATCCAGGAGAACGTGCGCGGCGAGGATGTCTTCATCCTGCAGTCCACTTCTTTCCCGACTAACGACCATCTGATGGAACTTCTCATCATGATGGACGCCTTCATGCGCTCCTCCGCCCGGCGCATCACGGCGGTCATCCCCTATTTCGGCTATGCCAGGCAGGATCGCCGCGCCTCCGGCCGCACGCCCATCTCGGCCAAGCTCGTCGCCAACATGATCACCCGCGCGGGCGCCGACCGGGTGCTGACGCTCGACCTCCACGCCGGTCAGATCCAAGGTTTCTTCGACATCCCGACTGACAATCTGTTCTCGGTGCCGGTGATGGCCCGCGACGTGAAGGCGAAATACAAGCAGCTCGGCAATGTGGTCGTCGTATCACCCGACATCGGCGGCGTGGTGCGCGCGCGCGCGCTGGCCAAGCGCTTCGACGCGCAGCTCGCCATCGTCGACAAGCGCCGCGAGCGCCCCGGCGAATCCGAGGTCATGAACATTATCGGCGCCGTCGCCGGCAAGGACTGCCTGTTGATCGACGACATCGTCGATTCCGGCGGCACGCTCTGCAATGCGGCCGAGGCGCTTCTCAACAACGGCGCCACCAGCGTCACCGCCTACATCACTCATGGCGTGCTCTCGGGCGGCGCGGTGACCCGCATCGCCGGCTCGAAGCTGCAGGAACTGGTGATCACCGATTCCATCCAGCCGAGCCAGGCCGTGCTCGATGCGCCCAACATCCGCGTCATTTCTATCGCCGACCTGATGGGCGAAGCGATCTCGCGCACGGCGACCGAAGAGTCGGTCTCCAGCCTTTTCGATTAAACCGGGGCGCTGCCGGCCTAGATCAAACCGGCAAGCCGCTTGGTGCCTTCGCCTGCCTCGCGCGCGCCGCGCATATAGCCGCGTGGCGAGGCGCCTAACATGCGCTTGAACATGGTGATGAAGGCCGGCACGCTGTCGTAGCCGAGGTCGAGCGCCACCCTGGTAATCGGCTCGCCGTCGGCGAGTCTGGGCAGCGCGGCGAACAGACAGGCCTGCTGGCGCCATGTCGACAGCGACAGCCCGGTCTGGCGATGGAAGGCGCGGGTAAAGGAGCGCCGGCTCATGCCAGCGGCATCCGCCCATTCATCGATAGTCGCATGCGGCGAGGGCGCCGCGACGAAGCGCCGGCAGAGCGCTGCCAGCTTCGGATCCGACGGGAAAGGCAGGCCGAGCGGCCGCTCCGGCAGGTTGGGGATCTCGTGCAGCAGGAGCCCCATGATCAGTCCCGAGCGCCCTTCGAGCTCGCCGCCCTGCGGTAGCTTCTCCGATTCCACGATCAGGCTGTGCATCAGCTCGGTGATGCCGACGACGCGCAAGCCTTCCGGCAGGCCGGGAATGGCGTCGGGCACCACATAGACCGAGCGCATCGAGACATTGCCCAGCATCTCGACGGAATGCTCTATGCCGGCCGGTATCCACATCGCATGGTCGGGCGGCACCATCCAGCGGCCGTGCTTCGTCGTCACCAGCACGACGCCGACCAGCGCGTGCAGCAACTGACTGCGGCTGTGGCGGTGCCGCGGCACGTGGTAGCCGTCGGGATATTCGGTCGGCAGCGCGACCGCCGGCCCGACCGCCTGCTCCAGCCATTGCCAGCGGCTTTCGTGCAGCCGGCCGAGCTCGGCGGCGTCGCCCCTGAAGATTTCCCGGCCATGCGGCATTTGATGTGGCCCCACTTGCGAAACTTTTGGACCAAACCACGAAAGAAGTCGCCATTCAAGCCGATTATAAGGCAAGCGTCCTATCAGACTGCCTGCGGTTCGCCGCCAAAAAGACCACGGAGCATTGCCTTGACCGATACGACCGCCACCGCCGTCGCTGCCCCAGCGGCGGCCAACCACCCCTCGGCGCAAGCGACGGCCTTCACCGTCATTCTCGCGGTGAGCTTCTGCCACTGCGTCAACGACATCATGCAGTCGCTGCTTTCGGCCATCTATCCGCTGCTCAAGGACAATTACGGTCTCGACTTCTGGCAGATCGGCCTTTTGACCTTCACCTTCCAGGTGACGGCCTCGCTGCTGCAGCCGGTGATCGGCATGATCACCGACAAGCGGCCTATGCCTTATTCCTTGCCTTGGGGCATGGCCTCGTCGCTGGTCGGGCTGGTGGTGCTCGCCCATGCCGGCCATTACTGGCTGCTCCTGATCGGCGCCTCGCTGATCGGCATCGGCTCGGCGATCTTCCATCCGGAATCCTCGCGCATCGCCCGCTTCGCCTCCGGCGGCCGCTTTGGCCTGGCGCAGTCGCTGTTCCAGGTCGGCGGCAATTTCGGCCAGGCGATGGGACCGCTGCTCGCGGCTTTCATCGTCGTGCCTTTCGGCCAGACCAGCATTTCCTGGTTCGCCGTCGGCTCGCTGATCGGCATCATCGTTCTATGGCAGGTCGGCGGCTGGTACAGCCGGCTGCGCGCCTCAATGGCCACCCGCAAACAGGCGGCTCACGTCTCGCCCTTCCCGCGCAGGAAGGTGATGGGAGCGTTGGTAGTGCTGACGCTGCTGGTGCTGAGCAAGAACGCCTATATCGCTTCGCTCTCCAGCTACTACACCTTCTACGCCATCCATAAGTTCGGCGTTTCGGTGCAGACCTCGCAGGTGATGCTGTTCCTGTTCCTCGGCGCCTCGGCGCTGGGTATCCTGCTCGGCGGCCCGTTCGGCGACCGCTACGGCCAGAAGACGATGATCTGGTTCTCGATCGTCGGCGTGCTGCCGTTCACGCTGGCACTCCCTTATGCCAACCTGGAATGGACGATGGTGCTCACCGTGCTGATCGGCCTCATCCTGTCGTCGGCCTTCTCCAACATCGTCGTCTTCGCGCAGGAACTGGTGCCGGGACGCGTCGGCATGATCGCCGGCATCTTTTTCGGCTTCGCCTTCGGCATGGGGGGCATCGCCGCCGCCGTGCTCGGCGTCATCGCCGACATAAAGGGCATCGACTTCGTCTACCAGATCTGCTCCTACCTGCCCTTCCTCGGCCTGCTGACGGTGTTCCTGCCGAACATGAGGGAAGCTAAGAAGGCGCAGGCGGCCAGTTAAAAGCTGCCGATCTTCAGGACTCGAATTAAGGGCGTGGCAGCTGCCGCGCCCTTATCGATTCTTCCCCATACGCCAGGTGAAAAGCCTGTTAGTGTTCGAAACGCGGGCGCGGGCGACGCTGCCGCAGAAACTCAATGTCTCTGGAGAATGATATGCGCAAGATCGTGTTGGCCGTGTTGGGCGTGCTTCTTGTAACCTTGCCGGCTACGGCACGCATCGTTCCTTTTCCGCCGGGTTTCAAGACGCAGTCGGTCGAAACCAACGGCACGAGCCTCTATGTGCGCGTCGGCGGCAAAGGTCCCGCGGTCGTGCTGCTGCACGGCTTTGCCGATACCGGAGACATGTGGGGCGCGGCCGCTGTGGCGCTCGCAAAGGACCATACTGTCATTGTGCCGGACCTGCGCGGCATGGGTTTGTCCGCTCACCCTGAAGCGGGCTACGCCAAGAAGAACCAGGCCGTCGACGTCGCCGGCGTGTTGGACGCCTTGAAGATCGACAAGGCAGATCTGGTCACGCACGACATCGGCAACATGGTCGGCTATGCGCTTGCTGCGCAATATCCCAAGCGCATCACCAAATGGGTCATCATCGATGCGCCGCTGCCTGGAATCGGTGACTGGGAAAAGATCAAACAAAGCCCGCTGCTTTGGCACTTCAACTTCCGTGGTCCGGATATGGAGCGGCTGGTTGCGGGGCGCGAGCGCATCTATCTCGACCGCTTCTACAACGAACTGTCGGCCGACCCGAAGAAGATCGATGAGGCCACGCGCAAGCACTATGCCAAGCTCTATGCACGCCCGCATGCGATGCATGACGCTTTCGAGCAGTTCAAGGCGTTTGACCAGGACGCGATCGACAACCAGGCGATGCTCGCCGCCGGCGGCAAACTGACCATGCCGGTGCTGGCTGTTGGCGGTGAAAAATCGGCCGGCAACACGCAGGCCGATATCTTGCGGTTTGTTGCGACCGATGTCACGGGCGGCATCGTGCCCAACTCCGGTCATTGGATCATGGAGGAAAACCCCGACGCCACCGTCAAGCTGATCACTGGTTTTCTCGCCAGATAGGCACGTCCCGCGGACATGTCGATGAAAGTACGAGGCACCCGCCTGACGGCGGGTGCTTCGTCTATCCAATTGGACGATTCTAGGCCTTGAAGAAGGCCAGGAGGTCGGCGTTGATGACGTCCGCATGGGTCGTCGCCATGCCGTGCGGGAAACCCTTGTAGATTTTGAGCTCGCCCTTCTTGAGCAGCTTGATCGCAAGCAGCGCTGAATCCGCGATCGGCACGATCTGATCGTCATCGCCATGCATGACCAGCACCGGCACGTCGATTGCCTTCAGGTCCTCGGTGAAGTCGGTTTCCGAGAAGGCCTTGATGCAGTCGTAGTGCGCCTTGGTACCGCCCATCATGCCCTGGCGCCACCAATTGTCGATGATCCCTTGCGACACCACAGCGCCCGGGCGATTGAAGCCGTAGAACGGACCGGCCGGAACGTCGCGGAAGAACTGGGCGCGGTTGGCTGCCTGGGCGGAGCGGAAGCTATCGAACACCTCGATCGGCAGGCCGCCGGGATTGGCATCGGTCTTGAGCATGATCGGCGGCACGGCGCCGATCAGCACGGCCTTGGCGACGCGGCCGCCGGAACCGTATTGGGCGACATAGCGCGCCACCTCGCCGCCGCCGGTCGAATGCCCGACATGGATGGCGTCCTTGAGGTCGAGGTGCGCGACGAGCGCCGCGACATCGGCGGCATAGGTGTCCATCTCGTTGCCGGTGTCGGTCTGGGTCGAACGGCCGTGGCCGCGGCGGTCATGCGCGATGACGCGGTAGCCTTTCGACAGGAAGAACAGCATCTGGGCATCCCAGTCGTCGCTGCTCAACGGCCAGCCATGATGGAAGACGATCGGCTGACCGGTTCCCCAATCCTTGTAGTAGATTTGCGTTCCGTCCTTGGTGGTGATCGTGCCGCTGCCCGAGCCGGCCTTTGCATGCGAAGCTTCAGTCATCTCCATCTCCTATAATGTTCGCGATAAACAATATCGCGATAGCAATATGCCTAGTGTGGTCGAGCTCGCTTGTCTACAAAAATATGTATCACGATAACCTTTTTCGTGGTACACATTAATCGCTCAGCCGGCAAAAGGAACGCGTCGTGCCTCTCCCCTTGGACAATCAGCTCTGTTTCACGCTTTACGCCACCAGCATGACAATCAATCGTACCTACAAGCCCATGCTGGATGAGATGGGCATTACTTATCCGCAATATCTGGTGCTGAACGCGCTTGGCGAGGCGGATGGCATGTCGGTGGGCAGCATCGCGCACCGACTGGCCCTCGAATCGAGCACGATCACGCCCCTGGTCAAGCGGATGGAGCAGGCTGGTCTGGTCACCCGGCAGCGCAGCCAGACCGACGAACGCCAGGTGCAGGTCGACCTGACCCCTGCCGGACGCGCGCTGTTGGTCCGGTGCAATTGCCTCAACGAGACCCTGATCGAGCGCTCGGGCATGACGCTGGCTGAACTCGACGCTCTGAACCGACAGGTTCAGGTGCTGCGGGATGCGCTCAACAGTGACCCGGCCGGCGCCGGCTGAAGCTTGCGCGCTATCCCTTAATGCAGCCCGAATTCGCGCAGCAGCTCCTCGCGGTAGCGCACGAAGCGGCTTTCGCTGCGGTCGCGCGGGCGCGGCAGGTCGACTTCGATGAGCCTTGCCGCGCCGCCTTTCTCCTTGGGCAGGATCAACACCCTGTCGGCGAGGTAGATCGCCTCCTCCAGGTCATGGGTGACCACGACCATGGTGACGTTCTCCTCGCTCCAGATGCGCGCCAGTTCCTCCTGCATGGATATCTTGGTCATGGCGTCCAGCGCGCCGAGCGGTTCGTCGAGCAGCAGGATCTCCGGCTGCACCGTCAGCGCCCTGGCAATGCCGACACGCTGCGCCATGCCGCCGGAAAGCTGCCTCGGATAGGCGTCGCTGAATTCGGCGAGGCCGACCAGCGCGATATAGAAGTGTGCGCGCTTTTCGGCTTCCGCCTTGGGCACGCCGCGCACTTCGAGGCCGAAGGCGACATTGCCGAGCACGGTGAGCCAGGGCAGCAGCCGCGGTTCCTGGAAGATCACCGCCCGCTCCGCGCCGACGCCCTCGATCGCTCTGCCGTCGATCGCGACGGCGCCGCCGTCCGCCCGCTCCAGTCCGGCGAGGATGCGCAGCAGCGTCGTCTTGCCGGAGCCGCTGGCGCCGACGATCACCAGGCATTCACCGGAGCGGATGTCGAGGTTGAGCGAGCGCAGCACGGCGAGCTGGCGCCCGCCAAGTGCGAAGGATTTCGACAGGTCGCGTATCGTGACCTCGCCGCCGCGTGCCGCAGCCATGGCGCTCGCCTCCATGCTCAGTTGGTCTTGGTTTCGCCCGGGCGGTAGAGGATGTCGGCGGCCTTGAGCCTACCTTTCGGCAGACGGCCGTCGCGTTCGAGAATGCTCACCCAGAAGTCGACGTCGCGGTCCGTCACTGCCGCCTTTTCGCGCAGGCCGAAACCGGTCCAGTAACGCGCCAGCTCGCCATTCTCGCCGCGTTTGTCGAGGACGCCGGCGAGCAGCTTGCGCGCCTCGTCCGGGTTCTGCCGCGACCAGTCGGCGGCGCGTGCGGACTGCTCTACGAAGTTGCGGGCAGCGTCCGGATTGGCGGCGATGAAATCGCGCCGCAGCACCACGAAACCGCCGGCGATCTCGCCGAGCACGTCAGTGTCGTTGAAGACGCTGCGCACGCCGCCATTGCTGACCAGCTGGCCGGCGAAGGTCGCCTGCCAGTAGCCGAGACCCGCGACATCGACCTGGCGCGAGCGCAAGGTCTGCTCGAGCTGCGGCCCCGGCACCACGACCAGCTTGGCGGCATCCGGCGGCAGGCCAACGCCCCGCAGCGCCTCGCGCACCGTATAGTCGAGATGGGCGCCGAGCGTATTGACCGAGATCGTCTTTCCCGCGATATCCGCGATCGATTTGATCGGGCTGTCCTCCAGCACATAGAAGACGCTCTTGACCTCCTTGTTGATGCCGTTGCTCGGATAGGCGGCGACGAAGTTGTTGCCGCCGGCAATCGAGTTGATCACGGCCGGCGTGGCGGCCGAACCCAGGTCGACGCTGCCGGAGGCGAGCGCGAACAGCGATTCGGGGCCGCCCGCGGCGTAGCCGACATTCTCGAGCTCGATGCCGAGACCTTTGAAATAGCCGAGCTCGGCGGCGAGCTCGTGCGGGGAAATGCCGCCGCGGCTCGCGAGGTAGCGTATCTTGACGGAAGCGGCTTGCGAGCGGGCGATCGAAGGCAGGCCTGCGGCGATGATGCCGGCGGCAAGCGGGGCACGCAGGAGAAGCGAACGGCGTGTGATGGTCATGGTCCGGCCTTTCATGATTTCGGGAATGACAGGGAAAGTCGGCTGCTCAGCCGACGGTGTTGCTCCAGCGGCAGAGTCGCCGCTGCAGGCTGACCAGCGCCTGGTTGGCGATCAGGCCGAGCGCCGCAAGAATGACGATGGCCGCGAACATCAGCGGAATCTGGAAGTTGTACTGCGCGTTCATCACCTGGAAGCCGATGCCCTTGTTGGCGCCGATCATTTCCGAGGCGATCAGCAGCAGCAGCGCGGTGGTGGCGCCGAGCCTCAAGCCGACGAAGATCGAAGGCACCGCGCCTGGCAGCACGACGCGGCGGAAAACAGTCAAGCGTCGGGCGCCGTAGACGCGCGCCATCTCAAGCAGCTTCGGGTCGACCTCCTTGACGCCGCTGATGGTGTTGAGGAGCAGTGGAAAAAGCGTCGCCCAGAAGATGACGAAGACCTTGGAGGCCTCGCCCAGTCCCAGGAGCAGGATGAAGACCGGATAGAGCGCCAGCGCCGAGGTCTGGCGGAAGAGTTGCAGGATAGGATCGAGCGCGGTCTCCACGGCCCGCACCTGGCCCATAATAAGGCCGAGTGGGATGGCGACGAGGACGGCCGTCGCGAAGGCCAGGCCGGCGCGCTGCAGGCTGATGGCGATGTCGCCGAGCAGGCTGCCGCCGGCAAGCCCCTTCCAGAGCGCGGCGACGATCGCGTCGATCGGCGGCAGCACCGCCGCATTGACCCAGCCGCTGCTTGCCGCCACCTGCCAAAGCGCCAGGAAGCCCAGAAGCAGGCCATAGCGCGACAGGATCCGCGCCGAGGTCCGGCCGGCCAGCCGCAGGGCCTCGGTACCGAAGCTGTTGCCGCCGTCACGCCTGCCGATGCCGATCGGACGTTCGATGTGCTGCAAAGTCATCGTCTTGCCTCTCGCTTCGAGGGATCATTCGGCAGCGAGCACGGTCGAACGCGCGGCCGTCCACGGATTCTCCGGCCGCCTGAGGCCGAGATTCTCGCGCAGCGTCCTGCCCTCATAGGCGGTGCGGAAAAGGCCCCGCCGCTGAAGCTCGGGGATCACCAGGTCGACGAAATCGTCGAGCGCGCCTGGCAGCCATGGCGGCAGGATGTTGAAGCCGTCTGCGGCTTCGCTGGTGAACCATTCCTCCAGTCGATCGGCGATCTGCGTGGCGCTGCCGATGACAGTGTAATGGCCACGCGCGGTCGCCACCCACTGATAGAGCTGGCGGATCGTAAAATTGTGCTCGTCGGCGATCTGGCGGATCAGCGCCTGCCGGCTCTTCATGCCTTCAGTTTCTCTGCTCGGCGGCAGCGGCCCGTCGAGCGGATAATCCCGCAGATCGAGCGTCTGGCCGGCAAGCGCGTTGAGCAGCGCCACCCCATCCTCCGGCAGGATCAGGTCGTTCAGTTGCTGGTATTTGGCGCGGGCTTCCGCTTCGGTGCGGCCGACGAAAGGCGCCACGCCCGGCATGATCAGCACCTGTGCCGGATCGCGGCCGACCGCCGCCACGCGCGCCTTGATGTCGCGATAGAATTCCTGCGCGGAGGCGAGGTTCTGGTGCGCGGTGAAGACCACTTCGGCCGAGGCCGCGGCGAGCCCGCGCCCATCCTCGGACTGACCCGCCTGCACCACCACGGGATGCCCTTGCACCGGACGCGGTACGTTGAGTGGCCCCTTGACGCTGAAATGCTCGCCCTTGTGGTCGATGTCGTGCAGCTTGTCCTTGTCGTAGAAGCGACCGGTCTTCTTGTCGCGGATGAAAGCGTCGTCTTCCCAGCTGTCCCACAGCGCCTTGACCGTCTCGACATGCTCATGCGCCCGCGCATAGCGCTCCGCATGGTTGGGCTGGACGTCGCGATTGAAGTTGCGCGCCGTATCGTCGCCGGCAGAGGTCACGACATTCCAGCCGGCGCGGCCGTTCGACAGAAGGTCGAGCGAGGCGAATTTGCGGGCGAGCGTGTAAGGCTCCTCATAGGTGGTCGAAGCGGTGGCGATGAAGCCGAGATGGGTGGTCAGCGGAGCCAGCGCCGCAAACAGCGTCACCGGCTCGAAACCGGCGATCTTGGCGTTGCCGCCCTCGCGGGCGCCGAGGCCCACCGTCAGGTTGTCGGCAAGAAAATAGGCGTCGAACAGGCCGCGCTCGGCGGTCAGCGCGAGCTTTCTGTGGAACTCGAAATTGGTCGCGCCATCGGCCGGCGAGTCCGGATGGCGCCAGGCCGCGACATGTTGGCCGCCGCCGGGCAGGAAGGCGCCGAGCTTGATCTGTCTGAGCTTGCTGGGGCTGGTCATGGCTGATCCTTCGGTTCGAACGATTGCTTCGGAGTCAGGCGGCGAGGCCAACGCTGCGTGTGGCGCCGACGACGTTGACGACCTCGGCGACGGCCTGCCGGGCGCGGGCATGGATCGCTTCCGACACGAGCACGCCGTCGGCAAAATCCTTGTCGGAGGCGTAGATCGCGGTCGGCATGGTCAGCGCTTCGAAGAAGCCCAACAGCGGCCGCAGCTGATGTTCGACGATCAGCGAGTGACGCTCTCCGCCGCCGGTCGCCGCCAGGATGACCGGCTTTCCGCGCAGCGAAGACGGATCGAGAAGGTCGAACAAGTGCTTGAAAAGGCCTGTATAACTGCCCTTGAAGGTCGGCGACCCCGCCACTAGCACGTCCGCGCCGGTCAACTGTTCGACGATGGCCCGGGCCACCGGATCGAGATCGCCGATGCGTCGTGCCCGAGGAAGCGATGGACCAAGGTCCTCAATGTCGAAGACCGCAGGCGTCGCACCGATCCGACCGGCGACCTCGCCGGCGATATGACTGACGAACGCCTTGGTTTTCGACGGGCGGGTCAGGTTGCCGGATATCCCCACCACCAGCTTCTTCGTCATCTCGGCTCTCCTCGCGGCATTTATTCATTAAGCCTACCGATTTTATAGAATTAAATGAGCGAGAAGATTTCAAAACGAGCCTGGCAGAGGGATTGAGTTTGCGTTCTTTCGCCGTTGATTGGTTCAGCGGATGCGGGCTCTGGCTTCAATCCTGACCGGCGGCAGTTGCGGCGCCTCCAGTCCCTGGAAGGGGTCGCGCCAGGCATCGATCGCCTCTAGCCGGCCGTACCAGCGGCGAATAGACGGGTAGTCGTCGAGCGACAATCTTGCGACATCGTTGAAAGCGAGGAACGTCGCCATGCGGAAGTCGGCATAGGAAACCGAAGTGCCGACCAGCCACTCGCGCTGGAAAAGCTCGGCCTCAAGGAGAGCTGCGGCCGTGTGGAACTGCTTCAACCCCTCTTCGACCAAGGCCTCGTCGATCGGTCCCAGTCTCCAACGCTGCTTGGTGCCGCGCTCAAAATGCACCATGTCGCAGGCCCTGGTGAAGTTCTCCTTGCCCCAGCTCAGCCAGCGGATCATCTCGGGCTCGTCGTCTCCGGTGCGCCAGAAATCGGAACGCATGTCGCGCGAGAGCCGGCAGGCGATGGCGTCGGCCTCCCACAGGCTCCATCCCGGGCCGACCAATATGGGCAAGGTCAAATTGGGGTTCAGCGCGCGATATCGTTCGGCCTGCCCCGGCGCCGTCGGCGAGGCGAATTCGAAGGCGATCTCCGCCTCGAGATAGCGCGCCACCGCGACCGCGAGGCGAGGATTGGGGTTGCGGCTGAACAGAAGTTTCATGTCGATCTCCAAAGGTCCTTGCCTGCCAAGGACGATCGAAACCCGCCCGATGCTACATTACGGATGCAGACAAGACTCCGCGCAATCCGCCAGATCTGATTTTGCGTCAGGCGGAAGCGTTGACCATGTTCTGCCGACCATGCCGGCTCCGGCCAAGGCTTGCCGCTCAACGGCTTGCGCCCCTCGCCGCCTTCCGCTATAGAGCCGCCACCCGCGTAGACACCCTTGGAGGCAACGCGGAGGAAGGCCGGCCAGGCCTGCATGATCCCCGGAAGCGTTTGGACAGCCAAAAGCGTTTGGATCCACCATGCAAGGCCGCGACGGCTTTCGACGTTTACGGACGGGCTTGCCCGCCGCGAACGCTCCATAACACGCGAAAGGAAATGCCATGAGCCACGATACTTACGAGCTCAAGGCCGAAGCGCGCGAACAGGTCGGTAAGGGGTCCGCCCGCACGGTTCGACGCAACGGCAAAGTGCCTGCAGTTATTTACGGCGACAAGCAGCCCCCCCTGGCGATTGCGCTCAACTACAAGGACATCTTCTACAAGATCCACGGCGGCGGGTTCCTGACCACGATCGCCACGATCGATGTCGACGGCAAGAAGATCCAGGTCCTGCCGAAGGACTTCCAGCTTGATCCGGTCAAGGACTTCCCGGTCCATGTCGACTTCCTGCGCATCGGCAAGGACACCGAGGTCAATGTCGACGTGCCCGTCCACTTCATCAACGAAGAGAAGTCGCCCGGCATCAAGCGCGGCGGCGTGCTCAACATCGTGCGTCACGAAGTCGAGTTCCACTGCCCGGCCAATGCGATCCCGGATTTCATCACCGTCGATCTCACCGGCACCGAAATTGGCGACTCGATCCACATTTCGGCGGTTACCCTGCCGGCCGGCGTCAAGCCGGTGATCTCCGATCGCGATTTCACCATCGCGACCATTGCCGGTTCCGCGGCGATGAAGCCGGAGACGGAAGAGACCACCGAGGCGGAGGCGCCAGAAGCGGCGGCTCCTGCCGCCGAAGAGAAGTAATCTCTTCCGCGTCCGGAGGCGACGATGCTTGTCTTTGCAGGCCTCGGCAATCCGGGCGCAAAATATCAGAACAACCGGCACAATGTCGGCTTCATGGCGGCGGACGCGATTGCCCGCCGCCATTCCTTTTCGCCCTGGTCGAAGAAGTTCCAGGGACTGATCTCCGAAGGCTCGCTCGGCGGCGAGAAGATCCTGCTGATCAAGCCGCAGACCTTCATGAACCTGTCTGGACAGTCGGTCGGCGAGGCGCTGCGTTTCTACAAGCTCGAACCATCCGCCCTCACCGTCTTCTACGACGAGATCGACCTTGCCGCCGGCAAGGTCAGGGTCAAGGTGGGCGGCGGCTCGGGCGGCCACAACGGCATCCGCTCGCTCGACCAGCATGTCGGCAATGCCTATCGCCGCGTGCGCATCGGGGTCGGCCATCCCGGCGTCAAGGAGATGGTGCACGGCCATGTGCTCGGCGATTTCGCCAAGGCCGACCGTGAATGGCTCGACGTGTTGCTCGACGCGATCGCCGATGACGCCGGCCTGCTGGCCAAGGGCGACGACAACTCCTTCATGAACCGCATCACACTCACCCTGCGCGACAAGCTCGTGCCGACCGGCGATGACGACCGGCCGCCGCCCAAGGCGCCGAAACAGCAGAGCCATATCCGCCAGACCCGCCCGCAGCAGCCGCCGGCGAAGGTTCCCGAAAGCGGACCGATGGCCGCGATGCTGAAGAAGCTGTTCGGCAAGGACTAAGGCCCAAAAGTGCGCAGCGATTTTGGGCGAACGACATGCATCAAAACAAAGATTTAAAGCGCGGCGCCCGACTCCGTTTCAACGCGACGCGCTCTGGCCTCCGTCACGATCAGGGGCATGGGACTTGACGTTCGTCGTTGCTTTCGCCCATAGCCCTCACCAAATCTCGAATTCCCGATAGGACCGTAAGAACATGGGTTTCAAATGTGGCATCGTTGGCTTGCCCAACGTCGGCAAGTCGACGCTGTTCAACGCGTTGACCAGGACGGCCGCCGCGCAGGCAGCCAACTATCCTTTCTGCACCATCGAGCCGAACACCGGCGAGGTGGCGGTGCCGGACCCGCGCCTGCAGAAGATCGCCGCGATCGGCAAGTCGAAGGAGATCATTCCGACCCGCATCTCCTTCGTCGACATCGCCGGCCTGGTGCGCGGCGCCTCCAAGGGCGAAGGGCTGGGCAACCAGTTCCTCGCCAACATCCGCGAGGTCGACGCCATCGTGCACGTGCTGCGCTGCTTCGAGGATGACGACATCACCCACGTCGAAGGCCGCATCGATCCGGTTGCCGACGCCGAGACCGTCGAGACCGAGCTGATGCTCGCCGACTTGGAAAGCCTCGAGCGCCGCATCGTCCAGGTCCGCAAGCGCGCCGCCGGCAAGGACAAGGAGGCAATGGCCGTGCTGCCGATGATGGAGGCGGCGCTCGAGCTGCTGCAGGCCGGCAAGCCCACGCGTTTCCTGCTCAACGGCATCGGCGCCGATGATCTGCGCATCCTGCAGGGACTGAACCTGCTCACCTCGCATCCCGTTCTCTATGTCTGCAACGTCGCCGAGGCCGATGCCGCGACCGGCAACGAGCACACCAGGGCGGTGGAGAAAATGGCCGCCGCGCAGGGCGCCGGCACGGTGGTGATCTCGGCGGCGATCGAGGCGGAAGTCGCTCAGCTTTCCGACGAGGAGGAAATGGAATTCCTTGCCTCGATCGGCCTCGACGAGCCGGGCCTCAACAAGGTGATCCGCGCTGGCTACGAGCTCCTGCATCTGATCACCTATTTCACCGTCGGGCCGAAGGAGACGCGCGCCTGGACGATCCACAAAGGCGATAAGGCGCCGCAAGCGGCCGGCGTCATCCACACTGATTTCGAACGTGGCTTCATCCGCGCCCAGACGATTTCCTACAACGACTTCGTCACGCTGGGCGGCGAAGCGGCGGCCAAGGAGGCCGGCAAGGCGCGCGACGAAGGCAAGGAATATGTCGTCCAGGACGGCGACATCATGCTGTTCAAGTTCAACACGTGATATCGCCGTTGCTGGCGTCCGCCATGCCCTCCGCCTGCGGAGGCACCTTGTCTTGACCTTGTGATGCAGCGGGGCTAAGCGGCCCGTGCTGATGGCCGTGAAGCCCCTGCATCCTGACGGCGCTTCGAACGAAATCTCTTTGGTCCAGCAAGGGAGACCCGGCGATGATCAAGGCCTTCGTCGTGGACAATGATCGCCTGCGCGTCACCGACGATCTCGCCACGGATGGCGACAGGGTCGTCTGGGCCGATCTCTTCAATCCGACCAAGGATGAAGAGGCCACCATCGAGAGCTGGCTGGGCATTGCCATCCCGACCCGCGAGGAGATGGAGGAGATCGAGATCTCGAGCCGCCTCTATGTCGAGGACGGCGGTTACTTCATGACCGCCGTGCTGCCGGCGCAGACCGAGGTCGACGAGCCGCTGATGTCGCCGGTGACCTTCGCGCTCGCCGGCAACCGACTGATCACCATCCGCTATCACGAGCCCAAGGCCTTCAAGACCTTCCCGCTGCGCGCCGAAAAGGTGGCGACCGGCTGCACCAGCGGCGACACCATCCTGATCGGCCTGCTGGAAGCGATCGTCGACCGTCTCGCCGACATCCTCGAGCGCGCCGGCCGCGATGTCGAGGCGATCTCGCGCGACATTTTCGAGGCGCGCTCGACCAAGGCGTCGAAGCGCAACCGCGATTTCCAGGAGCTGTTGAAAGGCATCGGCCGCAAGGAGGATCTTGCTTCCTCCGTCCGCGACAGCCTGATCTCGCTGCAGCGTCTGGCCGGCTTTCTCGCCCATGTCGCGGCCCAGAACAAGATGAGCAAGGACGTGCGGGCCCGCATCAAGACTCTGTCGCGCGACGTGCTGTCGCTTGCCGACCACGCCACTTTCCTGTCGCAGAAGATCTCCTTCCTGCTTGATGCCACGCTCGGCATGATCTCGATCGAGCAGAACGCCATCATCAAGATATTCTCGGTCGCCGCCGTCATCTTCCTGCCGCCGACGCTGGTCGCCTCGATCTACGGCATGAATTTCGACATCATCCCCGAGCTCAAATGGGAGTTCGGCTACCCCTTCGCCATCGGCCTGATGGTGGTCTCCGCGATCCTGCCCTTCTGGTATTTCCGCCGGCGCGGCTGGCTCTGACACGTCCGGCCGGAACAACTGGCTCACCAGAAAGGACTTGACCAAATTGGCTCGGGCCTTCATCCGGGATGCCCGACCTTGGGGATCACGCGTTCGTCAACCGGATTGCCGACATGACCGGAAAGACATCATGACCGGAAAGACTTGGGCCTATGAGGATTTCGTCGAGGGCGCCTCGCTCGATCTCGGCAGCAAGCATGTGAGCGCGGCCGAGATCATCGAATTCGCCAGCGAATTCGATGCCCAGCCGATGCATCTCGATGAGGAGGCCGGCAAGGCCAGCATCCTGGGCGGCCTTTCGGCTTCGGGCTGGCACACCTGCGCCATGTTCATGCGCATGCTGTGCGACGCCTTCCTGCTCGATTCGACCTCGCAAGGCTCGCCGGGCATCGAGCATGTGAAATGGAAGAAGCCGGTTCTAGCCGGCGACCGGCTTACCGGCAAGGTCACCGTGCTGTCCAAGCGCCAGTCCAAATCGAGGCCTCAGCTCGGGCTCGTCAGCATGCGCAGCGAGCTTTTCAATCAGCGCGGCGAATGTGTCTTCGAGCTCGAGAACACTGGCATGTTCCTGACCCGCGAGGCCGTCGCGTGACCCTGGACGAGTATTTCCTCATCGGCGAAACCGTCACCCTCGGCTCGCATAAGTTCGGCGCGGAGGAGATCAAGGCGTTTGCCCGCAAATACGATCCGCAGGTCTTCCATGTCGACGAGAAGGCGGCGAAGAAGAGCGTGCTTGGCGGTCTCTGCGCCTCCGGCTGGCACACCGCCGCCACCTGGATGAAATACAATCTCGAAAAGCGCATGGAAACCGAGGGCGTGCGCTGGAACGGCCCCGGTCCGCAGCCCGAATTCGGCCCCTCGCCCGGCTTCCGCAATCTCAAATGGCTGAAACCGGTCTATGCCGGCGAGACAGTGACCTTCACCCGCATGGCTCTTGCCCACCGTCCCCTTGCCGGGCGCCCCGGCTGGAGCCTGCTCACGCTGCGTTCGGAGGGCTTCGATTCGACCGGAGACAAGGTCATCGAGTTCGACAGCGCCGTGCTGGTGAAGGTGGAATAGTACCTCTTCCTTCTCCCCTTGTGGGAGAAGGTGTCGCCGAAGGCGACGGATGAGGGGTGTTCCAGGGACACCAGCATCTCACTCCGCTGGAACACCCCTCATCCGTCTCGGCGCTGCGCGCCGATCCACCTTCTCCCACAAGGGGAGAAGGAAGAGGCGCTCAATGCCCCTCGAAGCCGATCAGCGTCCTGACCGGCACGCCGAGCGCTTCCAACTTCTGGCGCCCGCCGAGATCCGGCAGGTCGATGACGAAGCAGGCGGCGACGATGTCGGCGCCGATCTGCCTGAGCAGCTTCACCGCCGCTTCCGCCGTGCCTCCGGTGGCGATCAGATCGTCGACCACGATCACCTTCTCGCCCTGCGAGACACCGTCTTTGTGCATCTCCATCTCGTCCAGCCCGTATTCCAGGCTGTAGGCGACGCGCACCGTTTCGTAGGGCAGCTTGCCCTTCTTGCGGATCGGCACGAACCCTGCCGAAAGCTGATGCGCTACCGCGCCGCCCAGGATGAAGCCGCGCGCCTCGATGCCGGCGATCTTGTCGATCTTCAGCCCCGCGTAGGGATGCACCAGCTCGTCGATGGCGCGGCGAAAGGCGCGCGCGTCACTCAGCAGCGTGGTGATGTCGCGAAACAGGATGCCGGGTTTGGGATAATCCGGAATGGTGCGGATGGCCGCAAGCAGTGCGTCTTCGAGGGAGGATTTCATGGGCGGTTGATCCGTTACCGCACAGTTTTGCCGGCAAGTGGCCGAAAAGAAAAGGGCGCCTTTCGGCGCCCACGCATTTTTCTGGAAGCCAGGCGTTTCAGTGCGCTACGTCGGCCCACACCTTGCGTTTGGTCATGTAGACCAAGGCGCCGAACAGCAACAGGAACACCAGCACACGGAAGCCGGTCTTCTTACGCTCCTCAAGGTGTGGCTCGGCGGCCCACATCAGGAAGGCCGACACGTCGCGGGCATACTGATCGACCGTCTGCGGCGAGCCGTCGTCATAGGTCACCTGGCCGTCCGAGAGCGGCTTCGGCATCTTCAGCGACACGCCGGACAGGAAGTATGGATTGTAGTGCGTGCCTTCCGGGATCACCATGCCGGCCGGCGGCGTCTGGTCGTAGCCGGTCAGGAGCGAATGGATATAATCCGGGCCGCCCTGCGCATATTGGGTGAAGATGTCGAAGATGAAGCGCGGGAAGCCGCGCTCGACGCCGCGCGCCTTGGCGAGCAGCGACATGTCCGGCGGCGCGGCACCGCCATTGGCGGCGGCAGCGGCCTGCTCGTTCGGGAACGGCGCCGGGAAATGGTCCGACGGCTTGCCCGGGCGGTCGAACATGTCGCCGGCATCGTTCGGGCCGTCATGGATGGTGTATTCGGCGGCAAGCGTCTTGATCTGCGCGTCCGAGTAGCCGAGGCCCTCCAGCGTACGGAACGCCACCAGGTTCATCGAGTGGCAGGCCGAGCAGACTTCCTTGTAGACCTTGAGGCCGCGCTGCAGCTGGGCCTTGTCGTAAGTGCCGAACGGGCCGGCGAAGCTCCAGCTCATTTCCTTCGGTTCGTTGATCGGGAAATGCGTCGGTGCGGCTTCGGCGTGTCCCTCCTGGGCCGCGGCGGCTCCAACGCCTGCCGCCAGAAAGCCGAGCACCGCCAGCGAGGTGAGAATCTTCTTCATGCCAAATCCCCTTGGATTCTCTTTATCGCTCAGCCCTTGGTTTCCGGCGCCATAACCGCGCCCGCCGGATGTCCACCAGCTCCCTTGTTCTTCTTTTCCAGCACCGCCTCGGTGATCGAGTTCGGCAGGCGGCGCGGCGTCTCGATCAGGCCGAGCACCGGCATGATGACCAAGAAGAAGGCGAAGTAGAACAGCGTAGCCATCTGCGCCATGAACACGTAGCTGCCTTCCGCCGGCTGCGAGCCCAGCCATCCAAGCAGGATGGCGTCGGCCACGAACAGCCAGAAGAACAGCTTGTACCAAGGCCGGTAGACCGCCGAGCGCACCTTGGAGGTGTCGAGCCACGGCACCAGGAACAGCATGGCGATGGCGCCGAACATGCACAGCACGCCGCCGAGCTTGGAATTGATCGGCCCGATGTTGAAGGTGATGGCGCGCAGGATCGCGTAGAACGGCAGGAAGTACCATTCCGGAACGATGTGGGCCGGCGTCTTCAGCGGGTTGGCGACCGTGTAGTTGTCCGGGTGGCCGAGATAGTTCGGCAGGTAGAAGACAAAATAGGCGAAGACGAACAGGAACACGATCATGCCGAACGCGTCCTTGATGGTCGCATAGGGCGTAAAGGCGACCGTGTCGGTCTTCGACTTCACCTCGATGCCGGTCGGGTTCGACTGGCCGACGACATGCAGCGCCCAGATGTGCAGCACGACGACGCCGGCGATCATGAACGGCAACAGGTAATGCAGTGCGAAGAAGCGGTTCAGCGTCGGATTGTCGACGGCGAAACCGCCAAGCAGCAGTTCCTGGATCCAGTTGCCGACCAGCGGAATGGCGCTGAAGAAGCCGGTAATGACGGTGGCGCCCCAGAAGCTCATCTGTCCCCAAGGCAGCACATAGCCCATGAAGCCGGTGGCCATCATCAGGAGATAGATGATGCAGCCGAGGATCCACAGCAGCTCGCGCGGCGCCTTGTAGGAGCCGTAGAACAGCCCGCGGAAGATGTGGATATAGACGGCGACGAAGAAGAACGAGGCGCCGTTGGAATGGAGATAGCGCAAGAGCCATCCCGAGTTCACGTCGCGCATGATCTTCTCGACCGAATCGAAGGCGAGATTGGTGTCGGACGTGTAGTGCATGGCCAGCACGATGCCGGTCAGGATCTGCGCGGCCAGCATGATCGACAGGATGCCGCCGAACGTCCACATGTAGTTGAGATTGCGCGGCACCGGATAGGCTACAAAGCTGTCATAGATCAACCGCGGCAGCGGCATGCGCGCGTCGAACCAGCGCTCGATGCCGGTCTTCGGCGTGTAGGTGGAGTGTCCCTCGCTCATCGAAATATCCCCTGCCTCAGCCGATGCGGATCTTGGTGTCGGAAATGAACTGATAGACCGGGATCGCCATGTTCTCGGGCGCCGGGCCTTTGCGGATGCGGCCGGCGGTGTCGTACTGCGAACCGTGGCACGGGCAGAACCAGCCGCCGAAATCGCCTTCCTGGCCGAGCGGGATGCAGCCGAGATGGGTGCAGACCTGCACCATGACCATCCAGGCTTCCTTGCCGGGCGTGGTGCGGTTGGCGTCGGTCGCCGGCGCGTCCGAGGGAAGGTTGGCGTTGCGCGCGATCGGGTCCTTGAGGTCGTTGAGGCTGACCGCCTCGCCGTCCTTCATTTCCTTCTCGGTGCGGTTGCGCACCACGACCGGCTTGCCGCGCCACTTGACGATCAGCGAACTGCCGGGCTGCAGCGAGGAGACGTCGACCTCGACCGAGGCCAACGCCAGCGTCGAGGCGTCCGGGCGCATCTGGTCGATGAACGGCCAGGCGACGGCCCCAGCGCCGACCACGCCGGCCATGCCGGTGGCGATATAGAGAAAATCGCGACGGTTGGGATCGTGGATTTCGGTTGCGCTCACGGGTGCCTGATCCTTTCGCCTCTTTCCGTGCCGGCGGCCGAGCCTTGTCCCCGCTCAATTGCGCCGGCCCGACAGCGCATGGCGAACAGGCTAGCGAATTCCTCCGGCATTTGGAGTTCGGTTTATGCGTGAAGCCCGTTTTTGTCCAGACGGGTGGAGGCACAAGGGCAGATTGTCGCGGGTGTGCGGCGCGGCCCGGCCGGACGCTTCGCCGGCGGACCGCCGGGCGCGGTAAAACAGGGGAAAATCGCGGCCGAAACCGAGCCCAGCTTAGCCTCGACATTAGCCGCTGGCACCGTCTATTCTCCAGCCATGGCGCATGTCATCGACCGCGACAAATGGGCGGACGCCCCGGACCGCTGGCAAGGCGAGCTGCAATGCGGCGCCTTCGGCTCCAGAAGCTGCCTGATCTTCAACTACGTGCCGGGAATCGGCGGCGGCCCGCGCCTGCACAAGCATCCCTATGCGGAGATCTTCATCATCCGCTCCGGCACCGGCCTGTTCACGGTCGGCGATCGGCAGATCGAGGCCTCGGCCGGCCAGATCCTCATCGTGCCGCCCGACACGCCGCACAAATTCACCAATCTCGGCCCCGGTCCGCTCGAGACCACCGACATCCACGAGAACGGCAGCTTCATCACCGAGTGGCTGGAATAGAGCATTCCAGGAAAGTGTGCAGCGGTTTTTCGCCGGAATTGCGTAAAAGCAAATAGTTAGAAAGCGTCAGACGGATCTAGCGCGCGCCGAGCCTGACCAGCACCGCCCTCGGGATGTCGTATTCGCGGATCACGGCGTCATGCTTGCGCAGCCCGCAGAGCTCGCGCTGGATGAAATAGCCATGGACGGCTTCCGCTGCCTCTTTGAGCAGCCGGTTGCGATCCATGCCCTCGCCGTTCTCGCGCAGCTTTGCCAACGTCTCCTCGACGCGCTGGCCGGCGCGGCCGAGGGCGGCCGCCTTTTCTGCGAGGATTTCGTGGTCGAGCAGGTCGAGCGCGTTGTCCTGCGCGCCGCTTCGTCCGAAATTGGTGGGCATTCTGACCGACATGGCTGCGTTCTACTCCGCTGGCCGCGTCTCTTCCAGCACGCTTTCCTCATTGAACAGGAAGCCGCCGGACTGCCGTTTCCAGAGCCGCGCATAAAGACCGTCGAGCGCCACCAGCTCGTCATGCGTGCCCTCTTCGACGATGCGGCCGCCTTCGAGCACGACCAGCCGGTCGAGCGCGGCGATGGTGGAGAGCCGGTGGGCGATGGCGATCACGGTCTTGTCCTCCATCAGCCTTGCCAGGTTTTCCTGGATCGCCGCCTCGATATCGGAATCGAGCGCCGAAGTCGCCTCGTCGAGGATGAGGATCGGCGCATTCTTGAGGAAGAGGCGGGCGATCGCCACGCGCTGGCGCTGGCCGCCGGAAAGCTTGACGCCGCGCTCGCCGACATAAGCCTCGTAACCGGCCCGCTGGCGATTGTCGCGCAGGCCCATGATGAAGTCATGCGCTTCGGCTTTGCGCGCCGCGGCGATCACGTCTGCGTCGGTCGCGTCCGGCATGCCGAGCTTGATGTTGTCGCGCAGCGAACGATGGAAGAGTGCGGTGTCCTGGCTGACCACGCCGATATTGGCGCGCAGCGAATTCTGCGTCACCTTAGCGATGTCCTGGCCGTCGATCAGGATCTTGCCGCCCTCGAGGTCGTAGAGGCGCAGGATGAGATTGGCGAGGGTCGTCTTGCCGGCGCCCGACGGACCGACCAGACCGACTTTTTCGCCCGGCCGCACGACGAGATCGATGCCGTCCAGAACCCCTGCCCCCTTGCCATAGTGGAAGGCGACGTTCTTGAGATCGATGCGGCCTCCGGCAACCACCAGCTCCTTGGCGCCGGGGGCGTCGGTCAGGCCGAGCGGCTGCGATATCAGCGCCTTGGAATTCTCCAGCACGCCGAGATTCCTGAGGATGCTGTTGAGCTGCATCATCACCCGACCGAGCAGCATGTTGAGCCGCAGGACGAGAGAAAGCGTGAAAGCGACGGCGCCGACGGTGATCGAGCCTTCCAGCCAGAGATAGACGGCAAAGACCGCGATCGACGTGATCATGATGCCCGAAAGCGTCGTCAGCGCCATGCGCACGCCGGTCAGCCGGCGCGTGAACGGCCGCAGCGCGTCGAGATAGATGTCGAAGCCGCTGCGGATATAGCGGTCGTCGCCGTCGGCGGCGAACAGCTTCAGCGTCTGCACGTTGGAATAGGAATCGACGATTCGGCCTGTGATCATCGAGCCGGCCTCGGCGGTCGCCTCGGCATGCTTGCGGATCGCCGGCAAATAGAGCCTGGCCAGCCAGCCGAAGGCGGCGATCCATATCACCACCAGCACCGCCAGCCTGAGGTCGAGGCCGGCGACTAGCGCCAGCGTCGTCACCGTGTAGACGATCATGAACCAGACGACCTCGATGAAGCTCTCCATCAGGTCGCCGGTTGCCTGCCCCGCCTGCCAGACCTTGGTGGCGATGCGCCCGGCGAAATCGTTCTGGAAGAAGGCGTAGGACTGGCGCGAGACATGCCTGTGCGCCTGCCAGCGCACCAGGCTGTAGAAGCCCGGCGTGATTGTCTGCTCGTCCACAAGCGCCGAAAGGCCGACCACCAGCGTGCGTATGATCAGCACCACCGCGCCCATGAACAGAAGCTCTGGCCCGGCGGCGGCCCAAAGCGCGTGCCAGCTGCGTTCGCCGGGAAGCTGGTCGAGGATATCGACCAGCCGCCCGACGAAGTAGAACAGTCCGGCCTCGACCAGCGGCGCGATGCCGCCGATGATCAGCATGGCGAAGAAGGCGAGCTTCGCCTGTCCGACATAGTGCCAAAGAAAGCCGCGGACGCTGGCAGGTGGCCGAAGATTCGCGGGCTCGCGGAACGGGTAGACCCAGCTTTCGAACCAGCGATAGACGACTTTGATCATTCCGCGGCTTCACCCTTGGCCCCAAAGTCATGGGCAATTGCATCGTTGGCGGCCTCGGCGGGCGCGTCGTCGAGCAGGAAGCCGCCCGACTGGCGCTGCCAGAGCAGGGCGTAAAGCCCGCCCTTGGCGACGAGTTCCTCGTGGGACCCTTCCTCGATGACGCGGCCCTTGTCCATGACGACGAGCCTGTCCATCGCCGCGATGGTCGAAAGCCGATGCGCTATGGCAATCACGGTCTTGCCCTGCATCAACTTGTAGAGGTTCTCCTGGATCGCCGCCTCTGCTTCCGAATCGAGCGCCGACGTCGCCTCGTCGAGGATGAGGATCGGCGCGTCCTTCAGCATAACGCGGGCAATGGCGATGCGCTGCCGCTGACCGCCGGACAGTTTGACGCCCCGGTCGCCGACATGGGCGTCGAAACCCTTGCGGCCGTTGTGGTCCGAAAGCCCTTCGATAAAATCGAGCGCCTCCGCCCGCCGCGCCGCCTCGAGCAGCATTTCGTCGGTCGCGTCGGGTCGGCCGTAGAGGATGTTCTCCCGCACCGACCGGTGCAGCAGCGAGGTGTCCTGCGTCACCATGCCGATCTGCGCGCGCAGCGAATCCTGCTTCACCCCGGCGATCTCCTGGCCGTCGATAAGGATCCGGCCGCCTTCCAGGTCGTAGAAGCGCAGCAAGAGGTTGACCAGCGTCGACTTGCCGGCGCCGGAGCGGCCGACTATGCCGACCTTCTCGCCGGGCTGCACGGTCAGCGACAGGTTCTCGATGACGCCCTTCTGCTTGCCGTAGTGGAAGCGGATGTCTTCGAAGCGGATCTCGCCCTGGCTGATGGCGATGTCCTTGGCGCCCAGCCTGTCCTCGACCAGTCGCGGCAGCGAGATCGACTGGATGCCGTCCTGCACCGTGCCGATATTCTCGAACAGGCCCGACATCTCCCACATGATCCACTGCGACATGCCCCACATCCTAAGCACCAGGCCTATCACCACGGCGACCGCGCCGATCGTCACCGCATCGGCGAGCCACAGCCACAGCGAGATCGCCGTGACGGTGAACAAAAGCAGCGAATTCAGGATGTAGAGCAGGCCGTAGAGCACCGTCACCAGGCGCATCGAGCGGTAGACGGTATCGAGGAAGCCCGCCATGCCTTCTCGAGCGAAGGCCGCCTCGCGGCGCGCGTGGGAGAACAGCTTCACCGTCTGGATATTGGCATAGCTGTCGACGACGCGGCCGGTCATGGTCGAACGTGCATTGGCCTGTTCCTCACCGACCTTGCCGAGCCGCGGAATAAAATACCGCAGCAGCGCGATATAGCCGATCAGCCATACACCCAGGGGTGCGGCCAGCCGCATGTCCGCCGAGCCGACGATGAACAGCATGCCAAGGAAGTAGACGATGACGTAGTTGAGGACGTCTATTACCTTCATGACGCAGTCGCGCACGGCGAGCGCGGTCTGCATCAGCTTGGTGGCGATGCGGCCGGCGAACTCATCCTGGTAGAAAGCCATCGACTGTTTCAGCAGGTAGCGATGCACCTGCCAGCGGATGCGCATCGGGTAGTTGCCCATCATCGTCTGCTGATTGAACAACGAACGCACCCAGACCGTGCCGGGCAGCGCAAACAGCACGATGAAAGCCATGCCGGCCAGCTTCCAGCTCTCGGTCTGCAGGAAGGTTTCCCGGTTCTGCGCCGACAGCCAATCGACGATGCGGCCCATGAAACCGAACATCCACACTTCGGTGATGGCGATCGCCGCCACCAGCACTGCATCCACGGCGATGTAGGGCCAGACGCCGCGCGTGTAGTGCACGCAAAAGGCAACCAGCGTATTCGGCGGCTCGACCGGCTCCGCGGCGGGAAACGGATCGAGCTTGTTTTCAAACCAGCGGAACATTCCAGGCACTCGACTGTCCATGCGCTCACGCGGCGCGTGATTGATGGGGTAGGTTCATCGGCCGCGCGGCACCGCGGGCCGGCGATACGGAACCATCCGCCTCGCCGGCCCTGCCTCGCGCAATATAGGGTGTCGCGGGCTTTTCGCCGACAGGGTCGCCAGAAGATGCTGACGCTCCAGAATTTCCCGACGAAAAGCTGTCGCCGGCCCGCGTTTTCCTAGCCGGCCGGAACATCCGCGCGATGCGGCGCACCAGCGAAGGCCGGCTGTAATCGGGCACGGCGCGCGAGAAATCGACGTCCGGCAGCATGCCGCGATGCGGGCTCCGGCGCATCTCGGCGTGCACAGCCGACGAGTAGGTCTCGCCGATCAGCAGCGCCCAGGTCGCCATCTTGCGCTCGTGCAGGTTTCTTGAACCGGGTATCTTATAGGGATCGAACATCGGTCCGTCCTCCATGTGCAAATGCGTTAAAAACGGTGACACGAACTCGACCTCCGGCATTCGGCCGGAAGCACGAAATGCCTCGGTCAGGACACGACTGGAAACGTCGGTCCGGGCACGTTGAGGCGGGGCTCCGCGCCCCTTTGGCAGTTTGAAAAACATCGCAAGATTCCCTCGAAAGCCGAAAACTGGTTCGGCGGGAATCGGTGCGATGAGGTCTTAAAGTGTCAGAAGAATCGTCGTACCGAAACCGCCGTTGGGCATGGGTGAGCCCCGGAGAGGAGCTGCCCGGAAAGGAGCTGGAAGTGCATGGTCATCATGTGGTCCCCCTCCTTCGGTTCGGGTTGACGATGGGCGGCTTATACTCGACTTCGCAGAAAATGGCCACCCGCCAGTCCAGGAATCGCCAAAAGCTGGAGCTGCCTGTGGCCGATCTGCCACTTATTAGAAGGATGCGGAAATGAACAATCGTCTCCGCATCGCGCTCTACCAGCCGGATATCGCCGGCAACACCGGGACGATCCTGCGCTTCGCCGCTTGCCTTGATCTCGGCGTCGACATCATCGAACCGGCCGGCTTTCCGCTGTCCGACCGGGCGCTGAAACGGGCCGGCATGGATTACCTCGAAATGGCGGCGCTTGCCCGCCATGCCGATTGGCACGCCTTCGAGGATTGGCGTCGCACGAATGCGCGCCGCTTGGTGCTGCTCACCACCAAGGCCACCGCCGGCTATACGGAGTTTGCTTTTGCCACCGGAGACATCCTGCTGTTCGGCCGCGAATCCGCCGGCGTACCGGAAGAGGTTCACCAGGCGGCGGATGCGCGACTGACCATCCCGATGCGGGCGGGCGCGCGCAGCATCAATGTCGCGCTGTCCGTCGCGATGGTCGCAGGCGAAGCGTTCCGTCAGCTCGGCCAATATCATCGTTAGCCCTTGCTCGCCGGCGCGGGTCGCCTCCCCTTCTGCCACCATTCTCACCCAGGCGCACATCGCCTTCTCCTGCATTTGCCCTATCAACGTTTCTTCGCTACAAGCTCAACCTAACTTGAGGTCAAGCGGAAAAGTGCGAGATGGCTCCGGTACGGGAATTGACGGTCGGCCAGGTGGCCATGCGCAGCGGCGTGGCGGTGTCGGCGCTGCATTTCTACGAGGCGCGTGGGCTGATCCGCAGCCATCGCACGGCGGGCAACCAGCGCCGCTACGGCCGGGACGTGCTGCGGCGGGTGGCGATCATCCGTGTCGCCCAGGAGGTCGGCATTTCGCTCGCCGAGATCGCAGCGGCGTTCCAGTCCCTGCCCGAAGGCCGCACGCCGACGCGCGAGGATTGGAATCTGCTTTCAACGGCTTGGCGAGACGGGCTCGACCACAAGATCAGCCAGTTGAAGAAGCTGCGCGACGGGCTGACGGACTGTATCGGCTGCGGCTGCATGTCGATCGACAAGTGCCCGCTCCGAAACAAGGAGGACCGGCTGGCGCGGGAAGGTTCAGGGGCGAGGCGGCTGATTGTACCCTGAACGGTAGCAATGCAACTGTGACGCCAGGAGCAAGGAGAGTTCAATGTTCGGGCATCTAGTTCAAGCGGAAGACGAAACGCAGCTCGTCGTTATCTATCGGATCGGCTCCGATGGCATGCCGACACTTTATACATCCTGAGCTTTGAAAAGGCACGGGAAATGGGCTTGGAAAAATTCGGCAAGCTACTCGGCGAGAACCTGATTCTGGATTCACCAAAGCTGCGCGATCTGTTTTCGTTGTGACACGAATCAATCCGCTGCCGGCAGCCGCCGCATGGTGAATTCTATGACGTCGCCCGGGCGTTCGAACCAGCTTTCGATCTCTGTCCAGTAAGCCTGCTTGGGGAAACGCTCGAACCATTCCTTCGCCTTGAGCCGCGCTGCCGGACGGGGCAGCACGAAGGTTTCGCGCAGGAATCCGTCGCGAGGCTTTCCTTCGCGCTCGGCCCGCGAGCGCTCCAGCCTCTTCCTCAAGCCATCCAGCGGCGGTCTTGCCGGGGTGCGCACGAAGGAACTCCTTTGCACCTTGGTCAGACGGGACTTGACCCTTGCCCTTAAGAGATTAGGGATCGCGCGCTGAAAAAACGAGTCATTTGTCGGGCAAGCAAGCCCGGACTGGAGACGGAATTGGAACGACCCGACATCGCGGTGGGCCTGCCTGACGACATCGAACAGAAGAAGATGAAGGCCCGCCTCTGGTTCGAGGCGCTGCGCGAGCGCATCTGCGCCACATTCGAGCAGATCGAGCAGGAACTCACTGGACCGCAATCATCCTGGTCGCCCGGGCATTTCGAGAAGACTGCCTGGGAGCGTGATGAGGGCAAGGGCGGTGGCGGCACCATGTCGATGATGCGCGGCCGCGTCTTCGAGAAGGTCGGCGTGCACACATCGACCGTCTACGGCGAATTCTCTCCCGAATTCCGCAAGCAGATCCCCGGCGCCGAGGAGGATCCGCGCTTCTGGGCGAGCGGCATTTCGCTGATCGCCCACCCCTGGAACCCCAACGTACCGGCCGTGCACATGAACACGCGCATGGTCGTGACCACGCGCCATTGGTTCGGCGGCGGCGCTGACCTGACGCCGGTGCTCGACCGTCGCCGCACCCAGGACGATCCCGATACGCTCGCCTTCCACCGCGCCATGCAGTTCGCCTGCGAGAAGAACGCCGCCGTGGCCGACTATCCGAAATTCAAGGCGTGGTGCGACGAGTACTTCTTCCTGCCGCACCGCAACGAGGCGCGCGGCATCGGCGGCATCTTTTTCGACTGGCTGCATTCGGGCGAGGATCAGGGCGGCTGGAACGCCGACTTCAATTTCGTCCAGGACGTCGGGCGTTCTTTCCTCGTCGTCTATTCCCACTTGGTGCGGGGCAATTTCAACCAGAACTGGACCGATGGCGACCGCGACGAACAGCTCATCCGGCGCGGCCGCTACGTCGAATTCAATTTGCTTCACGATCGCGGCACCATCTTCGGCCTGAAGACCGGCGGCAATGTCGCCTCGATCCTCTCCAGCCTGCCGCCGGAGGTAAAGTGGCCGTAACAATCCGGTGAGCGAGGCGCTGGCCGGACGCGACGCGGTTTAAGCAAGATCGGGCTGCAACGGGGCGGAGCAGCACTGCTCCGCCTTTTTGGGTTTCGGCGCTTCGTCCGGCCGCTCCGGACGGCACGGCTCTTGATGCAACCGAAGTCGGCGACATGTGTTATGGTTATCCACTCGAGCAATTTCAGGGAAAGTGCCCAGCGGTTTCCATGCGGGATTGCGAAAAAACAATAACTGGAGTGGTCAGAGCCGAACCGCTCCGCAGCGAGGAAAGGAAAACCCATGAAGGAATTCCAATGCGGGACACTCGTTCCAGGCTGTGACTGGCACACGCGCGCCGAGGAGGAAGCGGAGGTCATGCGCCGTGCCGTCGAGCACATGCGCGAAACCCACGGCGAAACCATCATCCGCGAGACCATGATCGAGGCGATCCGCTCCCGCATCCAGAAGGTCCGCGACGCGGCCTGAGGCATCCGCTCGCGGATTTCGCACGACCACCAATAGGACAGCGAGCGGGATGCAGCATTCGGGCGCATCTCGCTCTATTTGCGTCCCGGCCGCCGACAATGGTCGGCTTCGCCGAATTCAGGCAAAAATTATATTCGTATCGGCTTAGATAACCTCGCGGTAACGGTATGCATGCGATCGTTGCGCGCATGATCCGGTCACAAGCGGCTGTCCGAGGAGCCGTCGCCACCAGGCGCTGGCCGGATCTGGTGGGACGAGGTGCCTCGCGCATGCGCGAAAGATCCGACAATCGAAGCGGTTCCCGCGCAGCGGCGCTCCTGCTGTGTGCGTTCCTCGGCGCAGCACCGGCGGCCGCTCAGGAAATGACAATGACCACGTCGCTCGTCGATATCCACCAGGGCTCGCCGCTCAGCGAGCGCGCGAGAGGGCTCGGCAATGGCGGCTACGAGCTGCAGGACGGAAGCTGGGTCTCGTTCAATCGGTGGTACCATGCCAATTGGGTCGACATGCATGTCGATTTTCTCACGCAGCTTACCGAAAACAGCGGCATTCTGTGGGGCTTTGGGACCGGCGAACAAGCGGAGAAATACCGCATAGCGCCGAGCCTCAAACTCGGTTTTCTCACCCAGACCCATCCGAGCCTGAACAGCACGCTGTCCCTTTCTGTTACCTCGACCTTCGGCGGCAAGCTGACCGAAAAGCCTTGCGTGGCCGACTACGGGGACCTGGGCACCTACAGCGTCAACTGCCGGCTCGCGGCCGGCGAGACGGCGCCTGAGGAAACGCTGAAATATCTGGTTAACGCTACACCCGAAAGGCTGCGCCTGTGGCTCAACTACCGTGTTACTTTCTGATCGCCGGGATGCCGTGCATGAGAAATCTTCCTGCTCCCGAACTTGGCGACCGTCCGTTCTCGTTCCTGCCATCCTCGTTTTCTGTCTGACCGGGAGTAAGACCATGTCTGGTAATTTCTGGAAATTCGGCATTGCCGCGGCTCTCCTCCTTCTGCCGGCATCGATGGCGTCAGCGCAGGAAGCTCCCGACGCGGAAGAGACGGCCGCGCTGTGCCACGGCGGCGGGTCCATATGCGTAAGCGCAAAGATCCCGGTCGTGAAGGCAACGACTCAGGCAGTACAGAGCTGGATGAGCCCCGACGTCGGCGCCGCATGGGCGGCCGGCTACAAGGGCCAGGGCGTCACCATCACCGTCGTCGACGACTTCAGCAGCTCATCGCGCTTCTCCGGCAATTTCGGCATCGGCGTGCAGACCCTGCGGCATGGCGAATGGACGCGCGAGGAAGCCAGCATGATCGCTCCCGCGGCGACCATTCGCTCCAAGGACTTCTCGACGGGCTCGGCCGTGCCGCTGGCGGCCGGCCGCAACGTGCTCAACCTCAGTTATGGCATGTATGCCAGCGCCGGCTACAGCGTGAACCAGATCGGCTGGGCTCCTGAAGAGGCGTCGATCATATCCTACGCCACCAAAGGATCGGCCATAGTTTCGAAGGCTGCCGGCAATGACTCGGTCGCCGTAGGCGGGGTTACCGGCGGCCAGCAGGATTATCTCGACCTAGCCCTGATCGGCAAACCAACGGCGATCTTCGTGGGCGCGCTGTCGACAAACGGCACGACAGCCAACAAGGCTCAGCTTGCCTGGTATTCGAACTATGCCGGCTCCAACACCGCCGTGCAGAGCCACTTCCTCGTGGTCGGCGTCGAAGGAAACAAGACCGGCCTTTACGGCACGTCCTTCGCTGCGCCCATCATCTCGGGATACGCCGCGATCATCGGCAGCAAATTCACCAGCGCGACACCGGTTCAGATCACCAACGACCTGCTCAACACGGCCCGCACCGACACGCTGGTCAATTACAACCCAGCCGTCTACGGCAAGGGCGAGGCAAGCCTGTCGCGCGCCCTGGCCCCTGTGGCGATCCATTGACCGGCACCGATCGACCGGCCAATCGATTTAACCCTCGAGAGCCTTCGCGGCGCGTTCGAGCAGCGCGCCGCGATCCAGGATGAACCCGGAATCCGCCCATTCCTTCTCGAGTTCTTTCAGCGTGGCGCCCAGCTTCGGGCCGGGCGACGCGCCGAGTTCGGTCAGGTCGGTGCCCTTGATCGGAAAGGTCGGCTTTTCCCATTTCAGGGCGAAGCCGAGCAGGCGCGAGAAGCCGCCGGCTTCCACCATGGCCTGATTGTCCTCGACGGCACGCGTCCGCGCGGCGGCGAGAGCGAGCCGCAGCCGATCGAGGAAGCCTTGGCGATCACCGAAATAGAGCTTTTTCGAAAGTTCCGTCTCGGTGGTCTTGTGTTCCGGCGAAGCCGTCAGCGCCCATTGCTTGAGCCGTTCGCCCTCGCCGGTCGAAAATCTCAGCCTTTCGGCAAGTATCTTCATGCGCGCTGCATCCGGTGGAACCATTGCCTCCAGTCTGAGCAGCGGATCGGCTGCCCAGCCGAGATCCTTTTCGGTCCTGACCAGCCCGTGGATGGCGTCGATGCCCCACTTCTCGCTCTCCGGCAGCACGGCGGTGAGAACGCCGGCCTGGCGCATCCACAGCAGGGCGCGCGAGGGATCGGGTGCCGAAAGCAGCTTCTTCAATTCGGACCAGACGCGCTCGGCCGAAAGCCTGCCGAGCCCGTCCTTCAGCCTGGCGCAGGCCTTCAAGCCCTCGGCATCGGGCCGGCCGTCGCCATACCAGGCAAAGAAGCGGAAGAAGCGCAGGATGCGCAGATAGTCCTCGCGGATACGCGCTTCCGCCTCGCCGATGAAGCGCAGCCGCCGCGCCTCGATGTCGGCGACGCCGCCGACAAGATCGACGACCGTCCCGTCAGCCTCGGCATAGAGCGCGTTGATGGTGAAGTCGCGCCGTTCGGCGTCAAGCTTCCAGTCACGCCCGAAGGTCACTTTCGCCCGCCGGCCGTCGGTCTCGATATCGGCCCTGAGCGTCGTGACCTCATAGACCTTGCCGCCGGCGATCGCCGTGACGGTGCCGTGCTCGATTCCCGTCGGCACCGTCTTGAAGCCGGCGGCCTCGGCGCGGCGGATCGTTTCCTCTGGCAGGGTCGTCGCGGCGACGTCGATATCGGCGACCGGCTGGCCGATCAGCGCATTGCGCACCGCCCCGCCGGCCACGCGCGCCTCCTCACCGCCCTCCTTCAGCGCGGCGAGCAGCTTCTGCAGATGCTTTTCGCCGAGCCAGTCGGCGCGGCCTGTAAGAGACACCTCGGCGCTCACGCATAGAGCCTTTCATAGAGCGTGCGAATGATTCCGGCGGTGACGCCCCAGATGCGCTGTCCGTCATAGGGCATCTCGTAGAAGAACCATTCGAGGTCGTTCCACATGCGGCTATCGCGCGCGTGGTTGACGGGGTCCATCAGGAAGCGCAGCGGCACCTCGAAGGCGGCGTCGACCTCGTCGGCATTGAGCGTCAGCGAAAAGCCCGGCCGCACCACGGAAAGCACCGGCACGATGCGATAGCCGCTGCCCGAGATATAGTCGGGCATCCGGCCGATGATTTCGATGTGGCCGCGGTCGAGGCCGATCTCCTCGAATGTCTCGCGCAGCGCGGTGGCCTCGGGGCCGGGATCGGTCGGATCGATGGTGCCGCCGGGAAAAGCCACCTGGCCGGAATGGCTGCGCAGTCTCTCGGCGCGCTTGGTAAGCAGCACGGTCGCGTCATCGGCGTGATCGATGACTGGGATCAGCACCGCGGCGTCGCGCAGCGGCTTTATGTGCTTCAATCTGGGGTGGCCGGGATTGAAGCGGTGATCGCCGAACTCATCGCCGGGTAGCACCTTTGCCTGCGCCGCGGCACGGGCGCGAAAATCCGTGATAGAGAACGGCACCGGCGACACCTGGTCCATCACGCGCTGAGCCGCTCGAGTTTTTCGGCCGGCATGATCGGATAAACCTCGCCGCCGGAGCGGACGGCGAACATCGCCTTGCCGTCGATTTCGATCTTTTCGCCATGTTCGACCAGCTCATACATCACCGGTCGCGCCACCAAGGCCTCCAGCCTCCCGCGCACCAGCACATAGGGTTTGAGCCCACCGGTCGCGTCCTCGTCGACGAAGCGAAGCGGATGGCCGGGCCCGGCGGTGACGACGTCGCCGACATTGGTGCGGAAGGTGATGACCTGCTCGTCGCCTCTCCCCGACACGCTCATCTCGACGGCGACGAAGGGCGCGTCGGCGACGCGGATCCCCACCCGCTCCACCGGTGTCACCAGATAGGTCTTGCCGTCGGCGTCCTTGCGCAAGACGCTGGAAAACAGCTGCACCAGCGGCATGCGCCCGATCGGCGTGCCGAGATAGAACCAGGTTCCGTCAGCCTTGATCTCCATGTCGAGATCGCCGCAGAAATCCGGATTCCAGCGTTCCACGGGGGCTGGTCCCTTGCCGGCCTGCGCCGCTCGCGAGATCAGCGCCTCCAGCCCACGCGCCTCCGTGGCGCCGGTCAGGCTCTGCTCGCTAAGTCCGGAATGATCGGTCATGGTCACGAAATAGTCACTGTTGTTTCGCTTGTCAGCCTAAGTCTGTGATTTAAGTTCAATCGCAGGCGCCAGGCGAGGCCGAATCGCGGCATTCTGCGACTTTGAGAGTGCAGGCCGGTGTTTCCAACCACAAGGATCGAACGGCATGAGCGTGATGATCAAGGAAAGTCCGTTGAGCGACAAGGCGATGATCGAAGAGGCCGAGAAGGCTCTGGCCGACATCTCGAAGGTCCGCGACGCCGTAGGCCGCGTGATTTTCGGCCAGGAAGCCGTCGTCGAGCGCACGCTGGTGGCGCTGCTTGCCGGCGGCCACGCGCTGCTCGTCGGTGTGCCGGGCCTCGCCAAGACCAAGCTCGTCGAGACGCTTGGCATCGTGCTCGGTCTCGATTCCCGCCGCGTCCAGTTCACGCCCGACCTGATGCCATCCGATATCCTCGGCTCGGAAGTGATGGAGCAGGACGAGTTCGGCAAGCGCTCTTTCCGCTTCATTTCCGGGCCGATCTTCACCCAGCTTCTGATGGCGGACGAGATCAACCGCGCCTCGCCGCGCACCCAGTCCGCGTTGCTGCAGTCGATGCAGGAATACCACGTCACCATCGCCGGCGCCCGCTACGACCTGCCTTCGCCCTTCCATGTGCTGGCGACACAGAATCCGTTGGAGCAGGAAGGCACCTATCCGCTGCCGGAGGCGCAGCTCGACCGCTTCCTGATGCAGGTCGACATCCTTTACCCGGATATCGAGGCCGAACGCCGCATCCTGCTCGAAACCACCGGTGTCGAGGAGGCCAAGGCCGACAACGTTCTGCAGCCGTCCAGGCTGAAGGAAATCCAGACCCTGATCCGCCGCATGCCGGTGCCGGAAAGCGTCGTCGAGGCGATCCTCAAGCTGGTGCGCTCGGCCCGCCCGGGTCAGGGCGATGCCGACACCGACAAGCACGTCGCCTGGGGTCCGGGTCCCCGCGCCAGCCAGGCGCTGACACTGTGCGCCCGGGCGCGCGCCCTATATGATGGAAGATTGGCGCCGTCGGTCGACGATATCCGTGCGTTGGCCGAGCCGGTGCTGCAGCATCGTATGGCGCTGACTTTCGCTGCCCGCGCCGAAGGCACCTCTGTGCGCGACGTGGTGGCGAAACTGGCAAAAGGCATCTGATGGGTCGAATAGGCGAGGTCCAGGCACCGGTTGCGACGCGCGACGCGCTCGCCCGTGGCCGGCTGCGGGCCTCTTTGGTGCCGGACCTGCTGGTCGAGGCGCGCCGCATCGTCAACACCGTGATCGCCGGCTGGCACGGCCGCCGCAAGCGCGGCATCGGCGAGAATTTCTGGCAGTTCCGACCCTATGTCGAGGGCGATTCCTCGCGCATCGACTGGCGCCGCTCGGCGCGTGACGACCACACCTATGTGCGCGACCGCGAGTGGGAGGCGGCTCATACCGTCTGGCTCTGGTCCGACCCCTCCCCCTCCATGCTCTACAAGTCGGCGGGGGCCGGCGTTTCCAAGGAGTCGCGCGCGCTGGTGCTGGCGCTTGCCCTGGCCGAGCTTCTGTCGCGCAGCGGCGAGCGCATCGCCTGGCCGGGCCTCACCGACCCGTTCACCGCCCGCAACGGTGCCGAACGCATCGCGGCCCAGCTCAGCCATGCCGGCGAACTGCCGGCCAAGCCCGATCTCTCGGCCATCCGCCGCTTCTGCGACATCGTCATCGTCAGCGATTTCCTCGATCCGGTCGAGGAGACGATGGCTTGGCTCGACGTGCTCGCCCGTCACGGCGTTCGAGCGCATCTGATCGAGGTCGCCGACCCGGCCGAGGAGACCTTTCCCTATGCCGGCCGCACCGAATTCACCGATCCCGAGACCGGCGACAAGCTGACCGCCGGCCGCGCCGAGACGCTTAAGGACGAGTACCGCCTGCTCTACACCGCCCGCCGCCAGGAGCTGGCCGGCTGGTGCAAGCGCCTCGGCTGGAGTTTCACCGTCAACCACACCGACCGCCTCGCTTCCGAAGCGCTCGTACGCGTCCACATGGCGATGACCGCCGATAGCAGCCGCCCGGGGCTGACTGTTGGCGGCAGTCGTGCAGGGTTGACTGCCGGCGGCGGCTATACTGGGCTGACCGCCGGCGGCGGTCATGCCGGAAAGGCGGTCGGATGAGCTGGCTGCCGCTTTCCTTCGGCGCGCCGATGGTGCTGTGGGGTCTGCTGGCCCTGCCGGTTATCTGGTGGCTGCTGAGGCTGACGCCGCCCCGGCCGCAGACCGAGGTCTTTCCGCCGCTGCGGATCCTCGCCCGCGTCCTGAGGCGCGAGGAGACGCCGCATCAAAGCCCCTGGTGGCTGACATTGCTGCGCCTGCTGATGGCCGCTCTTGTGGTCACCGCGCTCGCCGAGCCGGTTTTCAATCCGCGCGAAAAGCTGCCGGCGGAAGGCTCGGCGCTGGCGCTGGTCATCGACAATGACTGGGCAAGTGCGGCCGACTGGGGCAAGCGGGTCGCCACCGCCGAGCGGCTGATCGCCGATGCCGGCTCGAATGGCGTGCCGGTCGTCATCGCCTTCACCGCCGAGAAGCCGAATGCAGAGATCGGCCCCTTCGATGCGTCGGCCGCGCTCGACCGCCTGCGCGCGGCAAAGCCGCGCCCGATCCCGACCGACCGCCCTGCCGTCTATGCCCGCGTCGCCGCAGCATTGGAGCGCCTGCCGGGCGCCAGCGTCGCCGTCCTTGCCGATGGCCTTGCCGCCAATGGCGATGAAGCGGCGTTCAAGACGCTTCTGGAAAAAAACGCCTCACGGCTGGTTTGGGCCACGTCCGACCGGCTTTCGCTGACCGGCCTGATCGGCGCCGACAACCAGGTCGACGGCTTCGCGCTGACCGCTATTCGCGCGCCCGGCGATCCAGCGCCGGCCCAGGTAACCGCCGGCGCCTTCGACGACAAGGGCCGCCGCATCGCCGACGCGACGCTGACCTTCGCGCCGGGTCAAATCACGGCCACGGGGACGATGACGGTGCCCTTCGAGCTGCGCAACGACTTCGCCTCGGTCGCGCTCGACGGCGCGCACCAGGCCGGGGCCGTGCGCGTGCTCGACGAAAGCTCCAAGCGCCGCCGCGTCGGACTGCTGTCGCAGGCCGAGGCAGACCAGGCGCAGCCGCTGCTTTCGCCGCTCTATTACATTCGCCGCGCCCTGCAGCCCTTCGCCGATCTGGTCGAGCCGTCGAGCGCCGATCTGGCCGACGCCATCCCGCAGCTTCTCGACCAGAAGCCGGCGATGATCATCATGGCCGATGTCGGCAACATTCCCGAACAGGTCCGGCAACGGCTGGTCGACTGGGTGAACAGTGGCGGCACGCTGGTGCGCTTTGCCGGTTCAAGGCTGGCCGCCGCCGGCAATGACGACGACCTCTTGCCGGTCCGGCTGCGCAGCGGCGAACGCGCGCTGGGCGGCGCCTTGTCCTGGACCACGCCGCAGCAGGTCACCGAATTCCCGAAGAATGGCCCCTTCGCCGATCTCGCGCCGCCGACCGAGGTGACGGTCAGCCGGCAGGTGCTGGCCGAGCCCACGCCCGACATCGTCGAACGTACCTGGGCGACGCTGGCCGACGGCACGCCGCTGGTTACGGGCATGAAGAAGGACCAGGGCACGCTCGTGCTCTTCCACGTCACGCCGGAGGCGACCTGGTCGAACCTGCCGATCTCAGGCAGCTTCGTCGAGATGCTGAGGCGCGTCGTGCAATTGTCGCGCAACCAGGGCGCCGCGGTCGCCAATGCCGAGGCCGCCGCCGCGTCATTGGCGCCCTATCGCATGATCGGCGCCGACGGCACGCTGGTGCCGCCGACGCCGGACGCGCGGCCGCTCGTGCCGGGCGCCGGCCCGTTGCCGGTGACGCTGGAAAACCCGCCGGGGCTATACGGATCGGAGACCGGCGTCTTCGCCCATAACCTGCTCAACGCCTCGAGCACCTTCACGCCGCTCGCTCAGCCGCAGGTCTCGCTGCCGGTGAGCGCCATCCCCTATGCCTTCGACGAATCGGAGAACCTGAAGGGCCCACTGGTCACGGCTGCTCTCCTTTTGATGGTGCTCGACACGCTTGCCGTCTTATGGATGGGCGGGCTCTGGTCGCGCCGGCCGCGCCGAGCAGCGGCGACCGCCGCTGCCGTACTGATTGTGTTCGGCGGTCTCTTCGGCCATGCCGATCTCGCCCGTGCGGACGATTCGAAGCCCGGCGATTCCCAGGCGATTGAGGACATTTCAAAAACCCGCATCGCCTATGTCATCACCGGCGAGCCCGGCGTCGATTCGATTAGCCGCGCCGGCCTCGAAGGCCTGACCCGCTTCCTGGTCGAGAAGACGGCGCTGGAGCCCGGCCCGCCGGCCGGCGTCGACATCTCCAAGGACGAGCTGACCTTCTATCCGCTGATCTATTGGCCGATCGACGCCACCGCGCCGATGCCAAGCGAAGCTGCGATCGCTCGCATCGATGCTTATATGCAGCAAGGCGGCACGGTTCTCTTCGACACGCGAGACCAGTTCTCCAACGGCATCGGCGCCGGCTCGGCAAGCCCGGCCACCGAGCGGCTGCGCGATATCCTCGCCAATCTCAACGTACCGCCGCTGGAGCCGGTGCCGTCGGACCATGTGCTGACGAAATCCTTCTTCATCCTTCCCGAGTTTCCCGGCCGCTTCAACGGCAGCCCGCTCTGGGTCGAGACCTCGCTCGATGCCAGCAACACCGAGAACCGTCCGGTGCGCACCGGCGACGGCGTGTCGCCGATCATGATCACCGGCAATGATTTCGCCGGCGCCTGGGCGGTGGACGAAAACGGCGATCCGATGCTGCCGACCGTGCCGCCGGATCCGATGCAGCGCGTCTATGCGCTCCGCGCCGGCGTCAACATCATGATGTACATGCTGACCGGCAACTACAAATCCGACCAGGTGCACGTGCCAGTCCTGCTCGAACGGCTGGGGCAGTAGCTCATGAACTGGTCGATCTCCTTCGAGCCGCTCGTTTCCTGGCCGCTGTTCGGGCTTGTCGTCGTGCCGCTCTTGCTGCTCGCGCTCGCCGGCCTGTGGTTCCGCCAGCGCGGCTCGGTCCTGCGCTTCATCGCCCTGCTGGCGCTGGGTGCTGCGCTGCTCAATCCCGTTTTCCTCGACGAGGAGCGCGAGGCGCTGAAGAGCGTCGTTGCCGTTATCGTCGACCGCAGCCAGAGCCAGGAGATTGGCGACCGCAACAAGCAGACCGACGAGGCCCTGACTGGCCTTCAACAGCGCCTCGGCCGTTTCAAGCAATTCGACGTTCGCGTGGTCGATGCCGGCAAGTCCGAGGCTGCCGACGAGCGCACCGAAACCAGGCTGTTCGGCGCGCTGGAAAGCGCTTTCCGCGACGTGCCGCCCTCGCGCATCGGCGGCGCGATCATGATCACCGACGGCGAGGTGCATGACGCGCCGGCTGGCGCGCCGGACTTCAACGCGCCGCTGCATGCGCTGATCACCGGCAACGAGCATGAAAAGGACCGCCGCATCCGTTTCGAGAACGCGCCGCGTTTCGGTCTCGTCGGCAAGCCGCTCGACATGACCTATCGGGTCATCTCGACCGCGGGCCAGGGCGGTCCGGTCGATGTGCGGGTCTCGGTCAATGGCGAACAGGCCTCGGTCGAGCATGCGACCATCGGTCAGCCGATGAAGCTTGAGGTCACCATTCCCAACGCCGGCCGCAACATCGTCCAGCTTTCAATCGATCACGAGCCGGGCGAGTTGACGGACGCCAACAACCGGGCCATCGCCCTCGTCGACGGCATTCGCGATCATCTGCGCGTGCTGTTGGTCTCCGGCGAGCCGCATGCCGGCGAGCGCACCTGGCGCAACCTTTTGAAATCCGACGCGTCGGTCGACCTCGTCCACTTCACCATTCTGCGTCCGCCGGAAAAACAGGACGGCACGCCGATCAACGAGCTGTCGCTGATCGCCTTCCCGACGCGCGAGCTGTTCGTCGAGAAGATCAAGGATTTCGATCTGATCATCTTCGACCGCTATCAGCACCGCGACGTGCTGCCGATCCTTTATTACGATTACATCTCCGAATATGTCGAAAAGGGCGGCGCGCTGCTGATCGCCGCCGGTCCCGAATATGCCGGCGAAAGCTCTATTGCCCGTACGCCGCTGATGTCGGCCCTGCCGGCGATGCCCAGCGGCGAGGTCGTCGACAAAGCCTTCTATCCGCGTCTCACCGATCTCGGCCAGCGCCACCCCGTAACGCGCGGGCTCGATGGCTCCGCTACCGAGCCGCCGCACTGGAGCCGCTGGTTCCGCACCATCGGCGTCAAGAATCCTGAAGGCGAGGTGGTTATGAAAGGGGCCGACGACCGACCCCTGCTTGTGCTCGACCGCAAGGGCGAAGGCCGGGTCGGCATGCTGCTTTCCGACCAGGGCTGGTTGTGGGCGCGCGGCTTCGAAGGCGGCGGGCCGCATGTCCAGCTCTATCGCCGTATCGCCCATTGGCTGATGAAGGAACCCGAACTGGAAGAAGAGCGGCTGACCGCCGACGGGCGCGGCATGGTGCTGGAGATCCGGCGCCAGACGATGAGCGACGATCCCGGCCCCGCCCAGGTGATCACGCCTTCCGGCAAGACGATGACGGTCAAGCTGCAAAAATCCGAGCCGGGGATTTTCACCGGCAGCCTGCAGACCAGCGAGATCGGTCTCTATCAGGTGGGCAATGGCGATCTCACCGCGCTTGCCCATGTCGGCCCGATCAACGCACCGGAGTTCTCCGATGTCATTTCCACGGAGGACAGGCTGAAGGCGCCGGCGGATGCGACCGGCGGCAGTGTGCGCCGGCTCGCTCCGTCGTCCACGCTTGGCAGTCTTGCCGGCGGTGTGGCGCTGCCTTCCATCGTGCCGATCCGCTCCTCGGGCGCGGCATCGGGCGATGACTGGATTGGGCTCCGCACCACCGAGGACAGCACTCTCAAGGCCGTTTCGCGCGTGCCGCTGTTCGGCGGCTTCCTCGGCCTCGGCCTGCTGCTCCTGGCGATCGGCTCGATGTGGTATCGCGAAGGACGGTAGCGCCTTTTACCTCTCCCCTTGTGGGAGAGGTCCGATTGCTCCGATTTGCTCTTCGCAAATCGGATGGCAATCCAGGTAAGGGGTAGGCTGCCGTCCGGCTGGAGCACCCCTCATCCGTCTCGGCGCTGCGCGCCGATCCACCTTCTCCCTCAAGGGGAGAAGGAAAAGAGAACCCTACTCTTCCGGCTCGGTCGTGAACAGCAGCGGGTAGCCCTTGGCCTTGCCGGCATCGGTTGCCCGCGCGGCTTTGGTTTCGGCGACGTCGCGCGTGAAGACGGCGACCACGCAGACGCCGCGCGTATGCGCCGTGATCATCACACGATGCGCCTGATCCTCGCTGAGCTTGAATTCACCCTTGAGCACGGTCACCACGAACTCGCGCGGCGTGAAATCGTCATTGACCAGGATGACCTTGTAGAGCTTTGGCCGCTCGGTTTTCGGCTGTGTCTTGGTACGCGGTTTGAGGACAGTTTCAGGCATCGGAATCCACCAGTTGGAAACTGGGTTCTCGCTTGCACTCTGTCATGCAAGGAAGCTTTCGTCCATTTGCCCGCCGTAGCGGCGAGCGGACGCTCGGCCTTATGTGGGAAAGCGCTGCTTGCCGTTCAACGGCCCTGCCGGCGCATCTGCGTGCCGGATCTGCCGGAGCCGCCGTCGTCCATGTCGGAACCGCGCTCCATGAACGCGGTGACCACCCAGGCGGCGAAACCGATCAGCGTTGCGCCGGTCAGCAAGATCAGGATCCAGCTCTGTGCCGGCGTGATGTAGTCGAAGCTCGATGAGATGGCCGGCGCGAAAAGCTCAGGCTCGGTTCTGCCGCTGGCGGGGTCCGGCACCGGGCTGGCTTTGAGGATGATCAACGCTCTTGCCGCCGCGGTGGCAACAAGGCCGCCGAGGCTTAGCGAGCGCATCCGGGACGAAAGCCGCTTCTTCATGCGGATTGTCCTACTGTACCGGCATTGCGATCGGGTTAAGGATGACGTTGTCGCGGCGGAAACTGCCGGTGTCAGGTTTCAACCACCAGAAAACCGCTCCAGCCAAAACAGGCTGGAGCGGCTTTTGAAAAGATCACGTTCGAAAGCCTGGATCAGGGCTTCTTCTTCGCCGGAGCCTTCGCCGGGGCCATCTTCGCAGACTTCTTCACCGGGCACTTGTGCTTCTTGGTCGGCTTGCATTCTTTCTTGGCGGCAACCTTCTTCGGAGCAGCCTTCGCCGGAGCGGTGGCAGCCGGAGCGGTCGTGGTCGTGGTGGTGGCAGCCGGAGCAGCGGTCGTCGTGGCGGCGGCGTTGCCGAGAGCCGGCATCGAGAAGGCCAGAGCAACAGCGAGGCCGAGTGCGGAGAGGAGGGACTTCTTCATGGCTTCATTTCCTTTTTCATGCGGGTCGAGGAGGTGAGCGTCACTGAGCCGGGTCGACCGGTGTCACTCCAAGCAGCTTCAAAGCGTTCGCGAGCATCCGGATTCCCTGTGCCTGCTTCTTGTTGGCGCAGAACCGGTTTCCCTTTCTTTGAAGTGCCTTCGCCGCGGTGACCTGCGTTGCCGCGGCATGGGTTTCGAGGGCTTCGTCAACTTGACGGCTGAGATTGGTGCAGCGCTCGGTTCGGGTCAGCGGCGCCACCTTTGCAGTGGAGGCGCCGGCCGCGGCTGTGATGAGCGACATGCTGAGCAAAGCCCCCATCACGCTGATCCAGAACCTCTGCATTGGTCTTGTCCGTTACTCCGGAAACTCGCGTCGCAGCCGATAACCTGACCGCCACGGCACCGGTTATGCCCTTGAAATTTTTCACGAGTTTTTCCCAACTGTAGAATTTTGTTTCTGGATTGTTTCTGGGAGGGAAACCCGTACGCCGCTACCGCCACTGGCCAAGATGTGGCCCGAATTCTATCGTGTGGGTGATCGTCGAAGGACGGCTTGGCAAACGCAAACGACAGGGTTCTCGTGAAATCCGACGCGCACATACTGATCGTCGATGACGACAAGGGCATACGGGACCTGCTTCAGGAATTCTTCCAGAAGCGGGGACTGCACACCACGGTCGCCGCCGACGGCACCGAGATGGAGGCGGTTCTGCGCCGCGCGCAGGTCGATCTCATCGTTCTCGACGTGATGCTGCCCGGTAAAAGCGGACTGGAGCTTTGCCGCGAGATCCGCGCCAACTACACGACACCGATCATCATGCTGACCGCCGTGACCGAGACGACGGACCGCGTCGTCGGCCTCGAGATGGGCGCGGACGACTATGTGCCCAAACCCTTCGATCCGCGCGAGTTGCTCGCCCGCATCCGCGCGGTGCTGCGACGCAACGGCACGGCCGAGCCGCGCCGGCCCTCAGCCAAGCAGATCTACCATTTTGCCGGCTGGACCATGGATTGCTCGCGCCGCCGGCTGACGGCGCCCGACGATGTCCGGGTGGAGCTGACGATGGCGGAGTTCAACCTGCTGCATACCTTCGTCAAGAGCGCGCAGCGCGTGCTTACCCGCGAGCAGTTGATCGAGCTTTCCGGCGGCGATACCGGCTACAGCTTCGACCGCAGCGTCGACATCCTGGTGAGCCGCCTGCGCCGTAAGATGGAGGACGATCCGAAGACGCCGAAGCTGATCCTCACCGTGCGCAGCGGCGGCTATCAGTTTCTGCCCGAAACGACCATCGAATGAGACGCTTCCTGCCGCAAACCCTGCCCGTCTGGGTTCTGCTCATCGTCATCGCCGGCCTGATGATCAGCCAGGTCGCGACCCTCTACATCGTTGCGCGCGACCGCGCCGCCGCCAACGACATCGTCGACCTCTATCGGCTGAACGACCGCGCCTATTCGCTGGTGCAGCTGATGCATGACGCCACGCCCGAGGGGCGCAAGGCGACTGCGTCCGGTCTGTTCAATTCCACCTTTGCGCTGACCGTTTCGGACACCCCCGCGGTCACTTCCTCGATCGCCGGCGATGACCAGCTTGCCGAGCTGGAGGACATTCTGGTCGGCCGCCTGTCCAAGTTCGGCATCACCGACGCCCGTGTGCGGCGCGACCCGGCAACGCAGGAAGCCGATGCTCCGGACGGCCAGGTGATGAACAAGGACGTCGGTCAGGTCGAGCGCGATCTTCTGGTGCTGGCCGCGGATTTCGCCCAGAGCGACAAGCTGACGGCATCGCTGCGCTTTTCCGACGGACAATGGCTGAACTTCACCGAGCCGATCACGCCGGCAGGGCCGATCCTGAGTTGGGACAGCCTGCCGCTCTATTCGCTGATAGCGGGACTGATCGTCGTGATGTCGATCTGGTCGCTGCGCCGGCTGACGGCGCCTTACCGCATGATGGAAACCGCGGTGAACCGCATCGGCAACGACCTGAAAAGCCCGCCGATAGCCGAGACCGGCAGCCGCGAGATCCGCGCTGCTGCGAAGGCGGTCAACGCCATGCAGATGCGCCTGCGCGACTATGTCGAGGACCGCGAATATCTCGCCGCGGCACTGGCGCATGACCTGCGCACACCGCTGACCCGAATGCGGCTGCGGCTCGAGCTGCTGCGCAAATCGCAGGCACGCGAAGCCCTTGCGCATGACCTTGCCGACATCGAAAGCATCGCGAGCTCGGTGATCGATTTCGCCAAATTCGAGGTCACGGAAGAAAAGGCCGAACGGATCGATTTCTGGTCGCTGGTGGAGTCGGTTGCCGACGCATTCGAAGGCGCTTCGTTCGACGAGGACGCCAAGCCATCGCGCGGCCTGGTCTGCATCGCGCGTCCGGTGGCGCTGCGCCGCTGCATCACCAATCTCGTTCAGAACGCGATCACCTACGGCAAGAAGGCGCATATCGGGGTACGGCGGTCGGGCAACACGGTCACCCTCACCATCCGCGACGAAGGTCCCGGCATTCCGCAGACCAAGCTGGACCAGGTGTTCGCCTCCTTCGTGCGCCTCGAACAATCGCGCAACCGCCAGACCGGCGGCCTCGGCCTCGGCCTCACCATTGCCCGCAACATCGCCCGCGGTGCCGGCGGCGAGATCAAACTTTCCAACCATCCGGGTGGCGGCCTGCTGACGGAGCTGCGCCTGCCGCTGGCAGCTTGAGTCAGCAGGCGCTTTTCCGGCTGGCTCCGGGACTGGATCAGCCGCGCCATCCTTGTGATAGTGCGGCCCGCCCTGCAGCGCCGCGCGTCCTCTTGGACGCGCAAAGGACGCTGTAGCACTTCAATTTGGTGCATGATCCTTTCCGAACCGAAGGCCGGCGAAGCAAAAATCGATTCCGATTTTCGGGGTCAAGCACGAGGAACCCGAACCATGTTCTATGCGATACTTGCCTATCACGTCGAAGAAACCGTCCAGTCCTGGACATCCGGCGAGGATGCGGCTCTCATGAAAGACCTGCTCGAGATCAACGACAGGCTGACCCGCGCCGGCAAGCTGGGGCCGGCGGCAAGGCTGGGCGATACCGCGAAAGCCGTCACGCTGCGCGGTCCGGGCGACGGCATGGTGATCGACGGTCCCTTTGCCGAGACCAAGGAGCAGTTGCTCGGCCTCTATGTGCTGGATTGCGCGAACCAGGACGAGGCGGTAGCGGTGGCGCGCGACCTCAAGCGCGTCAATCCCACCGCCGTCTACGAGATCCGGCCGATCATGCTCTATCTGCCGGGCGCGCCGCTGGCAGCCGGCTGAGATATTTCTTCCAGGCCGCTCCCTCAAACTGGTACCGCCGCAGCCTCGATTTCCTTTCCGATGCGAAGCGTCTCGCGCACCAACAGATCGAGATCCTCGCGCCGCGTCCGGTGGTTGGTGATCGCGACCCTCAGGCAGTGACGGCCACGCACGGTAGTATCGGACAAGGCGGCGATGCCCTCTTCCTGCAGCCTGAGCATGATTTCGGTGTTGAATACCTTGAGCCGTTCCTCCGATGCGCCCTCCAGGCGACGGCGGAAGCAGACGATGTTGATGGTGGTCGGCGCCGTCAGCTCGAGCGTCGGCTCGGCTTCGATCAGGCGCGTGAGATAGCCCGCCTGGGCGATGTTCTGGTCGATCAGGCGCCCGAACTTCTCCACCCCATGCTCCTTGAGCGCCATCCAGATTTTGAGCGCGCGAAAACCGCGCGATGTCTGCAGGCCGTAGTCGTGCAGCCATTGCCCGGATGCGAGGCCGCGCGGCGTCGATTCCAGATACTCCGGGGTGACGGCGAAGGTGTTGCGGTGGGCCGAGGCATCGCGAACCAGCGCGCAGCCCGCCTCGAACGGCGCATGCAGCCATTTGTGCGGATCGAGCGCGATCGAATGCGCTTGCTCGATGCCGGCGACGAGCGATCCGTTTTCGGGTGCGATTGCGATCAGCGCGCCGATGCAGCCGTCGACATGGAACCAGAGGTCCTCTTCGGCTGCCAGCGCGGCCAGCGCCTGCAGGTCGTCGATCGCGCCGGTGTTGACGGTGCCGGCGGTGCCGATGATGCAAGCCGGCTTGAAACCCGCCGCGCGGTCTTCCGCGATGGCCGTCTTGAGCGCATCGACATCGATGCGCAAATTGGCGTCGGTCGAGACGCGCTGCAGCGCCCGATTGCCGAGACCGAGCGCTTCCATCGCCTTGCGATGGCAGGAATGGACCTGGTCCGAAGCATAGAAGCGCAACGGCTTTGGTATCGCGCCGACACCCCTTTCGCGAACATCGACACCCGCCTTGACGTTGCGTGCGACGGTCAGCCCGATGATGTTGGCCATGGAGCCGCCGCTCACCAGCGTGCCGCTGGCCTGGGCCGGAAAGCCCACCATCTCCTTGCACCAGTCGACCACCTGGCTGTCCATCAGGCCCGCGGCGTGGTTGCCGCCGCCGAGATTCGAACCCTGGATCGCCGCCAGGAAATCGCCGAGCGCGCCGGTGAAATTGCTGGAGCCCATAAACCAGGACCAGAAGCGCGGATGAATGTTGCCCATCGGATAGGCCATCACGTTGCGGGCAACATCGCCGTAGATGTCGGCGATGGACGCAGGCTCGCGCGGCAAAGGTGCCGAGAAGAAGGCGCGCACCTCGGCCGGCATCTCACGCCACACCGGACGATCCCTGACATCCTTGAGATAAGCGACGGCCTCCTCGACGATCCGGTGCGACAGGGCCTGCATCTCGGCCCAATCGGGCGGATCGAGCGTTTCGTCCATCAGCGCTGTTTCCTGCAAGGTGTCCATCCGCTCCTCCCCCAGAGGCATCCCCTTTCCTGGATCGTCGTGCGGCGCCGCCAGTTGACTGGACAGCGGCGCCGCGATTGTCTTCAGGCCTCGAACTGACAGCTCGGCGTCGACCGCGACAGCGCCATCTCCTCGGCATCCATCTCCGCCTCGATGCCGTCGAACAGCGGGGTCGACATGTAGCGTTCGCCGGTGTCGGGCAGCATGCACAGGATCACCGAACCGGCCGGAGCGGTTCCCGCGATCTGGCGCGCCACGGCGAAAGTGGCGCCGCCGGAGATGCCGGTGAAGATGCCTTCCTGCTGCGCCAGGGCTTTCGCCCATTTGATGCCTTCCGGACCGGCGATCGGCACCACTTCGTCATAGTAGCGCTTGTCGATCGCCTCCTGCAGCACGTTGGGGATGAAGTCCGGCGTCCAGCCTTGGATCGGATGCGGCTCGAAGGCCGGATGGCTGGCGGCTGGCGCACCGCCCGCACCGCGCTCTTGGCGCTTGCCGCTGCCGATGAGCTGCGCGTTCGCAGGCTCGGCAAGCACGATCCGCACATCCGGCCTTTCGCGCCGCAGCACCCGGCCAACGCCCGCGACGGTGCCGCCGGTGCCATAGCCGGTGACCAGCACGTCGAGCCTCGATCCCGCGAAATCGTTGATGATCTCGCGCGCCGTGGTAGCCTCGTGGATGGCGGCATTGGCTTCCGTCTCGAACTGGCGCGCCAGGAACCAGCCATTGGCCTCGGCGAGTTCCACCGCCTTCTTGTACATGCCAAACCCCTTCTGGGCACGCGGCGTCAACACCACCTTGGCGCCCAGCATACGCATCAGCTTGCGGCGCTCTATGGAGAAGCTGTCGGCCATCGTCACCACCAGCGGGTAGCCTTTCTGCGCGCAGACCATGGCAAGGCCGATACCGGTGTTGCCGCTGGTCGCCTCGACCACGGTCTGGCCGGGCTTCAGCTTGCCGCTGCGCTCGCCTTCCTCGATGATGTTGAGCGCCAGCCGGTCCTTCACCGAGGCTGCCGGGTTGAAGAATTCGGCCTTCACATAGATCGTCGCATGCGCCGGGCCGAGATTGTTGATGCGGATGACCGGCGTGTCGCCGACCGTGTCGAGAATGCTGTCGAACAGCCGGCCTCGGCCAGCCGTCGTCCTTATTTTCAACTGGTGCAACATGGCTCTTCTCCTCGATGTCTCACGCGCCGGTTACAAACCGGCGGCTTCGGCGGCGCGGTTTCGACACCTTGCCGCGCTAGGTTGCTTGACCTGCCGCAAATGCGGCAACGGCGGCATTCCGGCACGGCTGGGCTGCCAGATGCTTCCTGTCGTCTTTGGTGATAGAACATGGACCAGCTGGTCAGCGTTGGAGAGAGCGTGGAAACATACGTGGAATCCACCCGATCGAGCCTGAACGACACCGCCGCCGGCCTGTCGGTGCGGCTGCTTGGGCAACTGACGATTTCCCGTAACGGCGAACCCGTTAAGTTGCCTTCCTCGCGCAAGCTGCGCGCACTGCTTGCCTACCTTGCGCTCGCGCCACGCCCCGTCAGCCGCAGCCGGCTCTGCGAGCTTCTGTGGGACGTGCCCAATGATCCGCGCGGCGAACTTCGCTGGTGCCTGAGCAAGCTTCGCGCCGCGCTCGACGAACCGGGCCGGCACAGGGTCGAGACCGAGGGCGACACCGTTGCGCTTCGCCTAGGCGACACGGGCGTGGATGCTATGGAAGCCGCCGCCGCCGCGGCGGAAGGCATCGATACGCTCGGCCTCGAACGCCTGCGGGCGCTTGCGCAGCTCTTCGCAGGCGATTTTCTTGACGGGCTGGAACTCGATCGGAGCCCGCATTTCACCAGCTGGCTCATCGCGCAACGCCGGCGTTTCAGCTCATGCCATGTCGCCGTCCTGGAGCACATCATCGGCCTTCTCCCGCAGGGCGCCGATGAGGCCGGCGCCTATCTGGACAAGTGGCTGGAACTGGCGCCGTTCGATGGGCGCGCGCATGTGGCGCTGCTGGAAAATCTCGCCCGGCGCGGCCAGATTGGGGCCGGCGAGGAGCATCTCGCCATCGCCGCGGAACTCTTTCACTCCGAGGAGCTGGATTTCATGCCCCTGCGCGAGGCGTGGCAGGAGATCAGAGCCCGCCACTCCGGCGCGACGCCATGCGCCCAAGCCGGGCCTCCCTTTCCGGCTCCGCAACCGCCGATCGTTGACATCGAAACCGAACCGGCCGCGGCGCGCCGGGCCTCGCTGGCGGTAATGCCGTTCACCGAAAGCGCCGGCGCCGGCAATTTCCGCGGCGGGCTTGCCGACGGCCTGACCCACGACATCATCACGCGTCTCGCCAAGCTGCGCGATTTCTTCGTCATCGCCCGCGGCTCGGTCTTCGCTCTGGCCGAGAGGGACATCGCGCCGGAGGACGCCGGACGCCGGCTCAACGTCGACTATGTGGCGACCGGCTCGGTCCGCAGCCTGCCTGGCCGGGTCGTGGTCTCGGTCGAGCTGGCCGAGGTGCGCACGGCGAGGATCGTCTGGACCGAAATCTTCGAGCACAAGCCCGAAGACGTCTTCGCGGTCCTGGACGACATCGGCAACAGCATCGTTTCCTCGATCGCCGCCGAAATTGCGACCGTCGAGCGCAACCGCGCTATGCTGAAGGCGCCCAATTCGCTCAACGCCTGGGAGGCCTATCATCGCGGCCTCTGGCACATGTACCGCTTCACCCGTCAGGAAAACGAACTGGCGCAGCATTTCTTCGCCGACGCGCTGAAACTTGACCCGACCTTCGCGCGCGCCTATGCCGGCCTCTCCTTCACCCATTGGCAGAACGCCTTCCAGCGCTGGGGCGATCGCGACCGCGAGTCGGCGCTGGCCTTCGAAAGCGCCGGCCACGGCCTTCTGGTCGACGACCGCAACCCCGCGGCGCACTGGGCGATGGGCCGCGCCCTATGGCTGCGCGGCGATCAGGACGGCTCGCTGCTCGAACTGGCGAAGGCCGTCGACCTCAGCCCGAACTTCGCGCTCGGTCACTACGCGCTGTCCTTCGTCCATTCGCAGTCGGGCGACCCGCAATCGGCGATCGGCTCCTCCGATCACTCGCGGCATCTCAGCCCATTCGATCCTCTGCTGTTCGGCATGATGGGCGCGCGCGCCATGGCGCATGCGCGGCTGGGGCAGTTCAGCGAAGCCGCCGAGTGGGCGCTGAAGGCGGCGGCCAGGCCCAATGCCCATGTCATCATCCTGGCCATCGCCGCGCACTGCCTGGCATTGGCCGGCCGCCAGGACGAGGCGCGAACTTTTGCGACCGCGATCCGCAAGACCCTGCCGGATTACCGCGCCGACGATTTCATCGCCACCTTCCGCTTCGACCGGGATGCCGAAACCCTGTTCCGCAACGGCGCCAAGCTTATCGGATTGAATTGAGCCTCGGCTTTTAGCCGCCAAGGGTGTGCCGAGATTCAGGTCAGGCTGAGCCGAAAATGATGTTTTCGAGACCGGCCTACGCCGGCCGTAGCCGGTAGTGTGCTGAGAGTTCTGCAAATTCGCTGCGAGAGGGCGGTCATGGCAGGCTGGTGATGTTCAACGTCACCGAT
>NZ_JARTVO010000060.1:0-393 GCF_029625675.1 Mesorhizobium sp. WSM4884
CAGGCGATGAAGGCCGCCAACATCGACATGAAGTCGGTCGTGGTCGGCGGCGTCGACGCCACCCAGGACGCGCTGGCCGCGATGCAGGCGGGCAATCTCGACGTGACGGTCTTCCAGGACGCGGCCGGCCAGGGCGCCGGCGCGCTCGATGCGGCGCTGAAGCTCTCCAAGGGCGAGAAGGTGGAGCACAAGGTCTACATTCCCTTCCAGCTCGTCACGCCGGCCAACATCGACAAGTTCCTGAAGAAGAACTGAGATAGGCGCTTCCATACGGAGCGGCGCAAAATTGCGGCCGCTCCCTTCCTTCTTCCGCCCCACCGGGCGGGAGGACGGGCGCGGTCATTCGGAGGAAGAAGACGTGTCACAGACATCGCATGGCATTGGCGGGCTGAG
>NZ_JARTVO010000061.1:0-373 GCF_029625675.1 Mesorhizobium sp. WSM4884
CATCAGCCGGGTCGGCAGCGGCGGCATGCCGGGGCCGTCCGAATAGACGGCGCCGAAACGCTCCTCCAGCACCGGCCAGTCGATCGCCTGCGCCAGCCGCACCAGCTCGTGCTTCATGTTGATGATTTGGTCGAGCCGGGAGCGGAACAGGTCCTGCTCTCCCGTCTCGCGCTTCTCGCGTGGCCTGGACATTCGCTGTCCCCTCGATTCGCCGCCGCCGAACCGAGTGAATCACGCTCCGCGCCACAAGGGAATCGCAAAACCGAATTGCAGGAAAACAGCGTCCAAATACCGCTAATCCTGCAATTCCAAAGCCGCTATCCGCCTCAATCAACAGGCCAGATCAATGGCTTGCGGATAGTTCACGGCCGAC
>NZ_JARTVO010000062.1:0-305 GCF_029625675.1 Mesorhizobium sp. WSM4884
CATGACCGACAACGGCTCCTGCTACAGATCAAAGGCCTTCGCCAAGGCCTGCCGCGATCTCGGCCTCAAGCACGTCACGACAAGACCCTATACGCCCAAGACCAATGGCAAGGCCGAGCGCTTCATCCAGACAGCACTGCGCGAATGGGCCTACGCCATTGCCTATCCGACATCCGATCATCGTGCCGCCGAACTGCCTGTCTGGCTGCACAGATACAATTGGCATCGTCCACATGGCAGCCTAAAGTCAAAAACGCCTATCAGTCGCCTCGCCCTGATCGAGGACAACCTGTTGAAGCTCCACA
>NZ_JARTVO010000063.1:0-280 GCF_029625675.1 Mesorhizobium sp. WSM4884
GTGTTGTCCAATATGTCCCACCTAAAGAATCGGGGTTGGCACCTGTCCCACCCATATAATCACCTTCGACTGCTTCAGTTGTACCTACTCCATTCCATGCAGCATTTACTCCTGTTGAGTTGACAACATCAAGATGCCTTGACTTACCTGAGTGATCAATGATTTCTGTTGCCCCTATACCTTCATTGAATTTATACCAAAATTCCAAACCGACATACAGGTCATTCACTTCTTGAATAGTATAACTAACCTGAAGTTCATCTACATAAGTGGCTACAAT
>NZ_JARTVO010000064.1:0-278 GCF_029625675.1 Mesorhizobium sp. WSM4884
TGGCCAGGCGCCAGAGCCAGTCTGAATGTCGCCTGCCGGCCGATTTCCGGGCCCGATAGTCGAGCGCCGCAAAGCAAAGGGTCCCAGCCGACCAGCAAAGTCCGATCCACCAATTCATGGATGTATTCTATTGTTCCGCTGGTTAGTTTGAGATTAAGGACGCCCGCCTCCTACAGGCACGGCACCGCTGCCGGAGCGCTCAATCTTCTTCCAGCACCCTATCCGTCTCGGCGCTACCCGCCGATCCTCCTTCTCCCACAAGGGGAGAAGATAAGCGC
>NZ_JARTVO010000065.1:0-277 GCF_029625675.1 Mesorhizobium sp. WSM4884
GTTGGTGGCGCCGCGGACGTCTTTAGGTAAGACGCACTTCACATAGCCGGGTAAATTTGTGTCGACTGCCGTTTGCAAAATGCACGGAATGATCGTTCCTTGAGTAATCACGAGATCAGGGTGCGGCATAAGTGTGGCCCGGCTCGGCTCCTGTATATCTGGCTTCAATCGGCCTGACAGATCGCCACCGTTTGAAATCTCATCCGCGGTCGCGGGAGCATCCTTATGGTTGTCTTCGCTCCGCTGACCGTCATTGGGCATTTGACTGCTGCTACTG
>NZ_JARTVO010000066.1:0-267 GCF_029625675.1 Mesorhizobium sp. WSM4884
GACCGGGAACTTCATCGCTCGCAAAGCAGCCACATCGCGCACGCCGGCATCGATCACGAGGCCTCGGATGCCGAGCGCCATCGCCGATTCAGCCAGAAGGTCGCCGAAAAATCCGTCTTCGCATGGAGAGATCGGAGTCACGACGAGCACATCGCCCGGCCGCGCCTGCTCCAATGCAACATGAATGGTCCAGTTGTCGCCCGGCGCCACCTCGCAGGTAAGCGCATTGCCGCCGATCCTGGCGCCGTCATAGATGGGACGCAGCCG
>NZ_JARTVO010000067.1:0-266 GCF_029625675.1 Mesorhizobium sp. WSM4884
GCGCTGAGGTTGAGCACTCGGCTGTCCCCGGAGATCGGGTCGGCACCGATAAAGGGCAGCTCTCCAACCGGGAGCGGTGACACCGAGCCCGACGGCGACATGTACAGGCGTTGCGGCGGGTTGTTCCACACCGCGGCGGCGAGTGCGATCGGTGGCGACACCACCAGTTGGGCGGTGACGGCAGCCGCCGAGGCTGCGAGAACTACGAGGTGACGACCGAATCGTGGCATGGTGCCACTCAACTCCTCCACCAGCTCCGTGTCGTG